>CAMDBL010000199.1 GCA_945889015.1 Devosia equisanguinis
AAACCGCATCGAAAATTAGACCGCGACATCAGCGACAATCAGAAACGACTTGCCGGCGGAACGAATCGAGATGATCGTGCACTCGCTATCGGCCGCCGCAATCTCTATCGATCGCCGCCCGCCGTCTCACCCAGATTGACGCGCTACAATCGGGTCAGATTCGTGTGTCGACCTCTCGCTCGACACGTTCCACGCGAGCTTGAAACCGACCGTCTCCTACACCGACCGCGAATGCGGAAGTGATGCCGCCGAGAGAACCCAGGCCTACTTGCGTGGGTCCTGCC
Source organism: Devosia equisanguinis (assembly GCA_945889015.1). Classification (GTDB taxonomy): domain Bacteria; phylum Pseudomonadota; class Alphaproteobacteria; order Rhizobiales; family Hyphomicrobiaceae; genus CAMDBL01. Next base: position 285 of record CAMDBL010000199.1, read on the forward strand.
GCCTAAGTGTTGCGCTGTAGCACCCAGCCGACTACGGGTAATGCCCTCGAACCGTAAGTTCCGCGTCGAGGTGGGGGATGACTCTGGAACTCTGCGTCCTTGCCAGCGGGTCCGCCGGAAACGCCTCCATCGTGCGGGCGCCGAGCGGCGTGCTGCTCATCGACGCGGGAATTGGCCCGCGCACAATGGCCGAACGCCTGGCCGGCACTGAGGTCGATCTCGATGACATCGGCGCGGTCTGTCTGACGCACCTCGATCGGGATCACTTCTCGCCGACCTGGGCAGCAACGCTGCTGCGGGCCAACGTTCCCATTTACTGCCACGTCAACAAGGTCGGCGCCCTCTCCGCCCGCGTTCCGGAGCTCGCCCGTCTCATCCGGTCTTTCGATAGCAGGACGTTCATGCCTCTGGCAGGACTGACCTGCGAGCCCGTGCGCTTTGCGCACGATACGCTCGGCTCCCACGGCTTCGTCTTCGATGGATTCAGCTATCGCATCGGCTACGCTACGGACCTCGGCCACGTGCCGTGCGCCTTCTTCGACCGCTTCCGCGACCTAGACAGCATCGCGCTAGAGAGCAACTACGATCCCCAAATGCAGGCCGCCAGCACCAGGCCGGAATTCTTGAAGCGGCGCATCATGGGCGGCCGCGGTCACCTCTCGAACCTCCAGGCGCTTGCAGCCTTGCGCCGGCTGCTCGACCGCGCCCGACGCCTCCCGGATCACATCTTGCTCTTGCATCGCAGTCAGGAGTGCAACTGTCCTCACCTCGTGCGTCGGCTCTTTGAAACGGACCCAAGGATTGCCTCACGGCTTACGCTCGCCCATCAAGACGAGCGCTCTCCGTGGCTCGGACGCGCTAACCGGTCGGTCTACACCGGCGAGCAGCTGGCGTTTGCGTTCTGAGAAGAGCGCGGTGCAGAGAAAGCCGAACTCGCTCGATCGGCCTGATCCATCCTAAAATCATCGTGCCGGCCCGGCCGCTCGAAGTCCGACAACGGACACTTCTTTGCTTAGAAGTCGAGACGCGCCAAGGCTGACATTCAGACAGTCTGGCGTTACCTGCCTAGGGCGCCAAGGCCGAGGCTGCAAGAACGCTTACCGACACTCAAGATCAAACGCGTGTGCGTCGCGCCTCGCGGCGCACGTATGTGCGTCGCCCCCAACCCAATAGAGCCGCAACACCAACCAGAACGGTCGTCAGATTTGCGGCTTGGCTGAGCATTCCCTCTAAGCCGGTCGGCATAACGTTCCTTTAGATCTTGGCATCCGTCCATTATGTGATATATCTATTGCATGCACCCAATGTGGTGTCAATCTTTGGAGATGACCAATCAATGACAGATGCGCCATCTTTGTCACCAGAGCGCATTCGAACCATCCGGCTGGAGCTTGGCCTCAGTCAGGAGGAGGCGGGGTTGCTACTCGGCGGCGGTCCGCGTGCATTTCAGAAGTACGAGAGTGGGGAGGTTTCGCCGTCTGCCGCGTTGGCGCAGCTGCTGCAGCTTTTGGTAGACAGGCCACAACTCCGGGATCGCGTCCTCGGCGGCCTGCCGCAGTCGTCTTTGCCAGCTGGACTTGCGGTATCGGAGAGCTCGATCGTTGCGTTGACGCCGTCACAGCTGCAGCATGTGTTGGACCTGCTCATCCGAGCGGAGATAAACGGACAAAACCTCACCCTCGCTCAGTCGCACGTTCCTGCACAGATCAATGCACCTGATGGCGGCGAGGATGGACGCGTTTCATGGACGGGCAGCCCCGAGGTGACGCGCCACTTTCCGGCGCGCACAACATTATTCCAGAACAAGGCATCTAGTCTGAGTGCCGCAAAGTGCGTGCAAGAACTGTTGACCGGCAAGAAGATCAAGCCGCGGATCGCGACGGTCCTCCTGGACGGCGGCGCCTACGTTCTCGTCGTCAGCCGTTCGATGACGCAGAAGGACCGCGACGCCCGGCTTGAGGCGATGCGGCGCAAGGTGATCGACTTAGGCTTCGCAGAGCACGCCCATCGCGTGCACCTGTACAGCGCGACACAGATCGCGACGTGGGCGAACGAGTATCCGGCCGTTGCCATTGCAATCCGCGAGATGCGCGGCGAGGCGGCACCTTTCCGGTCTTTCGATGCGTGGCGGGGGACTAGTGACCACTCTCACGAATTCATAAGCGACCCGCGGCTGCCGGAACTCGCGTCAAAGCTTGAAAGGTTGTCGCGACCAAGCGCGATCGTCAGGCTCGTTGGTCCATCGGGTATCGGGAAGTCTCGCTTGGCAATCGAAGCCTTGAGCGGCAACGACGTGCGATGGCAGGCTTTGCGGAGCAGGCTTCTATTCGTCGATCTGCAAGGTTCCGAGGATGATGGGTTGCTGCGAGATGCGATGCAACGACTCGTCGACGAGAATGTCGACGCGCTCCTGGTGGTGGAGAACTGTCTTGCGGCGACCCACAATCGCCTGATGGCGTTCGTCGGGCGCACGGGTAGCCGATTGAGACTGTTGACGCTCGACATGGACGTTGAAGGTACAGCGGCGGACGATCTCATCAAGCTGGAGCCGATGTCCCCTGCGTCGATCGAAGCGATGACCAAGGCGCAAGCCCCACACATCACCGAAAGTGACCGCAAGCGCATGGTCGACTATTGCGATGGTTATCCGTTGATGGTCCGCCTGCTCGGCGATCGACTGGCGACGGAGGCCAATTTTGCCTGGAGGAAGCGACCGGAAATTGCGCGCGTCGTCGCTCTCGGGCGCGATGACGCCGACAAGGTGGCGCTGCGGGTCGCCTCATACGTGTCTTTGTTCGGTCTAGTGCGTGTTGACGGAGACGAGGGGCGCGAGCTGGCCCTTCTGCACGGGCAATTCGGAGCACCAACGCCAGACGAGTTCCGGCACTACACGAAACGTCTACTGGAGCATGGCAGCATGCAGCGCCGGGGCGGACTGGTGTTCGTCACGCCGCGGCCGGTCGCATTGGATCTGGCACGCGAGCTGTGGTTGGAGTGGTCAGACGAGCGGATCGCACGGGCAGTCACTGAATTTCCAAGCAAACGCGGACGTAGAGCTTTGTTGCGGCAGCTTGCGCGCCTGGACAAGGACCCGGCGATTCGAGCCAAGGTCGCTCGATTGCTGGGAATCGGAGGCACTCTTGATTCCGAAACCAGCCTGCTCGACCCAGCCAACGTCGACGCCTTGTCGGCGTTTGCGGAGATCGTTCCCGACAAGACGCTAGCACTTTTGCAACGTCAGTTCGGCGCTTTGGGGCCCGAACGGCTGGCAGAGATCGAAGGGGACGCACGACGTGCGCTGGTCAACACGATCAGCAAACTGGCATTTCGCAAGGAGACATTCGTCGAGTCCGCATGGCTCATGTTGATGTTGGCCGAAGCCGAGAACGAGACGTGGGGCAACAACGCGAGCGGAAATTTCAAAGACTTCTTTCCGCTGCTCCTCGCCGATACTTCGGCCGGCTTGGCTGCAAGGTTGACGGTGCTGGATCGTGCGATCTCGTCAAATACCGAGCAACGCTGGGCGCATGTCTTAGATGCGTTAGACAAGGGCCTTGAGACGAGCCACTTTTCCCGATCGATGGGTTCGGAGACGCAAGGATCCGGCTTGATCATGCAGCCGTGGCGACCTGCAACGTACGATGAGCAAGACGCTTACCTGCGGGCTTTCTTAGTGAGGATGACAGACTTGGCCGTGCGCTCCGACAGTGTCGGCCGCAAGGCGCGCGGCAAGCTTGGGCGGCAGCTGTTCGGACTGGTGAGGGCGGGCCTCATTGACGATGTCGAAAACAGTGTTGGCCGCGTGCGCGCAGCTCATGACAGTACGTGGCTCGCCGCCATCGAGTCACTCCAGCACTTGCTGCGTCATCCAGCCAGCGATTTGCCGCCGGCAATCGCACAACGCGTGCGTGATCTGATCGACAGCCTTAAGCCGCAAGATTTGCGGAACGAGTTGTTCCTCGTGGTCAGTCAGCCGCCGAGGGATTGGGCGATGGAAAGCGAAGAAGAAGCTGCATCGCCGCGAGACCTGATGACGCGGAGAGCAACCGAGCTCGCTCATCGAGTGGCGCTGGCTGATCTCTACCCTCTGTTGTCCGGCCTCCTCCAAGGAGAGCAACGACAAGGCTATACATTCGGTTTCGAGCTCATGAAAAAGCACGGACGCCCGAGGGCTCTTATCGAGCGGACGATTGCCGTTCTTCGGGACGTGAAAGAAGACCGGAACATTTCGCTGCTAACCGGCATGCTCGCCGCGTACGCTGAGGCTCACGAGAACGAAGCCGACGAGATCATCGCAAAGATCGCGACTGAAAGTCAGTTTTTGTGGATGGTGCCGACGCTGATCAGCTCTGTGGGCGTTGCAGCACGTCACATACCGATCCTTGTGGGGCAGGCCAAATCGAAGAAGATAGATGCCGGCCACTTCCGGCAATTCGGGATGGGACGCGCACTCGATAAGTTGTCGCCGGATGAAGTGAGCCCACTGTTTGTCGCACTGTTTGAAAACGGCGAGGAGTATTGGCCGATCGCGATCGAAGTCCTCGGCATGTACGTGTTTCAGCGCCGCGACTTACTAAACGGCTTGGATGGCGCGCTGCGGAAGATGTACGCGACTGTCGGGCAACTACGCCTCGAGAGCCGACACCAGACAATGTCGACCCACCACTTCGAGGAGATCACGACGTGGCTTTTGAGCAAAGGCGAAGACAGCGAAGTTGCGCGCTTCGCAGCGATCAAGTTGGCCGAGGCGCTACGCGACCAAGCTTCGGGTGAGGGAGCAGAGGGCATCGAAGATCTTGTGAAGGGCATCATTCAACCCCTGTTCAAATACTTTGGTCCCGCGGTATGGCCGATCATAGGAGCTGCCGCCATCGGCGACGGCTTGAGCGCGATGCGGTTGCAGTTCGCAATTCGCGGCTTCGAAGGCCACAACAATGCCTCGCCAGTTATTCTGGAGTTGCCTGAGACGCTGTTGCTGACGTGGTGCAAAGCAAATCCTGATACAGGGCCAGCCTTTCTGGCCAGCGTGCTACCTCCGCTCGATACGTGGAGCGGAGCGTCTGATCAGCCGAGTTGGCATCCAATGGTTCGCAAGCTGCTCGACGAGTTCGGCGCGGAGAAGTCGCTGCGTCACGCCATCGATGCGTCCCTGCATACGTTCTCATGGTCGGGTTCACTGACGACCTATTTCAGCAGGTATGTGAAGCCGTTCGAGGATTTGATGGAGCATCCGATCGATGCGGTGCGCCTGTGGGCGCAAATGAACAAGGCTCACATGGAGGCATCGGTCGGGCGCGAGGATACGCGCGACAAGGAGCAAGATGCATACTGGAACTCATGACGCGGTTCCTCCGACGGCCTATGCAAACATCGGCTACAAACTCATCGCCGATCAATCTGCTTTGGTTGGATGTCTCATCCACATCGGATAGCGACGCTGCCGCGTCACTAGTTCGAGCGCTGATCGAGTCACCGGGTGAGAGTCCGCTTCTGGGATTCAGAGTCATCGGCTACCTCGGCGAAATAATAGATTCGAGTTCAGATTCGGATGCCTTCCAGCATACGCTGGAGCGAGGCAGTAGTGTTCAAGGGCTCGACAGGTGGTGCTTCCTCCTCAATCACAAATCGCACAACTGATCGCTGGGCCGGTACGACCGGGTCAGCTCGAGTGGATCGGGCTGCGGCCATCGCGAAGCGTGGCTATGGTGGTTGTGGACAGCGCGACGCTGTTGGCCCATCAGGGCATCGTTGGCGACCACTTTCACACTGAACGCGATGGGCCGCGACAGGTCACCTTGATTGCATCCGAAGACATCGATGCAATTGCCGCCTTCCTTGGCAGGCTCTCGATCTCTCCCGACCTCTTGCGCCGAAACCTCGTCACGCGCGGTATCAACCTCCATGCCTTGAAGGGGCGTACATTTCGCGTTGGCGCCGTCGTTCTCGAAGCGACCGCAGACTGCGCGCCATGCAGCAGGATGGAAGCGAACCTCGGAGTAGGGGGCTACAATGCCGTCAGGGGCCGGGGTGGGCTCACGGCCCGGATCATTGAGGGCGGCGTTGTTCGCGTTGGTGACGCGATCGAGCGCTGAGCGACGATTCAACTCGGAAACTAGAGGGCGTCGATAGTCGTTGAGCGCGTTCTGGTCGCCCATAGCAGGATGTCTCGTCCGCCTCCAATCACGACCGCGGCCCGCCGCATCGTCGAGGCTATCGGGTCGTGGTCGGCGATTTAGGCCTATGGGATGTCACATCAGTATTCCGAGGATGAGTGTTGCACACGGGCGTGTGCCGGTGCTGCGAATTCACGGCGAGTTGGACCGTGCATCGGGCACAGCGGCGCACACCGGGCTACTGCTGCACTGGACACAGCTTGTGCTGCATGCTCGATGGCAGGCACAGTCTACGATCGCGCTGCCCCGACTTGCGCACTGAACAGGACCACTCATGGATGCCGCTACTGGTCTGGATTCCTTGTTCGCGTTCGACAACACATATGCGCGACTGCCCGATGCCTTCTTCGCCCGGCTCGCTCCGCCACCGGCCGCCGCCCCTCAGCTCGTGATCGTGAACGAGCAGCTGGCGCAACAGCTTGGTCTTGACCCGAGGCTGCTGGCATCGCCTGGTGGCATCGGCGTTCTGTCCGGTAAAGTGCTGCCGTACGGTGCCGAGCCGTTGGCGATGGTCTATGCGGGCCATCAGTTTGGGCATTTCGTGCCGCAGCTTGGTGATGGCCGTGCGATTCTTCTCGGCGAGGTGATCGGCCGCGATGGACTGCGCCGCGATGTTCAGCTCAAGGGCTGCGGCCCGACACCGTTCTCGCGCCGAGGTGACGGTCGCGCTGCCCTCGGCCCGGTGCTGCGCGAATACATCATCAGCGAGGCCATGGCCGCGCTCGGCATACCGACGACCAGGTCGCTTGCGGCAGTTCTGACGGGTGAGGAAGTGCTGCGCGAGATGCCATTGCCGGGCGCAATCCTGACCAGGGTCGCGTCGAGCCATATTCGCGTCGGCACGTTTCAGTTTTTCGCAGCCCGCGGCGATGTCGATGGTGTGCGGCGTCTCGCCGACTACGTGATTGCGCGGCACTACCCTGAGGTGGGTCGCGCTGCCAATCGCTATCGCGCCATGCTGGATTGCGTAATCGAGCGGCAAGCCAGGCTGATCGCACAATGGATGCTCTTAGGCTTTATTCACGGCGTGATGAACACGGACAACATGGCGATCTCGGGCGAAACCATCGACTACGGCCCCTGCGCGTTCATGGACACCTATGAGCCGGCGACTGTGTTCAGCTCCATCGACCGCATGGGGCGCTACGCCTACAACAACCAGCCATCCATCGCCCACTGGAACCTGGCGCGACTCGCCGAAACGCTGATCCCCCTGCTCGGCTCCGACAAGGAGGAGGGGCTCATTGAAGCGCGGGCGGCCATCGACGCCTACCCCAGCAAGTACGAGGCGGCTTACCTGGCCGGCGTGAGGCGCAAGCTGGGGCTACTGCAGGAACGGCCAGACGATCTTGCTCTGGCGCAAGACCTCCTCGACCGCATGGCCGCCAACAAAGCCGACTTCACGCTGACGTTCCGCCAGTTGTGTGATGCCGCAGTCAGCGTTGAAGTCGACGCCGAGGTGCGCCGCTTGTTCGACGCCCCCGCTGCCTTTGACGGGTGGGCGGTCAAGTGGCGGCACCGGCTCGCATCCGAAGGCGGCAATGCAGTCGAGCGGCGAACCTCGATGCGAGCGGTGAACCCGGCCTACATCCCGCGCAATCATCGTGTGGAAGAAGCCATTACTGCCGCCGTCGATGAGGGGCGCACTTCGATCTTCGAGACGCTGGTGCAGGTAACGACAGCGCCGTTCGACGACCAGCCGGGCTCCGAGCGCTACGCAGAACCGCCGCAGTCGCATCAAATCGTGCACCAGACGTTCTGTGGGACGTGACGCCACTGCCTGCGGTTGGTCCAGCCGGAACTGCTCCGAAGACAACGGTTATCAATCTGCTGGCTGATTTGCCCTCTGCACCGAATGCCGAGTTGACAATACTTCAGGTCTCCGGTGACGGCGGGCGCGGATAGCCCCTCGAATGTCGGCTTGTGGGATTGCACGACGTTCGGTTCTTTAGAGCGGATTCAGGCTGACCGTACATAGCCTGAATTGCGGAAGCAGTTCAGGGCTTCGTTGGGGGTGACGGTTGGGATCAGGTCGGCGATGGCATTCCAGAGCGCAGCCACGGTGCGGGCGGCGGCTTTGCGCAGCAGGCTCTTCAG
>CAMDBL010000200.1 GCA_945889015.1 Devosia equisanguinis
GTATCGGTGCTCGATCGCACGATCTCGAAGCTTCGCATCTGCCTTCACCCGCCGAGTGATACCGCCCACGGCAAGCGATCTACCTGATTCGATCATTAGGTCAGCGAGTTACGTAGATGTCGCGGAAATGAAGGCACTGAAGCAGGTTCAAGGCTTCAGCGTCTCTGCCGCGGAGAGTGTCGATCAGGTGCAATTCAGCGACGGCACGCTCTGGACACGGCCTCAGCTCGAGGCGATGGCAGCCACGGCACCGGTCGAGACCAATGCCGCACCCGTTGCGGTGGACGACCCTTACCTCGCCGTCAACTTGTCGACGGTGACGATTCCGAAGGCGACGCTGACCGCCAACGATTTCGACGTCAACGGCGACACCCTGACGATCACCGGGGTCGGCAACGGCATCAATTGTATCGTTTCGCTCGACGCCAATGGCGACGTTTCGATCTTGACGCCAACCGGCTTCGAAGGTCTCGCCTCGTTCGAGTACACTCTTTCCGACGGGCAAGGCGGCACGTCGACGGCCAAAGTGGAGGTCGGCCTCGCGGGCGCGATCAGCACGACCCTGGAAGGTATCGCCAGCAACGACTCGATCATCGGGACGGTCGTCGACGAGGTGCTCAATGGCAATGACGGCAACGACACCCTGGAGGGCGGCGCGGGCGCCGACGTCCTGAACGGCGGTGCCGGCACCGACTACGCCTCCTATGCGCATGCGTCGTCCGAGGTTCACGTCTACCTCGGCGCCGACGGGCAGAATTTCGGCGATGCCCTAGGTGACACCTACATCTCCATAGAAGGCGTCATCGGCTCCGCCTTCCAGGACGGGCTGATCGGCACCGCGATCACCGAGTACATGTTCGGCGGAGCCGGCGGCGACGACCTCTACGGCTTGGGTGGCCATGACACTCTCGATGGCGGCACCGGCATCGACGGCCTCAATGGGGGTGACGGCGACGACGTTCTCATCGGCGGCGACGATCAGGATTCCCTTTACGGCGATGCCGGCAACGATCTGCTCGATGGCGTCACCGGCGAGGTGATCCCCCGTGGCGACGAGTTGGTGGGCGGCACTGGCGACGACACGTATGTCGTCGATGAAGCGGACGTGATCTACGAGCTGGCCGGGCAGGGACAAGACACACTCCTGGCGCGCACGAGCCACACGCTCGGGTCTGGGGCTTCCGTCGAAGTGCTGATCGCGGACGCGGCTGGAGAGCTGGTCCTGACCGGCAATGAAATTGCGCAGACCTTGTCCAACTCGGCCATCGCCTCGGCCACATTGGCCGGCGGTGGCGGCAGCGACACCATCAACGGCGGGGCCTCGAGCGAGCTGCTGTTCGGCGATTTCGCTGGCGGCGCCGGGCCTGGAGCCGCCGGAAACGACTCGATCCTCGGCGGTGGCGGAAACGACACCATCGACGGCGAAGCCGGCGCCGATATCCTGCTCGGGGGCGACGGCAACGACGTGATCGACGGCGGCAATGGCAACGACCTGCTCGACGGCGAGGAGGGGGACGATACCCTGCGCGGCGGTGCCGGCACCGACGAATTGACCGGCGGCGACGGCAACGACGTGCTCGACGGGGCGACCACCGAATCGACGGCCGCGCAGGACACCCTGACCGGGGGGCTCGGCGACGACACTTACGTCGTGCAGGGTGACGACATCATCGTTGAGGCCATTGGAGCGGGCCAGGATACGGTGATATCCCGCTCCACTTACGCACTGGCCCAGGGCGTCTCGATCGAGAGTCTTCAGGCCGGCGTCAGCGCGACCGTACTCACCGGCAACGAGTTGGCTCAGACGATGACGACCGCTGACGACGTCACCGCCGAACTCCGCGGTGGCGGCGCCTCGGACAGCATCTGGGGCGGCGCAGGTAACGACCTGCTTTGGGGGGATTTCGCCAACGGCACGGGCTCGGGAACGGCTGGCGCAGACGCGATTCACGGCGGAGACGGCAACGACACGCTCTACGGCGAGGCCGGCGCCGACCAGCTGTTCGGCGACGATGGCAGCGACCTCCTGGACGGCGTCGGCGGCGAGACCAGCGCCGCACGCGACACCCTGACGGGGGGCCTCGGCAACGACACCTACGTCGTTCAGGGTGACGACGCCATCGTCGAGCTTGCCGGCGAAGGCGTCGACACCGTGTACGCCAAGTCCAGCTACACATTGAGCGCGGGCGCCGCCATCGAGACGATCGTGGCCCATGTCACGGGCTCTATCGTCAGCGGCAACGATCTCGGGCAGACGATGAGCAATGCGAACGGCATCGTCGCCCAGCTTCGCGGCGGCGGCGGCGGCGACACCATCAACGGCTCCGCAGCCGACAACGACCTGATCTGGGGTGATTTCGCCGGCGGTACCGGCTCAGGTGTCGCGGGCAACGACAGCCTGCGTGGTGGAGGCGGCCACGATACGCTCCACGGCGAGGCCGGTAACGACACGCTGGTGGGCGAGGCCGGCAACGACTCGTTGACCGGTGGCGACGGCAACGACAGCCTCGATGGCGCTACGGGCGAGACTGCAGGCGCTCCGGCCATCGATACGCTCGTCGGCGGTGCAGGCAATGACAGCTATGTCGTGCTCGGAGCGGACGCGATCGTCGAGGCGAACGGCGGTGGCATCGACACCGTGATCGCGAAGTCCAGCTATGCGCTGACTGCCGGCGACTACGTCGAGAACATGATCGCCGGCACCACGGGCGTCGTCTTGACCGGCAACGCCCTGGCACAAACCATGAGCAACGCCGCGGGCATCGTCGCCGAGCTGCGTGGTGGCGGCGGACACGACACCATCACCGGTGGCGGCGGCGCCGATACACTTTGGGGCGACAATGCCGCCGATCCGCTGCTCACCGGTGGAGGCAACGACGAGATCCACGGCGGCAACGGCAACGATACGATCTATGGCGAGGCCGGCGCGGACCTGCTCTACGGTGAAGTCGGTGCCGATTGGGTGTCGGGGGGTGATGGCAACGACACCGTCTGGGGCGGTGACGGCAACGACAGTCTGTATGGCAATGCCGGCCTCGACAGCCTCCTCGGGGGCGCAGGCCTCGATACGCTCTATGGTGGTGCCGGCGCCGACACGATCGACGGCGGCGACGGCGCCGATACGATCTGGGGAGAGGCCGGCAACGATCGATTGACCGGCGGCCTCGGCGTCGACCGGTTCGTGTTCAGGGCCGGCTTCGGCAGGGACACGATCACGGATCGGGTTCCAGGCGAGTTCCTCGACATCCAGGGCTTCGGCGCGACCTATGCCAACCTCGTGTTCACGCTCACGTCGGCCGGCCTCGAGGTCTCCTCGTCCGCCTTCGGCGCAGGCAATGTCATCGTTCTCGCCAACACCACCAGCACGTCGATCGACCAGGGTCAGTTCCTGTTCTGAGCCCTCGCGCTGGCACGGCTGGTCGCGAACACTGGTGCTGGCCGCGATCCTGGCCGCGATTCTGGCCGGTTGCCTGCTAGGTGCGGCGCGGGCAGCCGAGGCTCGCTGCGCGCTGCAAGGTGGTCCGGCTCGCGCCGTCGCCCACGTCGTCGATGGCGAGACAGTGAAGCTGGACGATGGCAGCGAGGTCCGCCTCGCCGGCATCGTCGCGCCGCGCCCACCCGACTCGTCCGACGACACGAGCTTCTGGCTCCCCGCGGCGGAGGCCAAGGCCAAGCTGGAGACGATCGTCGCCGGCCGCTCCGTCGAACTCAACTATGCCGGCGCGCACACCGACCGCTACGGACGCCAGTCCGCGCATCTGTTCATGATGCGCGATGGGCAACGCGTCTGGGTCCAGGGTGCGTTGCTGTCGTCGGGGCACGCACGTACCTTCGCGTTGACGCCGAACACTGACTGCCTGGACGAGCTGATGACGCACGAGCGGCTGGCGTTCGAAGCGCGCATCGGGCTATGGGCCAACGCCGCCTATCAGGTGCGGATGACAGGCGACGTCGCCGCACTGATGCGCTACCGGAATACCCTTCAGCTCGTCGAAGGTGTCGTATCCGAGGTGGCGGAGGTGAAGGGCCGCGTATTCCTCAATTTCGGCGACGACTGGCGCACCGACTTCACGGCCGGCATCGAAAAGGGTCGCGGAGCCGAGTGGCCCAAGGATTTCAAATCGCTGAAAGGCGAGCGGGTCCGCGTGCGTGGCTACCTGGAACGCCGCAACGGGCCCTATATCGAACTCGCCCACCCGAGCCAGCTCGAGTTTCTGCCGGCCGAGGTGCAGGCTACGGCAGAGCCGGAGCGCCGCCGCCGAACTCGTCGCAAACCAGATGCGACCAAACAAGAGCCGAGCGCACCGAGCCGCTGATGAGGGTCAGATGATCTCGTCCTCGTCCATCACCGGCTCGGCCACGGCTTCACGGGCCGTCGAACTGTCGCGGTCGCGCTCCGGCCGCGTATTGCCGATCTCCTCCGACCAGGCGATGTGGAACAGTGCGTCACCCATGTTGAGAATGGGTAGCGTCGTCCGGCCGATGATGATGCCGCGCCGCGGCGAGCGGACCTCGACGAAGCTGTCGTCATAGGGATTGGCGACCCAGCCTATCACCTCGCCTTGGCCGACCGCGTCGCCGATGCGCTTGGCGGTGCGCAGCACACCACCTTCCGGCGCACGCACCCATTTCGAGGCATTGGCCAGCATCGACGTTCGAACCTGTTTGCCGGCATCGGGCGGCGGCTCGGCACCGTCAGGCAACTGCAGCATGCCGACCTTCAACATCACCCGCGCGATCCCGTCGACACCGGCGGTGATGGCAAACTCGTCGAACCGCAATCCCTCGCCGCCCTCGTACACCAGCACATTGACGCCGACCTCGCGCGCCGCCCGCCGGAGCGAGCCCGCGCGCTCTGGACTCTCCAGCACGACATCGGCGCCGAAGGCTTCGCCGAGCTCGCGCAACCGTGGATTGTTGAGATACTGGCAGCGGATCTGTGGAAGGTTGACGCGGTGGATCGCCGCCGTATGCAGATCGATGCCGAATTGCGAGCGGCGCACCACCTCTTTCAGGAACAGGTGCGCGAGGCGGCCGGCCAGCGAGCCCGAGGCCGAGCCGGGAAAGGAGCGATTGAGATCGCGTCGATCCGGCAGGTAGCGGGAGCGTCCGATGAAGCCGAAGGCGTTGACCACCGGCACACACAGCAGTGTCCCGCTGATGTTGCCGGGTTGCAGGGTCCGCAACACACGCCGAATGATCTCGACGCCGTTGAGCTCGTCGCCATGGATGGCCGCCGAGAGGAACAGGGTCGGCCCGGGCCGCAGGCCATGAAGGACGTGGATCGGCAGCGTCACCGGTGTGTGATTGGACATCCGCGATATCGGCAAGTCCACGAGCTTGCGCTCACCCGGTTCCACATTCACGCCGCCGATGCTGAACGTCGAACGCACCTTGACTGCCCATCTGTCGAACACGCGTGAGCGTGCAGCAAAGCGCCGGGAGGCGCAAGTCACACACGTCGAGCAAGGTTGATTGTGTCGGCTGGTACAAGCCCGTTCACCGGCGGATTCACCACCGGGGGTCTCGATTGGAGCGGGCGATGAGGTTCGAACTCACGACCCTCACGTTGGCAACGTGATGCTCTACCGCTGAGCTACGCCCGCTTCCTTATCGAGACACCGTGCGAGCACGGCGCGGCGAGACGTATGCCTCAATCGCGGCGGCTTGGCAAGGTGCACCCGCCACAAAAATCACCGTCTGGCGCCTTCCCGGCCGTTCCCGACGGAACTGCGCACAACGCGCCGACATGCAGGACGGCCGCTGACCCGGCTTGAGTTTCGACCACCGCCGCGGCTAGGTTGGGTAGACACACACGCCTTGCATCGCCGCGCCTGGCGAGACCGCGCGTTGCATCGCCCAGGCGGCACCGGAGCTGAGACGACATCCCATGGCCAAGCTCGACACCATCATTCGCGGCGGCACGGTCGCCACCGCCAGCGACACCTTCCGTTGTGACGTCGGCATCAGGGACGGCCGCATCGCGCAGCTCGGCGAGGATCTCGGCCAAGCCGGCGAGGTGATCGACGCCGCCGGCCTGCTGGTGCTGCCCGGTGGCATCGACAGCCATGTTCACTTCTGCCAGGATTCCGGCCCCGGCATCGTCATGGCCGACGACTTCGAGAGCGGCACCCGTTCGGCTGCGTTCGGCGGCAACACCACCGTCATGCCGTTCTGCATCCAGCAGAAGGGCCATGGCCTGCGGCAGGCGCTGAAGGACTACCACGCGTTGGCCGAAGGCAAGTGCTACACGGACGTCTCCTTTCACCTCGTCATCTCCGACCCGACCCCCCAGGTGCTGGGCCAGGAACTGCCGGCTCTGGTCGACGACGGCTACACCTCGTTCAAGGTGTTCATGACCTACCAGGATCTGGCGCTGTCCGACCTGCAGATGCTGGAGGTGATGGCGACAGCGCGCGAGACCGGCTCGTTCGTCATGGTGCACGCGGAGAACTACGACGCGATCCGCTTCCTGACCGACCGGCTCGAGCGTGCCGGCCATACGGCGCCGCACTTCCACGGCACGTCGCGGCCGGTCCCGGTCGAGCGCGAGGCGACGCATCGCGCCATCTCGCTCGCCGAGATCATCGACGTGCCGGTGATGATCGTCCACGTCTCCAACGGCGAGGCGATGGAGGAGATCCGCCGCGCGCAGAGCCGCGGCCTGAAGGTGTTCGGCGAGACCTGCCCGCAATATCTGGTGCTGACCGAGAAGGACATGGAAGGCCTCAACATGGAGGGCGCGAAGTACGTCTGCTCGCCCCCGCCGCGCGACAAGGCCGCCCAGGACGCGTGCTGGCTCGGCCTGCAGACCGGCGTGTTCAGCGTGTTCTCGTCCGACCACTGTCCGTTCCGCTACGACGACCCGAAGGGCAAGCTGATCCCGAAGGGCCGCACCTCGTTCCGCTGGGTGCCGAATGGCATCCCGGGCGTCGAGACGCGCCTGCCGATCTTGTTCTCCGAGGGCGTCTCGAAGGGCCGCATCACGCTCAACCAGTTCGTGGCGCTGACCGCGACCAACCACGCCAAGATGTACGGCCTTGCCCCGCGCAAGGGCACCATCGCCGTCGGCTCGGACGCCGACATCGCGCTGTGGGATGCCAATCGCAAGGTGAGAATCGCCGCGCAAGACCTCCACCACGGCGCCGACTACACGCCCTACGAGGGCATCGAGGTGACGGGCTGGCCGGTCCGCACCATTGTTCGCGGCAAGACCGTCGTCGCCGACGGCAAGCTGATCGGCGCGATGAACCACGGTACGCACCTGAAGCGCGACCGCTCGCCCTACGCCGCGCCCACCGGCAAGCAGATCACGAGCTTCGCGCCGGCGGGGTCGCACAAAGGCTGAGCGCCGACGATGCTCCGGAGCGGACAGGAGAGAACGCCATGGTCGCAAGCAAGGTCGCACTCGTCACCGGCGCGGCACGCGGCATCGGGCTCGCGACGGCGAAGCGGTTCCTCGCCGACGGCTGGCGCGTGGCGCTGCTCGACATCGACGGCGACAACCTCGCGCGCACCTTTGCCCAACTCGCGCTGCCCGACACCACGCTCGCGCTGACCTGCGACGTCGCCGACGAGGCTCAGGTCCAAGCCGCCTTCGCCACGCTGACGGAGCGGTTCGGCCGTCTCGACGCACTGGTCAACAACGCCGGCACCGCCGTGTTCACGAACGCGATGAACACCTCTCCGGTGGACTGGAATCGCGTCATCGCCGTCAACCTCGGCGGCGCGTTTTTGACCACGCGGGCAGCCTTCCCGCTGCTGTCGAAAGAGGGCGGTGCGATCGTCAACATCACATCGATATCGGGCCTCAGAGCTTCGACGCTGCGCATCGCCTACGGCACCAGCAAGGCGGCGCTTGCTCACCTGACGAAGCAGCTCGCGGTCGAGCTCGCCGGCTCCGGCATCCGCGTCAACGCCGTGGCCCCCGGCCCCGTCGACACGGCGATGGCCAAGGCCGTGCACAGCCCCGCGATCCGCCGCGACTACCACGACGCCATCCCGCTCGCGCGCTACGGCCTGGAGGAGGAGCTGGCCGAGGCCGTCTACTTCCTGTGCTCCGACCGCGCCAGCTACATCACCGGCCAGGAGCTCGCCGTCGACGGCGGCTTCGACGCGGCCGGGATCGGACTGCCGACGCTGAGGGCAGAGAGAAATGGGGCGTAGGCGGCTCGCCCACCTCAACTCTCGTACCGCGTATTCCCGCGCCGCTTCGTATCGATCGGCAGCTCGACCAGCAGCGGCTGGTGAGCGCGCTGCGAGCAAGCCTGGCGCGGGCAGAGGTGGCAGTTGATACCGATCGGGCTGAACAGGCTCGCATCGTCGAGGTTGAAAGATGCGGCATAGCCGATGCGGTGCGCGTGCTTCAGCTCGCACCCGAGCGCCAGCGCCAACCGCCGATCCTGAGTCTTGCGGCTGTAGACCGGCCGGTTCGTCGTCCGGCAGATCGTGAGAAAGCGCGCACCGTCGGGCAACTCGACGAATTGGGGAATGATCAGGCTCGGCGTCTGGAACGCGTTGTGCAGGTTCCAAACCGGACA
>CAMDBL010000201.1 GCA_945889015.1 Devosia equisanguinis
TCAAGACCGATGCATTATTCCTCCGGCCCGCCGATGCAATTTTGCTCCGGCGTTGACAAGCGCGTCTACGAGAATTTGCTCGATCACGAAACGCTCACGCGAGCGATGAAGGGCGTCGACATCGTGCATCACGTCGCGGCGGCGTTTCAGTTCGCAGCGGACCCTGCGACCAACCCTGCGCAGTACCGCGAGGACTGCGAGACGTTCTACGGCAACAATCTCGTCGGGACCACACGACTGCTGCTCGCAGCCCAGCACGCAGGCATGCGCCGCATCGTCTAGACTAGCACCGTGGCCTGTATCGGGGTCGCTCCCGGCCGTGAGCTCTCCAACGAGATTATGCCCTTCGACATCTGGCTGCCCGTCAACGACTACATGCGGAGCAAGGGCTTCGCGGAGAAGATCGCCGACAGCTTTGTCCTCACCGGAGCTCCGATCGTCATGGTCAATCCGACCTGGATCGTCGGGCCAGGCGAGGGATTCATGACACCGGTCGCTCAGGTCATCCGGCATGTCATGCGCGGCCAGATGCCCGCCATCAATCCAGCGGGCATCAACATTGTCGACGTGGACGACGTCGCCGACGGACACGCGCTCGCGGAGGAAAAGGGGGCGCATCGGCGAGCGCTACATCCTCGGTGGGGAGAACGTGCATTATCACGCATTCCTCGACGAGATTGCCGATGCAGCCAGCGTGCCCCGGCTCGCTCACGCTGCCGCGACACCCTCGGCCTTTCCTAAAGAGTTCCTGTTCTACGACTCCAGCAAGGCCCGCCGTGAGCTCGGTTGGTCCTCCCGTCCGCTCATCGAGACGATCGCACGATCGGTGGCTTACATGCGCACGAAGGGCTATTAGACATTCATTGGCAGGCGTCGCGCTGGCGCGCGCGATCACCAGTGTCACCGCCAGAATCTGTGCCCGCCGAAGCCGAACCTTACTGCGCGCGCGCGAGGCTCATACGAACCTCTTTCAACCCCGACCCTTGGGTGGTCAGCAGCACGGATTGACTACTCCCTGTCACCGCGATGCTCATCGTAGCTTTCATTCCGCCACCATCGACATTGAGCACCATGCGTCCGGCCTCAATGCGCCCCGAAAGATTGCCCTGTACGTTGAAGGTACGCTCCTCCCAGGTCCCGGAGAGCTGAGTGCCGTTGACCGACAAGGTCGAGCGCAGCTGAATGCTGTAGCTGGGTGATGCGCAGCGAATGGCGACACCAAGGCTGTTCAGGCCATCCGTCTGGCGATAGTAGCCATTGCACTTGATCTGCTCCGACTTGCCGTCGTCGACGACAACGCGGCCAGATCCGCCCCAGGTTCCTATGAACGGCTGCAGCTTGTCGGCCTGGACGGGACACGCGAGAACCAAGGCAAGAGAAGCTGCACAAGCGCTACTACGCACAACCGGCATGCGATAATCCCAGGACCTAGGTAGAGGACAGAGCCGACCGTCTCCGGCCGGCTCTGCGATGCCTGCGACGCTCGGCGTGCTGAGCGGCGCGAGCAAATACGCGCTTACTTCTTCTGAGGCTTGGTGTCGGGCTTGCCCGACGCCAGCTTGGCCAAGTCGTCGACCAACTTGACGGGGGCCATGAGAATGTCGTCGACGACCTCGACGATGGTCTTGGGGGCGGGCTCGGACTTTTTCTTGTCCGCCGCAGACGCGTTCGTTGAAACGAGAGCTGCCGTCAAGCATATCGCAGTGCAAATTCGGATCATAAAGTCCTCCTGATTTCGACGACGGAAGCATTTACCAGGCCCGCATCGGGTTAAACAATATCATCCGTCGAATTTCGAACGCGACGTGCTTTAAATATCACAGTGAAATCTGAAGTTTATACATCCGTATAAATCTAAGATTAGAATCTAACACGATGCTCGAGCCCGATAGGAGGCAAGCGAGAGTCGGTCATATTTCCTCGCACGGCCTAAGCGGCTTGGCGAACCGGGTCGCTTCGTGCGGAAGCGTCAGAGCGGAGAGCGGCGCTGCTTCGGATTGCATTGCGACCGAGCTCCGTTGGAGCTCAAGTCGGGGATCAGCTCACTCTCACGCACTTCGTTTGGAGCGGCGTCGCGCTTACGCTTGTGACACTCTGGTCATGGTCAAAGCGGAAGCCGAGCGTGCCGTCATTCGCGCTAGAAACTCCTTGCTCAGCTGCCTGAGGGCCTCCCCCGAGGCACCGGGATATTTCGCATGATAGGAGCGGCGATCGCCATGATGGATCGCGAGGCGCTGCAAGGCCATTGTCGCCGGCACGATGGTCGAGAACATCTTCAAGTCTGTGAATGTCTGCAGCTTCCCGAGGATGGCGTTTGCCGCGTCGTTTTCCTGGTAGCTGTTGACGACGATGCCGAGCCAGCTCGATAGCGTCCCGCCCGGGCAAGCCCGTCGGAAGTCGAGCACAAGATCGAGCGCGCTCAAGGAGATCTTGTCGGCCTTGATCGGAGCCAACTGATAATCGCAGGCCTGCAGCCAACTTTCGGTCGAGAGATAGAGGCCAGGGGAGCAATCGACCAGGATCAGATCATACGTCTCGCGCAGGGCGTCGAGCAGGTGGCGGACGGCACGAAGGAGATCTGCATCGCGCCCACTCCTGGTGAGCTGCCGCTCGAGCTCGATCAAGCCCGTTCCCACCGGCAGGATATCCAGTCTCCCGGCATCATCGATATCGGACCCGCCAGCTCCGACGCCGGATGCGATGAGGTACTCCATCGCGGCGGCTTCGCTCGGGTTCAAGGCAGCCGACAGCAGAGAGACGAGCGTGATGCGATCGGTTCTGGGCGTATCATTCTCAAGATCCATCATGGCGGTGAGGCTGCCCTGGGGATCGGCATCGATGAGAAGCACCGTCAATGGAGTCTCGCAGGCAATCGTCTCTGCGAGCCCGAGGCTGATGGTCGACTTGCCGACACCGCCTTTCGAGCTCATGACGGCAGCGGCTGTTCCGGAGCGGAGCGTCGGCGTCATCGAGGTGGATGCTTTCCTGGGCAATCAGCCTGCCTACGCAGGATGGAGGGCTTCGGCAGGCCGACCCGGATATGCCGAATTATTTCGGAGCCGGTGCGTCCACGACGAACGGCGGTCGCTCTTATTTGGTGGCAGCCCCGTCGGACTGGGGTGAGCGCCGCCGCGACTTGCCCTCGAAAAACGCTCCTTGCTCGATGCTGAGCGACTGATGGAACACGTCGCCTTCCAGCTTGCATGAGGCAGCGAGAACGACGCGGTCCGCCTTGACCGATCCCATGACCTCGCCGTGAACGATGACGTCGTGCCCGGATATCGTGCCGGTAATCTTCGCGGTCTCGCGTACGAGAACGTTGACCCCCTGGATATCGCCCTGGACCGTCCCGTGAATGTGCAGCTCACCTGCCGACATGAGATTGCCGACGATGCTGAGGTCTGCACCGACGACAGATGGCCCCCATGTTGCGGACCGCCCGGCCAATGGAGGGGGAGAGAGAGGCGAAGGCGCCACGGCGGTCGCCGCCGGTTCGTTCTTACGGATCGAGAGCATGGTGGCCATCCAGTTGAAGTCGTGGCCCCATAGCGGTAGACCGCGACCGCCGGTCAAATTAGAGGTTGTAGATTAACACGTCGCCGATATCTGTCAATCGGCGCGGAACTTTGACCCGCCATCTACAACTTCACTAACATTCTCTGCGGCGGCCCGACGCCTCGAGAAACCCCAGTGTTTGCGGGCTTTCTCACGCCAAGCTGTTGACCGACGACAGCGCGGAGAGGGCGGTTCTGCGCTCTCTGAGGCCCATCTTCTCAGAACCTCATGACTTCGCAAATTTAGTACGGATTTTAAGTGATTGATTTGAATGGCCGAAATTGAGGCCAAAACCGTACCGATTCGAATGCTGTTCGCTCGGGCGGGCGACTCTCGGTTCGAGATCTCAAGCCCTCCATCCTCGACCAATAAGGACAGGCCGGGCCAAATCTGCGCATTATCATGGGGATGAAGGCGAACCTGTCTGCGTCAAGCAAGGGCACATTGGCGTATCCTCGCAGAAGGCCTGCGCAACCAAGCGAGCTTGACAATGAGTGCCGGAAGGATGCCAGCCATCAACGGTCCATCCGTCAGTGCCCATGATCTGGCGGCTGCCATACGCTCCGCTGCAGCGATGGATATCACTGAAAAGGAGCGCGTCTGCGACAGAATCTACGCTGGGCAACCTAACCTCCTCGGATCGGTGTTGGTATTGCCCCGGTTCGGAGTATCTATGTCGATCGTCGACGCCGTTCTGAACATACTGATCGTGCTCACCCTTGCGGTAGAAGAGTCTCGGCAGGAGTTGGCGCTGGTAACCGAGGCCCATCAAGAGCGGGAATTGCAGCGTCTTGTCGCCGTCATGCGATTCTCCGAAGGGCTTCAGCCGGCTTTGGTGGTGCATTCGATCGAGCAGACTGCCGCTTACCGACGCGAGAAGTTCTTGCTGGCCTATGTCGTCAATGAACTGAATCGCTCCGGCCTCACGGTCATCGGTGATGAAGCGGCAAAGTATGCCACCCTGGCGGCGCTCAACCTCGTCAATTGCATTGCCACAGCGAACCGCAAACGTCGCGCGGGTGTAAGGACCGCATGACGGTAGGTAGACGCCGCAGGCAGTCTTGAGCTGGCACGACGAGCGCTTCAGCGACGTTATCGCTGTCGGGGACAACTAGGTACGTGCCACTGGATGAATTTGTTTCGCCGCCCTACCGTGAGCGCATGCAACCCGCCACTGCTCCGCACAGGCCGGCGCCTGCCGACCGACTGGATTTGAGATCGATCCGGCTGACACCGCATGGCCAGCTGCAGCTTCTTGCTGACCCGGCAACAAGCGGCGCTGAGAGCATCGGGACCGCTTTTATGCGCGGATCGGGCCACGGTCTCCTAGCTCTTGCGTTCGATGCGCCGGCGATCGCCCTACCTTTCGACCTCGCTTTTTGGCGTGATTTCGCGGCTCAATTCGTAACGGAGATCTGTGCGAGGCCTCAGCCCCCTGAACCGTCGCGGGCAATGGTCGCGCTTGCTGCTCCTGACGACGACGTACTCAGCGGGCTGGTTGATGGCGCGCCGCCGATGCAGGGGGGCGAATACCTCACCGTATGCGTGCTCGCGGACCTGTGGCAGGCCATGAACACGGCACTATCGACCGAGCTCGCGGACAGCCGTCAGCCGATCGGTGATTTCCTGAAGCTGCGAAGCCCGTCCTGGAGGCTTGTCGGCAGGGTGCACTTCAATCTGGCCGAGAACCGCAAGGACGAGAGCGCCCCTTTCGCCTTCATGGCGACGTACACGACGCGGCTGACGACAGCCGAGCAGGCGCAGCATCTTCCATTGGGTCGGGCACTGAAGGAGTACGCCGGGGCCGCCAACAAGGACCGGCTGCTGTCGCTGCTGCTGCCGGTGCAGAAGGCGGCCGAGGCGTGCGGTTGGCTAAAGGCCATGGTCGATGCGGGCGAGATCTACCATCCACTGCGCTGGACCCCCGCCGAGGCCCAGTTCTTGCTGCGCGACGTGCCGCTGCTCGAGCGCGCCGGCATCATTGTGCGCATGCCCGCGACATGGCGCATGGGACGCCCCGCCCGCCCCCAGGTGAAAGCCTCGGTCGGCGGCAAGCCGCCGTCGATGCTGGGCCTCGATGCGATGCTCGACTTCGACTATCGCGTGTCGCTCGACGGCGAGACGTTGACGGCCGCGGAGGTAAAGCGGCTGCTGGCGGAAACCGCCGGTCTCGCACTGGTGCGCGGCAAGTGGGTCGAGATCGACCGCGAGCGTCTATCTAGCATGCTCGAGAGGTTCCAGGACATCGAGCGCCGGGCCGGCGAGGAAGGGCTGTCGTTCGCCGAGGCGATGCGGCTAGTCGCCGGGGCCGAGATCGGTGCTGCCTCCGGGACTGGCGCGCCGACGGCGGACTGGAGCCAGACGGCGGCAGGGCCATGGCTCGCCGAGACTCTGGCGGCGCTGCGCCATCCGGCCAGCGGCGCCGCGAGCCATCCGGGGCCGGCCCTGCAGGCGACGCTGCGGCCCTATCAGCAGGAGGGCGTCGCCTGGCTGGCCCTACTCGCCCGCCTCGGCCTCGGCGCCTGCCTTGCCGACGACATGGGGCTCGGCAAGACGATCCAGGTGATCTCGCTGCTGCTCGTACTGAAGCAGGATGCCCATGCGGCAAGCGGACGAACGAATCGATCTCGCGAACAGCAAAGCGTGACTATGAAGCCGAGTATTCTCGTGGTGCCGGCCTCGCTGATCGGCAACTGGTCGGCCGAGATTGCACGCTTCGCCCCGAGCCTCGTGCCACTCGTCGTGCATCCGTCGGTGCTGCCGGCCGACGAGATGCGCGCGCTGACAGCCACGCAAATGGCCGGTGCTGACCTCGTCATCACCACCTACGGCACGCTGATGCGTGCATCTTTGCTACAGTCGATGCCGTGGCGCCTCGCCATTCTCGATGAGGCGCAGGCGATCAAGAACCCGGGCGCCAAGCAGACTCGGGCGGCGAAACTGCTGAAGGCCGATGCCCGCATCGCGATGACCGGCACGCCGGTCGAGAACAGCCTCGGCGATCTGTGGTCGCTATTCGATTTCATCAATCCGGGCCTGCTTGGCACTGCCAAGGAATTCACGACCTTCACTCGGCGCCTGGCCGACGTTGGGCAGAAAGCAGGGAGCGGGCCGAGCGCCGCAAAATCGAACTTTGGTCCGCTGCGGAGCCTGGTGCGGCCTTACATCCTGCGCCGCATGAAGAGCGACAAGAGCATCATCGCGGACCTGCCGGACAAGACTGAGGTCAAGACGTTCTGCACGTTGTCGAAGCGTCAGGCTGCGCTCTACCAGGAGACGGTCGCGGAGCTCGCCGAGCGGCTAAAGGAGGTCGACGGCATCCAGCGCAAGGGACTGGTGCTCGCTACGCTGATGCGGCTGAAACAGATATGCAACCACCCCTCGCAATGGTTGGGCGATGGCGGCTGGAAGGAAGCAGACAGCGGCAAGCTCGTGCGTCTCACCGAGATCATCGAGGAGATCGCCAGCCGCCAGGAAAAGGTTCTGGTCTTCACGCAGTTCAAGGAGATCACGGCGCAGCTCGCCTCGCTGCTCGGCCGCGCGTTCGGCCGCGACGGCCTTGTGCTGACGGGCGAGACGGCGGTGGCCAAGCGCCGCGACCTCGTGCGCCGTTTCCAAGAGGACGAGCAGATTCCGTTCTTCGTGCTGTCACTGAAGGCAGGCGGTGCCGGCTTGAACCTGACGGCTGCTTCGCACGTCGTTCATTTCGACCGCTGGTGGAACCCCGCGGTCGAGAACCAGGCGACAGACCGCGCTTTCCGCATCGGTCAGAAGCGCAACGTTCTAGTGCACAAGTTCGTCTGTCGCGGAAGCGTGGAAGAGCGAATCGATCAGATGATCGATGAAAAGGCCAAGCTTTCCGGCGATATCCTGGGCGGCGGCGCCGAGGCGCTGCTGACGGAAATGAAGGACGACGAGCTGTTGTCCCTCGTTGCGCTCGATCTGGCGTCAGCCCAGAAGGAGGACTGACATGAGCTTCTTTCGATGGGGACGAAAGCCCAGCGTCGCTCAGCAGCGAGCCAAAGCCGAGAAGCTGCTCGCCAAGAAGGGCAAGGCAAGCGGCCTGTCGCCGGTCGTGATCGAAGGCAATAAGATCGCCTCGAGCTTCTGGGGCAAGGCCTGGTGCGACAACCTCGAGCGCTACAGCGATTACGCCAATCGGCTGCCGCGTGGCCGCAGCTACGTCCGCAACCGCTGCGTGATAGATCTGCAGATCGCCAGCGGCATGATCACAGCCCAGGTCAGCGGCTCGTCACTCTACAGGATCTCGATCAAGATTGCCCCGCTCGACGAGAAGGCTTGGCGCGCCATCTGCCGCGATTGCTCCGGTAGCATCGATTCGATGGTCGAGCTGCTGCAGGGGCGTCTCTCGAAGGCGGTGATGGATCGCGTCTGCCGTGCTGGCGACGGACTGTTTCCGGCGCCGAAATCGATCGAGCTTTCATGCAGCTGCCCGGACGGCGCCTACATGTGCAAGCACTTGGCCGCCGCCTTGTACGGCGTCGGCGCGCGACTGGACCGCCAGCCGGAGCTGCTGTTTTCCCTGCGCGACGTTGACCAGCAGCAGCTCATTCAACAGGCGAGCAGCATGCCGGAGGCGGCTGCAGGAACGGCGCCCGCCAACACGGACAAACTCCTTGGCAATACCGACCTCGCAGCCCTGTTCGGCCTCGACATCGACCAACCGGCGGCGCCGCCCGAAAAGCAGGTGACAACGAGCATCCGCGCAGGCCGGCAATCCTCATCAGGGCGGCGCATGGCGAAGAGCGAGACGAAGAACAGGCGCGATCCGAAAGGCGCCGCGGCCCAGAGCAAAACCACCCGA
>CAMDBL010000202.1 GCA_945889015.1 Devosia equisanguinis
GATCGGCCACAGCAGCCGGCGCGCCTTGTCTAGGTTGACGTTGTCGGGCCAGCTGATCAGCGGCGCGAAGCGCTGCGTGCCCGAGGAGGCGCCGCCGCGGCCGTCGCCGGTGCGGTAGGTGCCGGCGCTGTGCCAGGACATGCGGATGAACAGCGGGCCATAGTGGCCGTAGTCCGCCGGCCACCACGGTTGACTGTTCGTCATGAGCGCGTAGAGATCCGCCTTCAGCGCCTTCAGGTCGAGCGACTTGAACTCAGCCGCGTAGTCGAAGCCTTTGCCCATCGGGTCGGACAGCGCCGAGTTCTGGTGCAGGATGCGCAGGTTCAACTGGTTCGGCCACCAGTCCCGGTTCGAGCGCCCCGAGGAGGTCGCATTCGGGCGCACCCCGTGCATCACCGGACACTTGTTACTGTCAGTCATGTTTTCTCCCCATCAGGTGCAATCTAGCTGAGCAGTCCTATACAGCAGGCTATGTGCCAACGCATCCCGTCCGGTGCAATCGGTTCGAGGTCACCAGCGACAAGAGGCCCTATCGCTCGGACACGACTGCTTCCTCGGCCTGCGGTTCGGGTTGGTCCAGCAGGCGGGCCGACCGCATTCCTGATTCAAGTTTTTCTTTCTTTTACAGATATCTATTTCTCGCCGATCAAAACTTGTGCGGCGCCGGAAAGCGGGTACCTCAACAGTCGGGCTGAGCGACACCGTGCTCACCGCGTCCGTAACCTATCCGCCGAAACGCAGCACCTCGTGCCGATACGCCAGTGCGGTATGCGGCCGATGTGATGCGTCCGGTCAACGGGTCGCGACAGACATCTCTGGGGAGACAGCCATGAACCTACGTCCACTCGCCGCCGAGTTCATCGGAACCTTCGTGCTGGTCACGGCCACCTGTGGTGCAGCGTTGTTTTCTGCCCCGGCCGGCGGCGGGCTGGTCGCAGTGGCCTTCGCCATCGGTCTTTCCGTGCTGATCATGGCCTACGCCGTCGGTCACATCTCGGGTGGCCATTTCAATCCAGCGGTGACGCTGGGCCTCGTCGCCGGCGGTCGCTTCGACATGGGATCTGCGATCGGCTACATCGTCGCGCAGGTGCTCGGGGGCATCTTGGCCGCGCTGATCTTCTACGCCATTCTGTCTGGCGCGCCGGCCGGTGCCGGGATCACCAAGTGGAACGACTTCCAGGCGATCTCGAACACCTATGGCGGCCCCAAGGGCTTCACGATGGCGGCAGCCGTCCTGATGGAGGTGGTCGTCACGGCCATATTCCTGATCGTGATCATGGGCGCGACGTCGCGCAAGGCGCCGGCGGGCTTCGCGCCGATCGCCATCGGCGTCGCTTTGCTCGTGCTGCATCTGGTATCCATTCCGGTCACCAACGCATCGCTCAACCCGGCCCGATCGACGGCGCCGGCGATCGTCGCCGGGGGCCAGGCGCTCGAGCAGCTCTGGGTCTTCTGGCTGGCGCCAATCATCGGTGGGATCGTGGGTGGCATCCTCGGCCGCTGGTTGCAAGAAGAGTAGTGCGTCCTCGAGCAATCCTGCACTCTGCAGAGCGGCCGGCCTCGTACGCGAGCTGGCCGTTCTCGCGTCTCACGATCGGCCGCGCGGCCGTGGCGGTCAGTCGTCCTCGAAATCCTTGATGATGTAGCGGTGGTAGGACGAGACTTTGATTCGGCCCTCGCTCTGCGCCCAGCCGCGCACGGAGATGCCGGCCTGATGCACCGTCTCGGGATCGCCCGAGACCAGCGGATGCCACCAGGCGAGATCGCGCCGCTCTGCCACGCGCCGATAGCCGCACGAACTCGGCAGCCAGTCGATGGAGCGCACCTTCTCAGGATCGATGGCGAGGCAATCGTGCACCACCTGATGCCGATTCGCGTAATCCTTACAGCGGCAACTGCCGTGATCGAGCAGCCGGCAGGCGAGCCGCGTCAGGTGCACGTCGCCCGTGTCCTCGTCCTCCAGCTTGACCAGGCAGCAACGGCCGCAGCCGTCGCAGAGCGCCTCCCATTCCTGTTGGGTCAGTTCCTCGAGCGTCTTGACCCGCCAGAATGGTTGATGATCGATGATCTCTGTCAAACTGCCCCTCGCCTGCGCTGCGCCACGATGATAAATAATCATCGGTGCGGTGTCATGCGTCGTGTGCCGTCTTGGGCGCAACGCTTGTGCCCGTGTGCCGGTGCCGCAACGGATCACGGAACGGACGGCTGTGCGCCTCGCGTGTTTCAGTCCTGGCGGTGAGCTTCGAGCTGCGTTGTTCCAGAGCATGACCATGGATGAAGATGGATTCGATGCTGACGACGACGGACGAGGCGTCAGTGTCGGACCGCTAGTCAACCGAGGCAGCATCTCTTGAAGGACTGGTTTTTCAAGAAGGGCGACCGCGATCGCCTGGTCGATTGGCTCAGCATCGACGCCTGGCTCGATTCGAGCCTCGCGGACAGCTACGCGCGTATCAGCGACTGGTGGAACGCCGGCACGACCTACTTCTCCCGGTTTCGGCTGACCGGCTGGAAGCGGCTGCTCAACGAGGGCGCCTCCGAGGCGCTGACCATGGGGGCCGGCGGTCTCTTCGTGCTGTATGCGTTGGCGGCGCCCGCCTTGACCGAGGTCGAGGACGGCAAATGGATGTCGAACGGCAAGTACGCCGTCACGTTCCTCGACAGCCAGGGCAACGAGATCGGCAAGCGTGGAATCAACCAGAACGACGCGGTGCCACTCGAGGAGATCCCCGACGTCTTGATCAAGGCGACGATGGCGACCGAGGACCGGCGCTTCTTCGATCATTACGGTGTCGACTTCATCGGTACGGCGCGCGCGCTGTTCGAGAACCTGCGCGCCAACGAGGTGGTGCAGGGCGGCTCGACGCTGACCCAGCAGCTCGCCAAGAACCTGTTCCTGTCCTCCGAGCGCTCGATCGTGCGCAAGCTGAAGGAGGTGTTCCTCGCCTTCTGGCTGGAATCGCGGCTGACGAAGCGCGAGATCCTCAAGATGTACCTCGACCGCGCCTACCTCGGCGGCGGCACGGTCGGCGTCGAGGCCGCGTCACAGTTCTATTTCGGCAAATCGGTGCGCGAGGTGACGATGGCGGAGGCCGCGATGATCGCGGGGCTCTATAAAGCGCCGACCAAGTACGCGCCGCACGTCAACCTGCCGGCATCCCGCGCCCGCACCAGCGACGTGCTCGACAACATGATCGAGGCCAACTTCTACACCAGCGGCCAGGTGCAGGAGGCGCGGCTGCATCCCGCCAAGATCGTCGAGCAGCGGCGCACGGACAGTCCAGACTGGTTCCTCGACTATGCCTTCGAGGAGATCCAGCGGGTGATGGAGGGCAAGAGCCAGTTCGTGCTGACGGCGCGCACGACGGTCGACCTTGCCATGCAGAAGCACGCCGATCAGGTGCTGATCAGCACGGTCAAGTCCAAGGGGCGCTCGGAACGGTTCAACTCCGGCGCCATCGTCTCGCTCGACACCGATGGCGCTGTGCGGGCGTTGGCTGGTGGTCCCGACTACGGCGAGAGCCAGTTCAACCGTGCGACCCAGGCCAAGCGGCAGCCCGGCTCCTCGTTCAAGGTCTACGTCTATGCGGCCGCGCTCGAGCACGGCATGAACCCCAACACCAACGTGCGTGACAGCTCGCGCTCGTGCGGCAACTGGCATCCTCAGAACTATGGCGGCAGCCACGGCGGCGGCGGATCGATGCCGCTGTGGATGGCGCTGGCCAAGTCGCTGAACACGGTCGCGGCCGAACTGTCGTTCGTTGTCGGCCGCCAGAAGGTGATCGAACTGACGAAGCGCGTCGGCATCAAGGGTATCCGTCCGTCCTGCTCGATGGCGCTCGGCGACTACGGCATCTCGCCACTGGAGCATGCCGGCGGCCTCGCCACCTTCGCCAACGGCGGCAAGCGGGCGTTCCCCTATGCCATCCTCGAGGCCACCAACTCCAAGGGCGAGTTGGTCTACAGTCGCGATCGCGACGAGCCACCGGCGCCGCAGATCGTCTCGCGCAAGGTCGCCGAGCAGATGAACCAGATGATGTGGAAGGTGGTGACCGACGGTACGGCGAAAGCCGCGAGCCTCGATTTCACCCACGTGGTCGGCAAGACCGGGACCAGCACCGGTCCCAAGGACGTCTGGTTCGTCGGCTTCACCGGCAAGCAGGTCGGAGTCGTCTGGCTTGGCAACGACGACAATCGGCCGATGAACTCGGGAACCACCGGCGGCCACTCGGCGGCGCCGACCTGGCAGACGTTCATGTCGCTGGCGCACAGCCGCAAGAACATTCCGGTCATCCCGGGCCTGCCGCCACACCCCAATCAGGTCGGCGAGCGTATGGCCGATGCCGCGCGGGGCGATCAGCCGGGGGGGGAGGCCCGCCGGACGACGAGCCTGATGTCGGAGCAGACGCGCGAGGCGTTGCGCAAGATCGGCGGCGCGCTGCGCAAAGTCAGTGGTCTCGATCCGCTGCCCCCGGCGTCGGGGCCGGCGAACGGGCCGGTGGTGCCGGGGCGCGGTGCCCCGCCGGAGCGGCGCGCTGACGCGCCGACGGGTCTCGAACGGCTGCGGCAATAGCATGATGCTCTCGCGACACGCACTTTTCCGGTTGAAGAATCGGCTTCTCGCCACCGGCGTGACGCTGGGCGGCGCCGCAGCGCTGATGCTGGTTTCGCTCGTCGGCGGCTGGGCCTCGGCCTGGTACATGGTCGAGGCCGGCTCGAAGCTGACCACCACCACGGTGGGGCCTTGGGTCGCCTGGGGCTCGGCCGCTCGCCCCGACGCCGATCCCTACACGCGCGCGCACTTCGCCCGCGCCGGCAGCTTTCAGCTCAACGCCGCTATCGCCACTACATGGCAGGCGCGGACCGACGCCATCGGCCAGCGGCTTCATTCGGCCTGCGACTATCTCGTCACCGGTGCCGTCGATGCGGGCTGGTGGAGTCTCGCCGTGTTCGACGACAGAGGTGGCCTGATCGGCAACCTGGCCGAGCGCTACGTCTATACCAGCGAGAGCGTGGCATTGGGCGCCGATGGCCGCTTCACCGTCACGCTCGGGCGCGATGCCCGTCCTGGGAACTGGCTGCCGACGGGCGGTGCCGGCCGAATCAATCTGGTGCTGACCGTCCTCGAGCAGCGTTCCGCGCTGGACGAGGACGGAAAAGCCGCGGCACCCATATTGCCGGAGATCCGGCGGGTGGTGTGCCGATGATCCGCTGGCGACCGACGACCGAAACTGCGCGCCGCGCCGCCATCGCCGCGACGCTGGTGGGCATCGTGCACATCTGCATCACGTTCGCGATGCCGGCGTTGACGGGAAGCAACACGTTCAAGAAATTTGCCGGAACGCTGCCGTCCAACCGCCTGGACGTGCTGCCGCCGATCGCTCCGGGCAACCAGCCGCTCCCGTTCATGGCACCGGATTCGCGCTATGCGGTCTGCCGCTACGACACCACGGCCGGCTCGGTGGCGGTGAATATCGGGCTGCCGGATGCGGGATGGATGCTGGCGCTGTACTCGCTGGAGGGCGACAACTTCTACTACGTCGTCGGCCAGAGCGGGCGGCGCATTTCACTGTCGCTGCTGCTGGTGCCGCCCAGCGATCAGGTGCTCGGCACGTCGGCCGAAGCGCAGCCGCTGGGACCCGCTGGACCGGCGGGGGCGCCGGTGACGGTCGCCACGCGTCAAGGATTGTTGTTCGTCAGGGCGCCGGAGCGTGGGGCGGCCTATCGTCAGGAGATCGAGGCCGAGCTGAGGAAGGCGCGGTGCTCGCTCAAACGTGCCTAGTCGGTGTGCATTCGCCACGCGACCAGGACGCGTGGTCGGCGCCCGGCCGGGAGGTCAATCCATCACCTCGAGCCGGTCGCGCTTGACGCGCTTGCGTCCCGCCTTCTGCTTCTCCTGCGTCTGAGCCGGTTGAGCGGCCTGGCGCTCCCAGTGCTCGTAGCGGACGCCTGGGAAAATGACGATCTCACAGCCGGCGCTGTGGGCGCCGCCGTTGCGTCTGCCTGATTTGCCCTCTGTCGGGCGGAAGTCGAGGATGTCGGCCATGAGTGCCCTCGGGATAGCGCGGGTGTCCAAATGGTTGTGCCCGCTGGATGCGAGCGGAGGCGACGCAACAACTCATCAGGACGCTGATTGAGATACGATTCGATTAACGATCGGTTACCGGCGTCGGACGGGCTACTGCCGACAGCAACCTCGGCAGCCTCGAACTCAGGGCGCCGCGACGATTGAGCCATCCAGGAAATGCCGCGCCAGGCGATCCTCGACCTCGATCACCCAGGCATCTGAGTCGAATCGAAGCTCCTTGGCAAGGCGAGCCTCGACGTCGCTTTCGTTCGTGCCCGGAGCGAGTCCCAAAACCCACAGTCGCTCTTGCAGGGTGTCGGCACCGCTGAAGCCGGTTGGTGCGGGCACGTAGAGCGCGGCGGTGCCGTCCAGGCGGGCCACCTTGATGAAGATGGCGCCCGAATCATCGTCGCCGTGGCGCACGACCGTCGCGAAGGCGCCGCCCGACATGGCGGTGCGCAGGTAGGCCTTGATCCAGAATTCGGCTTTGAGACGCATGACGCAGGGCTAGCCCGGGCGGGCGCCGGAGGCAAGCGGCGCGCGGGCTGTCTGGCTCGGCCCATCGTCGGCTCGGCAGGGGGCTGCCCCGCAGCCGATGACCCGTGGCGGCCTCTAGGCCTGAAGAGCTGCCTTGGCGGCATCCGGGGAGGCGCCCCTGGCGGCATCGATCGAGATCGAATTCCCGCGCCACTCGTATCCGCGAGCCAGCCACGCCCTCATCCAGATGACGGGTATGCAGACATCACGGACGATCCAGGCGACCGGCGAACGCCAGCTGAGCGTCCAGCCCGCGAGCGCGCAGACTGCCGCCTCGGCGCCGATCCAGCAGCAGATAAACCCGATGATGGGCAGCAACAGCGGAGCATCGATCAACGACAGGCCAAGCACGCCTGCCGCGAGCGGTACTACGGCTCCCGTCAGAATCTCCGGAACGAAGAATTGGGGAAAGGAGAGACGCCGCAACTGGGCCCAACGCTCCTGCCGGCGCAGCACCTGGCTTGCCGTGCGATGGCCGATGGGCTGGACGAAGGGGACTGCGCTCAGCCGGACGCGCTTGCCCTTGGAACGGACGAGTTTCGTGGCGGCTGCGTCCTCGGCGACCTCGCTGCCGAGAGCGGAAACGCCACCCCAGGCGTCCAGATCCTCGCGTCGCCAAGCCATCGTCTTGCCTTGGGCGAACCCGAAGCCCAGTGCATCGGCGGCGTACTGCCAGCGGCCCTGGTAGCCGTTGAGAAAGGCGCACTCGACCTCGGCCCAGAACCCCTTCGGCTCGTCACCGATCGGTGGCGCGCAGACGAGTGCCACATCATCCGTCCAGGTGCCGAGCACGCGGGCGACGTAATCCGGTGGCAGAAGCACATTGCTGTCCGCGATGATGATCCAATCGCTCGTCGCCGCGGCCCAGCCCTTGACGATGTTGTTGAGCTTGGGGTTGGCCGATCCCAGGTCATTGCCGACGAGAATGCGGGCATTGCGCTGGGGATATCGGGACAGGAGCAGCCGTAAGAACGGAAGGACAGGATCGGAGGGGCTCGCCACGCAGAAGATGATCTCGGCGTTCCTGGCCTCGAGTTGAAAGGTGGATTCGAGCGTGCGTTGCTCGATCGCGTCCAGCCCGGCGACGGGCCGGATGAGTGAGACGGCTGGCCAGTCCCCCGGGGCTGCTTCGTTGCCCTTCGCGCGACGGAGGCGGACACCGACCCATGTCGCTGTTGCGACGTGGACGAGCAGAGCCAGTCCACAAAAGCCGACCAGAAATGCAGCGGCGCTCGTCATCGATGAGACTCATTGCGATTGCGATGGTCTGAAAAATGCGCGCCTCGTGTGACAGGCCGATAACGTTACGAATGCTGAGGGAACAAGCCTGATCAGCGCGCCGGGCCCGGCAGACGGCCGTTGCCGGCGGCTTTCGACAGCCGTGCGATCAGCGCTCCCGAGACGCGGCCGGTTTCCGGCAGCTTGGCGTCGATCTCGAAGTCCCGGATCGCGCGCTGGGTGTCCTCGCCGAGGCGGCCGTCGGCCTTGCCGGTGTTGTAGCCGAGGCCCGAGAGGGTCTGCTGCACGGTGCGAATCACCGATTCGGCCGTGCCGCGCTTCGCGCTCGCCGCCGTGCCCTTGTCGCCCGCGGGGCCGCCGAGCAGGATGCGCTTCAGTGTCTCCTCGCCGGCTTCCCCGGTCAGCGGCAGGCCGTGGTCGAACTCGAAGGCGATGATCGCGGCGCGTGTCATCAGGCCGGGCACGCCGTCGGCACTGCCTGTCTCGTAGTTGCGCAGCTGCAACTCGCGCTGCACCGCGCGGATCGACTCGACGG
>CAMDBL010000203.1 GCA_945889015.1 Devosia equisanguinis
TCGAACGAGCTTTCCGCCTTGAAGCCCAGCGCCAGGGCCCGCTTGGCCTCGAAGCCGCGCGGCCAACCGTCGACGATCCTCATGATCATTTCGTCGGGCTCACGGCGGATGCGGGCGACCACTTTCTCGCCAGCAACCTTGCGCAGCGCCGCGATCTGCTCGCCGACCGTGCAGCTGACGCCGGGCATGGTGATCGCGCGACGCGCACCGACGGTCTCGCTCGGGATCGTCGCGGCGTGCAGCAGGAAGCCGACCGCCGAGCGCGGCGTCGCGTGCCAGTGGCGCACGCTGTCCAACACCGGCAGCACCGCCTCCTGCCCCGCCAAGGGCTCGCGCATGATGTTGGAGAAGAACCCCGACGCCGCCTTGTTCGGCTTGCCGGGCCGGATGCAGATGGTGGGCAGGCGGATCGCCACGCCGTCGAAAAATCCCTTGCGCGTGTAGTCCGACAGCAGCAGCTCGCCGATCGTCTTCTGCGTGCCGTAGGAGGTCAATGGCGTATTGAAGAACTCGTCCGGGATCAGCTCGGGGAATGGCGCGCCGAAGGCGGCGATCGAGGAGGTGAACACCACGCGCGGCTTGTGACCGGCCCTGCGGATCGACTCGAACAGGTTGCGCGAGCCGTCCATGTTGATGCGGTAGCCCTTGTCGAAATCCATCTCCGCCTCGCCCGAAACGATGGCGGCGAGGTGGAAGACGACGTCCGGCTTGCCGGCGACGAGCTTGTCGGTCTCGCCGGGCGCCGGCAGGTCTCCGGTCAGCAGCTCGACCGGAAATTTTGCGCCGGGCGGCGTCACCGGCGCGACCACGTCGTAGAGAGCGAGGCTCGAAATTTCGCGATCGCCGAGCCTGCCGTCCCTGGCCAGCCGCTCCGCCAGCTTGCGACCGACCATGCCGGCGCCGCCGATGATGAGAATGCGCATGTGAGGTGTCCCTGGGCTCGGTGTTTCCAGGGAGCATAGCCGAGACGCGAGAAATCAGAAGTCCGAATCCGAAACCGCACGATGCGGCCAGCCTCGCGCCATCAACGCGCGCCCCAAAAGCCAGTTTCAGCTCTGATGTCTGACTTCTGACTCTGACTTCTCCCCCCGCCCTACAGCACGCCTGACTCGACGCCGAGATACGCGTCGAAGGCGGCCCAGAAGCGGCCGCGGACGTCGTCGTTCTCCTGCAGGATCTCGTGCCGCGCGGCGGGGATCTGAATATGCGTGCCGACCTTGAGCTGATTGGCGAAGTCCTCCGTCGCGCGATTGGAGATCACGCGATCGTGGCCGGCCGAGAAGATCAGCAGCGGGACCTGCACGCGGAACGGCACCTCGGGCTGCATCAGATGCGCCATCGACCGGTAGGCGGCGTGCGTCCAGCCGTAGGTCGGAGAGCCCAGCGCCAGTTCGGGGGCCGCCTCCAGCACGGCGCGATTGCGCGACCAGCGCTCGAGGTTCGAGGTCAACGGGTTGCCGACGAACGGTCCGTACTCCTGTGGCTCGTCGGTGCCGCCGGGAATGTACATCGTCGACAGGCCGCCGAGCGCCGCCGCCGAGGTCACGCCGCGCGCGAACCAGCCGGGATATTTGACGCGCTCGGGATGGAACGCCAACATCGGCGCCAACACGACGATCCGGTCGAACCACGAGCCGTTGGTGATGGCGTTGCGCATCAGCACGTGGCCGCCCATCGAATGCCCGAGCGCGATGAACGGCGGCAGGCAATCGGGCAGCACGATATCCTTCACGAAGCGCAGCAGATCGCGGTCGAACTCGGAAAAATCCAGGAGATGGCCTTTGCGCGGGTTCGGCAACGCACGGCGCGAGCCGCCCTGGCCGCGCCAGTCCATCGTCGCGACGCCGAAGCCGCGACGCCTCAGATCGGCGATCACCTCGAAATACTTCTCGATGAACTCGGTGCGCCCGCCGAACAGGCAGACGGTGCCGCGCCGCGGTCCGCGCGTCGGTTGCCAGCGCGCAAAGCGCAGCAGCGCCCCGTCGTGCCCTTGAAACATGCCGACGATGGCGCCGCTCGGCACCGGGTTCTTGGCGAGTGCGATCAACTTGTCCATGGGCCCGCGCTGGCGATTCCACCTGCCGCCTTATAGCAGGCGGACGCCACCGTTTACCATGTTCGCGCGCCGCGGACGCATGGGCTGACGATTAAGGGGCCGCCGCTACCGGCAGCCCCCCGTTTCGCGTCTCCTGGCCGATCCTCACCGAGCCTTCTCGTAAGGATAAACGGCGCTCCCCGTTTTCAGCTTCTGCGGCCAGACCACCGTCTGATGGTCCATCGTCCGCCAGGTCTCGATGGTAGCGTCGGGCTTGATGCCCTTGTACTGCACCGCGAGCATGCCGCTCTCGGCCCACTCACCGTTGGCGCCGAACTTGATCTTGCCGTGGATGGTCGAGAACTCGTTCTTGCGCAGATAGTCGGCGATCTTTGCGTCCTCGATGCTCTTGGCGCCTTCGACCGCCTGACCCAGGATCTGGATGTACGCATAGCCCCAGCCGCCGAGGTAGAAGCCGAGCGGATCGACGCCCTCGGCCCCGGCCCGCGCCTGGTACTTCTTGAAGAACTCGTTGGTGCCCGGAAACACCATCGAGGGCACCCACGTCTCGTAGTTGACGATGCCGTTCAGCTTCTCCTTGAGCTGGTTCTTGATGCCGGTCGACTGCAGGCCGACCATCGCACCACCGAACAGCTTGGGCTTGAAGTCGACCTCGCGCACCGCGCGCACCATCCCGACGGAGTCGACCGGATACGAGCAGACGACGAACATATCGGGATTGGCGGCCTGCACCGCACGCACGATCGGGGTGAAGTCCTGCGTGGCCGGCGGATAGCTCTTGTCGTAGACGATCTTGAGGCCCAATTTTTTCGCCGTCTCGCGCGCGCCGCCGCAAACGGTGTGGGCGAACTCGGCGTCGGCCATCGCGATCGCCACGGTTTGCGGCTTCGGACTTACTTCCTGCGACACCGCGAAGATGCCATAGGAGAACGACGACACGTCCTGGCCGACCGGGATCACCGAGAAATAGCCTGGATACTTGAACTTGTGGTTCGCGTCGGCGGCGAACAGGCCAATCATCGTCTTCTTCTTCTGTGCCGCGATCGGCACCGCCGGCACCACCTGGTTGGTGGCATAGCCGCCGAGAATGAGATCGACCTTGTCGACGTCGATCAGCTTCGAGTAGAGGCCGGGAACAGTCGCGGGATTGGACTGGTCGTCGTAGTAAACCAGCTTGACCTTGCGGCCGAGCAGCCCGCCCTTCCCGTTGACCTCGTCCTCCCAGATCTTCATGCCGAGCAGCGCCTGCTTGCCATTGACGGCGAGCGGGCCGGTCAACGCCATGCCGAAACCGATCTTGATCTCCTGGGCCTTGGACTCCGTCGCGCCAACGAAGAGGGCGGCGGTGACGGACAGCGCCGCGGCGGTGGTCGCCAGGACGTGCCCCCTCAATCCTTCAAGCAATGCCATGCGTTCGTCTCCCTGATGCGTCGCCGCATTGACTGCGGTCGGGCAACACATCTTAAGGCCGCTCACGGATTTGGCAAATAGGGGGAGGCTGGCCCGATCGCGCAAGGGCGGGATCGCGCCGCGGCCGGCTCAAAACGGCCGTCACCCGCTCACCTCGCGCACTTCACCGGGGCGGATCTCGTCGAGCACCGCGAGAAGTGCGGGGACGAGCGAAGTAAGGTCCACAAGCTTGTTCGTGGGTGCACGAAGCACGATGACTGCGATGTCGCGGCCAGCGAATTGATTTGCCAACGGATGCCGCGATCGCAGGTGACGAGCACCTCCCAATCGGACTCGATGGCCGCAATAATCTCGCCGTCCTCGAGGCGGCTGATGCCGAGGTATCGAGCGGTTGCGACGTCATGGCTCGAAAGCTGGTGTCTGAACGGCTCGGGCACGCAGACGTCGAGCACAATGCGCGCGTCCACGCCCGCCGATAACTATGCCAGAACTCCGGCCACCTCGGCAACGAGCTCAGCCCTGGACAATCCGAGCAGAGCTTCCGCGTGCTCACGAGTGACATCGGGAAAATGGTCTAGGAAGGCCTCTATGCTTTCGCCGCCTTCCATGTACTCGAATAAAGTTTGGACCGGCACCCGCGTTCCCGTGAAGCAGGGGGTGCCGCCCAGGCGCTTGGGGTCGCTGGTTATGAGCGGATGCGGAACAGAGCTGATCTGCGTTGCCATCTTAAACGTTGATCACAGCGCCGCCCGTTTGGCGACACACCGCCCCGCCCCGGCACTCCACCTGTTGACCTCCTCACCCGCCGCATTGCTCCCGCAACCGTCGTCGGCTACCACCTGATCCCATGACCAAGCTCCCAAAGAAATCCGCCGCGGCCGTGCCCGCGTCTCCGGCAGCGATCGCCCCGCGCGCTGCCGCTACTTCCGCGCGCGTCCGTGCCAGCGAGATGAAGACCATTCACGTCCGCGGCGCGCGCGAGCACAACCTCAAGAACGTCGACCTCGAAATCCCGCGCGACGCGCTGGTGGTGTTCACGGGGCTGTCGGGCTCGGGCAAATCCTCGCTCGCCTTCGACACGATCTACGCCGAGGGGCAGCGCCGCTACGTCGAGAGCCTGTCGGCCTACGCGCGCCAGTTCCTGGAGATGATGCAGAAGCCCGACGTCGACCACATCGACGGGCTCTCTCCTGCGATCTCGATCGAGCAGAAGACGACGAGCAAGAATCCGCGCTCCACCGTCGGCACCGTCACCGAGATCTACGACTACCTGCGGCTGCTGTTCGCACGCGTCGGCGTGCCCTATTCGCCCGCCACCGGCCTGCCGATCGAGAGCCAGACGGTCAGCCAGATGGTCGACCGGACACTGGAGTTGCCCGAGGGCACGCGCGCCTACCTGCTGGCGCCGATGGTGCGCGGCCGCAAGGGCGAGTTCCGCAAGGAGTTGGCCGAGCTGCAGAAGAAGGGCTTCCAGCGCGTCAAGATCAACGGCACGTTCCACGAGATCCCGGACGCGCCCAAGCTGGACAAGAAATTCAAGCACGACATCGACGTGGTCGTGGACCGCCTCGTCATCCGCAAGGACATCGCCACCCGCCTCGCCGACAGCTTCGAGACGGCACTCGGCCTCGCCGATGGCATCGCCATCATCGAGCTCGCGGACAAACCGCTGACTTCCCCCTCTCCCCGCAAGCGTCACGCTGAAAGCGTGCCTTTGGCGCTGCGAGAGGGTCGGGGTGAGGGGCGGGATCTGGGCGATGAGCAAGAGGCCGCCCCTCACCCTAACCCTCTCCCCGTGAAGAACGGGGAGAGGGAAATCTTGAAGAACAAGAACGCGACGCACGAGCGCCTGACGCTGTCGGCGCGGTTTGCGTGTCCAGTGTCGGGTTTCACCATCGAGGAGATCGAGCCGCGCATCTTCTCGTTCAACGCACCCGCCGGCGCCTGCCCCAAATGCGACGGGCTCGGCACGGAGCTGAAGTTCGAGGCCGAGCTGGTGGTGCCGGACGGCTCGCTCAGCCTGCGTGACGGCGCGGTCTATCCCTGGGCCAAGACCGGCACCACCTCGCCCTATTATGAGCAGACGCTGGAAGCCATCGCCCGGCAGTACAAGGTGTCGATGTCGACGCCGTGGGAGAAGCTGCCGAAGACCGTGCAAGACGTCATCCTGTTCGGCTCGGGCGACGAGGAGATCACCTTCGTCTACGAGGACGGGCTCAGGCGCTACCAGACCGAGAAGCCGTTCGAGGGCGTGATCGGCAACATCGAGCGGCGCTGGCGCGAGACCGACAGCGAGTGGGTGCGCGAGGAGCTGTCGCGCTACCAGGGCTCGCACCCCTGCGACGCCTGCAACGGCTATCGCCTGAAACCGCAGTCGCTCGCCGTCAAGATCGGCGGCAAGCACATCGGCGAGGTCGGCGATCTCTCGATCCGTAACGCCAACGTCTGGTTCGAGGAGATCCCGAGGACCTTCACGGCCAAGCAGACCGAGATCGCGACGCGCATCCTCAAGGAGATCCGCGACCGCCTGAAATTCCTGAACGACGTCGGCCTCGAGTACCTGACGCTGTCGCGGGCGGCCGGCACGCTGTCGGGCGGCGAAAGCCAGCGCATCCGTCTCGCCTCGCAGATCGGCTCCGGCCTCACCGGCGTGCTCTACGTGCTGGACGAGCCCTCGATCGGGTTGCATCAACGCGACAACGACCGCCTGCTGGTGACGCTGAAGCACCTGCGCGACATCGGCAACACCGTGATCGTGGTCGAGCACGACGAGGACGCCATCCTGCAGGCCGATCACGTCGTAGACATCGGCCCGGGTGCCGGCATCCATGGCGGCCGCGTCATCGCCCAGGGCACGCCCGACGACATCATGGCATCGCCCGACAGCCTCACCGGGCAGTACCTGACCGGCGTGCGCCAGATCCCGATGCCGAAGCAGCGCCGCAAGCCGGGCCACCGCACACTGAAGGTGACGGGCGCGCGCTCCAACAACCTGCAGAACGTGACGGCGGAGATCCCGCTCGGCCTGTTCACCTGCGTCACCGGCGTGTCGGGCGGCGGCAAGTCGACGTTCCTGATCGACACCGTGTTCAAGGCGACCGCCCGCAAGCTCAACGGCGCCCGCGAGCATCCCGGCGCCTTCGACAAGCTCGAAGGGCTCGAGCACCTCGACAAGGTGATCGACATCGACCAGTCGCCGATCGGACGCACGCCGCGCTCCAATCCCGCCACCTACACCGGCGCGTTCACGCCGATCCGCGAGTGGTTCGCGGGACTGCCCGAGGCGAAGACGCGCGGCTACGAGCCCGGGCGCTTCTCCTTCAACGTCAAGGGCGGACGCTGCGAGGCCTGCCAGGGCGACGGCGTCATCAAGATCGAGATGCACTTCCTGCCGGACGTGTACGTCACCTGCGACGTCTGCAAGGGCAAGCGCTACAACCGCGAGACGCTGGACGTGCGCTTTCGCGACAAGTCGATCGCCGACGTCCTCGATATGACAGTCGAGGAGGGCGCCGACTTCTTCAAGGCCGTGCCCTCGATCCGCGACAAGCTGGAGACGCTCGCCCGCGTCGGCCTCGGCTACATCAAGATCGGCCAGCAGGCGACGACGCTGTCGGGCGGCGAGGCGCAACGCATCAAGCTGTCGAAGGAGCTGTCGAAACGCGCGACGGGACGCACGCTTTACATATTGGACGAGCCGACCACCGGCCTGCATTTCCACGACGTGGCGAAGCTGCTCGAGGTGCTGCACGAGCTCGCCGACGCCGGCAACACGGTGGTGGTGATCGAGCACAACCTGGAGGTCATCAAGACCGCCGACTGGATCATCGACATGGGCCCCGAAGGCGGCGACGGCGGCGGCAAGGTCGTGGCGGTGGGAACGCCCGAGGACGTGGCCAAGGTCGAGGCGAGCTATACGGGGCGGTACCTGAGGGAGCTGCTGGGGCGGCGCGGGCGTGGCGCCGGGGCTGTCGCCAGCGGGCCGGGCCGGAAGAAGGAGGCGGCGGAGTAGAGACGGCGGCGCGACGGCGCGACGCGTCCCCTCTCCCCGTGAGCATCGCGCTGAACGCGCGCCTTCGGTACGACGAGAGGGCTTAGGTGAGAGGCGGCTATGGGCGCAACGTTCGATCGGGTTCGGACACTGGTCATGGCTGGCGAATGGGTCGCTTCCGACCACGCCGTGCAAAATATGGCCGACCGTGCTATCTTTGGTTCAGATCTCGCAGACAGCATCGCGACCGCTGACGAGGTGGAGAACTATCCGAGCTATCATCTTGGTCCATGTGCTCTGCTCCTGCATGACTGTCCGATGGGGGCTGTTCATGCCTTGTGGGGACTTGCCAAGGGAACGACCCGGCCTGCGGTGCTGATCACTGCCTATGTACCCGACCCGAAACAATGGATGACCGATCTGCGGACACGACGCACATGACCGATACCAAGACGACAAGGTTGGTTCGCGAAGGCGATCATATCGCCGAAGTAGATGTCACATTGGTCGAGACGGGCCACGAGTGGTCGCCTTATCTTTCGGCCGACGACGTCCGCAGGCTCGACAATGTGCGGCGGGCATTGTGCAACGGCGATCTCAAGGCCGCCGCCGCTCTCGGCGCGCGCGTTTACGAGATGAAGCGGGTCGCGGCGGAGTAGGGCGTCATGCCTCGATGGAAAAGCGTCGCGAGCCTCAACGACGCAGACGAGCTGTCGAAATCCGAAATCGAAACTCAAATCAAGCGCTTGAAGACGTATCTGCTTTACGCGCCAGCCGGAGGCTCTGCGCGCCAACAAGCCACGCGCTCCCTGGCCAGTTGGGAGCGCGTTCTCGAACGGCGCTTCGATGTTCCAGCGCCGAAACGTCCGGCGCGGCGTGGCTGACACCACGGTCGATCCAATATCATCTGTCATCCC
>CAMDBL010000204.1 GCA_945889015.1 Devosia equisanguinis
TCGGTGCTCGATCGCACGATCTCGAAGCTTCGCATCTGCCTTCACCCGCCGAGTGATACCGCCCACGGCAAGCGATCTACCTGATTCGATCATTAGGTCAGCGAGTTACGTAGATGTCGCGGAAATGAAGGCACTGAAGCAGGTCATAGCCACCCTTGCTGTGACCGCGCCTTGGGCCGTGAGCGGGGACGGGCAGTCCCGTGCCCCGGCCAACAGTCTACTCCTCCTTGGGCGTGGAAGGGGTCAGACCCGCAGGGTCTGACCCCAACCCACATCAAGGCTTGCGCTGCGGCAGGCCGAGGATCTTGCGCGCCTCGTCGGGCGTGGCGAGCTTGCCGCCGAGCAGGCCGATGATCTTGCCGGCCTTCTCGACGAGCGCGGCGTTCGAGGGCGTCTTGACGCCGGCCTCGACGTAGAGCGTGTCCTCCATGCCGATGCGGCAATGACCGCCGAGCATGAACGCGGTGGCGAGCTGCGTGAAGGCGAAGCGCGAGGCGCCGAATGCGGCCCACTGGCTGTTCTTGGGCAGGCTCTGCTGTGCGAACATCAGCGCCTGCGGGGTCGGCGCGAAGCCGTACTTGATGCCGGTGACGATCTGGTAGAGGCCGGGCTCCTTCAGCACGCCGCCCGCGATCAGCTCGTGCGCGAGGTTGATGTCGCCCGAGTCGAACACCTCGAACTCGGGCTTCAGGCCCGCGCCGTACATCATGCCGGCCATCTCGGTGATCATCTTGGGCGAGTTGATCACGGCGCCGCCGCCGAACCACATCGTGTTGAGGTCGAGCGTGCAGATCTCGGGCTTCAGCTCGACCGCGTGCTGGACGCGGATCTTGGCGAGCTTGAGGTTGGAGTTCGGGGCCGGCTTCTGCGGATCGTCGTCGGAGGGCACGAAGCGGCCGCCCGGGCCGCAGGTCAGGTTGATGATCATGTTGACGCCGCTGTCGCGGATCCGCTTCACGACCTCACGGTAGTAGGCGAGCTCCATGCTCGGCGCGCCGGTCTTGGGATCGCGCACGTGGATGTGGCAGATCGCGGCGCCCGCCTTCACCGCGCCGAAGCAGGCGTTGGCGATCTCCTCGGGCGAGCAGGGCAGGTTCTCGTTGTTGTCGCGCGTGCCGAACGTGCCGGTGACGGCGCAGGTCAGAATCGTCGGGTTGACGGCCAAGGGGTTTCCTCCTCTGGAGTGGATGCATTCGAACGATCGTTTTGCCTCACGTTATCGCGGAGGGGTGAACGGAGCGCAAGAGGCTGTGGACGCCCGCATGGCTGTGTTGCCGGCGCGGATCAATGCAACGGGTGCTTGGATAACACGCGCCTCACATGGAGTTGACGGTGCGATTTAATCCTTCCGGAACAGCACTTTGCGGGTCGCGTTGACCTTTGAGTGAGGCGGAGAGGGTACTGTGCGAAAGGAGATAAACCATGCGATGGATCATGACGCTTGCCATTCTCTCGGCCGTCGCGCTGCCAGCGGCCGCACAGCAGCGCACCCCGACGTTCAACGTTACAAGCAGGGCGGACTGTATCGCCAATTTCCGGGTAGCGGATATCAATCGGGACGGCTGGTTGGCCCGCTGGGAGGTCGATCGCTCGCCCAACGTCGTACCGACGCAGCTATTGAGGTATCCCGCCATCGACCGGCAAACCTACCTGGGCGCCTGTCGGCAGTTGGTCATTCAGCGGCGTCCCTGACGAGACGGCGCGGGCAGGCCGGTGACGGCGGTTCGCGGTTGATCCACGCTGGCCCTATTCCAGACGCAAGATCGCCTTCATGATGCTGGAGGCGAGGAGGCCAGCGTGGACAATAACAGGCTCGAAGCGCTGCGTGCGCGCTACGGCGGGGTCGGCGGCGGCGACATCCACGATCCCGAGTACGCGGAGGTCGCGGGAAAGCTGTTCACCGGCGACCGGCGGGTGTGGCCGTTCGCGGGGGTGGCGACGTTCCTCGGTGCGCCGTATCTGGCCGATCTGACGGGGCTCGAAGCGGCGAGGCTCGAC
Organism: Devosia equisanguinis; assembly: GCA_945889015.1. GTDB lineage: Bacteria > Pseudomonadota > Alphaproteobacteria > Rhizobiales > Hyphomicrobiaceae > CAMDBL01. The sequence continues at coordinate 1,999 of CAMDBL010000204.1, forward strand.
ATCGCCCTGCTCGGTATTCCGATGGATCTCGGTGTCACCAACCGGGCCGGTGCGCGTCTAGGGCCCAGGGCCGTGCGCGCGGTCGAGCGGATCGGGCCGTTCGAGCACGTGCTCAGGGCGACGCCGCTGCTCGACATGAACGTGGCCGACATTGGCGACGTGCCGTTCCGCAGTCGCTTCAATCTCGCCTCCTGTCACGAGGACATCGAGCAGCATCTGAAGCGGGTGGTGGCGTCCGGCGCGGTGCCGCTGTCGGTCGGCGGCGATCATTCGATCACGCATCCGATCCTGCGCGCGGTCGGCGAAAAAGAGCCGGTCGGGCTGGTGCACATCGACGCGCATTGCGACACCGCCGGCATCTATGAAGGCAGCAAGTTCCATCACGGAGGGCCGTTCCGGCAGGCGGTGCTCGACGGCGTGCTCGATCCCGAGCGCGCCATCCAGATCGGGATTCGTGGCGGGGCGGAGTATCTGTGGGAGTTCTCGCGCGAAAGCGGCATGACGGTGCTGCACGTCGAGGAGGCACTGGCGCTGGGCATGGACGCGGTGATCGCCAAGGCTTGCGCGGTCGTCGGGCACGGTCCGGTCTACGTCAGCTTCGACATCGACAGCATCGACCCGGGCTTTGCGCCGGGAACCGGTACGCCCGAGGTCGGCGGCTTCGCCCCACGCGAGGTGTTGGCTCTGCTGCGCGGCTTGATGGGTTTGAACATCGTCGGCGCCGACGTCGTCGAGGTCGCTCCGCAATACGATTCAAACACCGCGACGGCTCAGATCGCGGCGCAGGTGCTGTTCACGCAGGCGTGTCTGGTGGGTGGAAGGAAAGCATAGGGTCGGCTGATTTTCATGTCTGGTCTCCGGGAGGGACGGAGACGGCCGACTGGCCAGCCCTGGCGGCGACGAGCGAGACGCTCTTGATCTGGGCGAAGATCGGCATGCCCGGCGTCAGCGCCAAACTCGTCAGGGAGCGGCGCGTGATGCGGGCGGCGATCCGGCCGCCGCCTAGTCCGAGCGCCAGGATGACGTGGACTTGCGGCGCATCGCCCGCCTCCTCGATCGAGACGATATGAGCGGGCAGGCAGTTGAGGATCGTCGTGTCCTTGTGAACCGAGCGAACCAGGCTGACGTCGGAGGCGGCGATGCGCAGCCGGCGTGGATCGCCGCGCTGGCCGTGCAGGCCGGGAACGATCATCTCGCCGCCGTCGACCGCGAAGGTCGTCAGCGCGAAGGCACCGTCGTGACCTGCGACGCGACCCTGCAGCACCACTGATGCATCGCTCGATTTGAGCAGCGGCAACTCCGGATCGGTCTGCAGCGCGCTGAGCTGTCCAGATGCGACGACGTGCCCGGACTTCAGCAGCACGAGCGTATCGGCGAGGCGCTCGACCTCGGAGAGATCGTGGCTGACATAGACGATCGGCAGGGCCAGTGCCTCGTGCAGCATTTCGAAATAGGGAAGGATCTCCTCCTTTGTCATTCGATCGAGCGCCGACAGCGGCTCGTCCATCAGCAGCAAACGGGGGCGCGAGAGCAGTGCGCGCCCGACCGCGATGCGCTGGCGCTCTCCGCCCGACAGTGTCGAGGGCGACCGGTCGAGCAGAGGGCGAATGCCCAGGAGGTCCGTGACGCCGTCGAGATCCAGAGCTTCCGCCGCGTGTGCCGGGCCGGCGCGTTTGGCGCCGTAAAGCAGGTTGTCGCGCACCGAAAGGTGCGAAAAAAGGCTCGGCTCCTGGAAGACGTAGCCGATATGCCGCCGGTAGGCGGGGAGAAAACTGCCCGCCGCCGTATCCTGCCAGATATCGCCACCGACCGAGATGCGACCCGGCAGGCGCTCGAGGCCGGCGAGGCATCGCAGGATTGTCGTCTTGCCGCATCCCGATGGTCCAAACAGCGCCGTGATGCCCCGCATCGGGATGTCGAAGGCGACGTCGAGTGAGAATCCGCCGAGCTGCCCCGAAAGGCGCGTCACGATGGTGTCCTGCGATGTGCTCATAGCCCGGGTCGTCCGCCGCGCTTACCGAGGATCATCATCGCGGTGATCACACAGAAGGCGAACACCATCATGCCGCCCGAGAGGATATGAGCCTCGGTCCAGCGCTGGGTCTCGACGAAGTCGTAGATCGCCACCGACAAGACCTTGGTCTGTCCCGGGATGTTGCCACCGATCATCAGCACCACGCCGAACTCGCCGACGGTGTGCGCGAAGCCGAGCACCGCCGCGGTCAGGAAGCCCGGACGGGCCAACGGCACCCCCACCGACCAGAACGCGTCCCAGGGTGTGGCGCGCAGTGTCGCCGCCACCTCGAGCGGCCGGTCGCCCATCGCTTCGAACGCATTGCGTATCGGCTGCACGACGAAGGGGAGCGAATAGAGCACCGACGCGATGACGAGCCCTTCGAACGTGAACGCCAGCGTTCGGGCACCCCACAACGATGCGATCGAGCCGCCCGGGCCATTGGGGCCGAACGCCAGCAGCAGATAGAAGCCGAGCACGGTCGGCGGAAGCACGAGCGGCAACGAGACGATCGCGGCGACCGCCTCCTTCCAGGGCGCCTTCGAGCGCGCGAGCCACCAGGCGATCGGGGTGCCGGCGATCAGCAGCAGGCAGGTGGTGATGGCGGCCAGCTCCAACGTGAGCCGGATCGGAGACCAGAGCTGCGCGACGTCGATCATGGCCGCCCTTCATTTCCACCTACTGGCCGGTACCGTAGCCGAACTTCGCGATCACGGCCTTGCCCTCGGGACCCTTCAGGAAGGCGAGAAAGGCGCGCGCGGCCTCGTTCTTCTCACCCGGATTCAAGAGTACCGCATCCTGCTCGATCGGTGCGTGCAGATTGCCCGGCACGACCCAGCGCGAGCCGTCCTTGACGAAGGCGACCTGCGACAGAGCGACGAAGCCGACCTCGGCATTGCCGGTGTCGACGAACTGGAAGGTCTGAGCAATGCTCTGCCCCTGCACGATCTTCCCTTGGAGCGCCTCGTAGACGCCGGCTTTCTGCATCACCTCGATGGCCGCGGCACCGTACGGCGCGGTGGCCGGGTTGGCGATGGCGATCTTTGCGAACTTCGCGTCCTTGAGCGTCGCCTCGCCGGTGACGAGACCGGCGGTCCTGGAGAACAGCACCAGTTTTCCGATGGCGTAGGTGAAGGTGGTGCCGGCGACAGCATGCCCGTCGGTGATCGCCTTCGCCGGCGTCTTCTTATCCGCGGCGATCAGGATCTCGAACGGCGCGCCCTGTGTGATCTGGGCGTAGAGCTGTCCTGTCGCACCGAAGCTGAGAACGAGCTTGGTGCCGGTCGACGTCTCGAACGGGACGGCGATCTCCTTGATCGGCTCGGTGAAGTTGGCGGCGACCGCAATCCTCACTGCCTTTGCGTCGCGCGCGGATGCGGTGGTCGCCCCCGCGGATACGGCGAGAACGACCGGCAGCCACAGCCACGATATTCGCCTTTTCTCTCCCCTTCGTCCGCCCATCACCGCGCCTCCGCTATGTTGCGAGGAATATATCGCTCTTAACGGAGGGACCGGCGGGCGGCAACAGTTTTCGGATGTGGCGGAGACGAGGCCCCAGCCGGACGCCCGCAAGGATGGGACCCGCCGTCGTAGCTGCGACAACCCAGGATGGCTCGCCAACTCACCCCGGGCGATAGTCGACGCGTTGCAGAGCCACCTGCTGGCCGTGTGGGGGACGGGCTGATGCCGGTTCCGACGAGGCGGCATGGCAAAAGTAAAAAAAATCTTTCGTAATTATGATGTTGTATCAATTTGTGCATACAAATTATGAGTTCGTTTACCTCATCTGCACATCCTCGATTCAGATGATTTGAGCATACCCTCGGGCAGGGGATCCAAAGCTGTCCGTTCGCTGCGGCGATGCGCAAAATGGGAACACGTAGATGGCAAAGTCCACTGACCATCCGAACTCGGATCGAGCGGAGCCGCAGGTGAGCGATCGGGCGAAATCCGAGCGCCGCCAGCAGGACGCGGCCGGACCAGCGGACGTCGCGGTGCCGGAGGTTTCCGTTCGGCAACCGGGCGCGGCGGGGCAGATCGGGCGGGCTGAGCTCTTGCCCGAGGACGGCGCGAGGGAGCCAAATAATGGTCGCGGCCGCGAGATTCGCCTTGCGCAAGCGACGTCCGATCGCCCGGATCAGCCTGCCGATGAGGCGACAGAAGATCATTTGCCGGCCGGCGTGCCGGGGCTTCCGGCCACGGGGGTATCGCTCGCAGGATCACTGCCCTCGCTCACAGGCCGCACGTCGAGCCCTCTGGCCCCGCTCAATGAGGAGACCACACGCTGGGGGCGCGACGACCTGAAGCGCCAGGAAGCCGGCTCGCAGGGTGAGGTGCTGACCTCCGGTGTCGGCAGCGGGCTGTCTCATATGGTCGGTCTCGGCGACGAGGAGCCGGGACGGCGGAACGGCGAAAAAGTCATATCGAGCGACAACGGGACCTTCCCCGGCGAGGGCGCCGGTGTCGGAGCCGGCTTGAACCACCTGTGGCTGCTCGGCGACTTCGAATACGCTCGAGCTTCGCTTGACGATCCCGACGAGCCAATCTTCCGCGATTATGGAAACCGGGGTCCGTCGTTCGGCCCGCTGGCACCCGACGCCATCTTTTGTCAGATGGTCGAGGACATCGTCTTTACCGGCCGCATTTTTGATCCCTCCAAAGCCGTTCTCCCCGTCACGCAGCGCCAAATCGACGCCGATCCGGTCGCTGGGACCGTAGTGTTCAATCAGGACGGCACCTTCGTCTTCACCCCCAGCAACGGTTTTTCCGGTGTCACCAAAGTCCTGTTCTCGTTCACGGACCCGCGCACCGGGCTGGTCGAGAACGGCGTGATCACCATCGTGGTCGAGGCGGTCGCCGATCCTGCCTCGATCTCGGGTGCTGCCACGACGCCCGAGGACGTGCAGATCGCGACGCCGGTCACGGTATCGCTGAACGATCCGGACGGCTCCGAGGATATCGAGCAGGTCGTCATCACGGGGCTTCCCGCGGGTGCAACGTTGACGTGGGATCTGTTGCTCCCGGGCTCTGTCGTTGCTCAACCGGACGGTTCGTTCCTCGTCACCGGCAGCACGCAGGACATTCAGGATCTGCTCGGATCACTTGCCGTGATGCCACCCGCGGACTTCGATGGTCGCATCACGCTCGGCATCGACGTGACCATCATCGAGGACAACGTCGATCCAGACCTCCCCGGCTACCAGGATCGCGAGACGACCCATTTCGACTATCACATCGACGTGGTGGCGGTCGCCGACGCGGTCACGGCGACAGGGGCTGCCAAGACCACGGACGAGGACGTTGCCGTCCACCTGGACACTCTCGCCGCGACTTACGGCGATCTCGTCGACGGATCGGAGACGCATGGCGTCGAGATCCGCGGCGTCGATGCTGCCGCGAAGCTCCAGGATGCTCTCGGTCAAGAGTATACGTTCACGATCGCCGGCGACGGCACGAAGACCTACACGCTGCCGCCGGCCGATCTCGGCGACGTCTATTTCCTGCCTCCGCCCGACGAGAGCGGCCTGTTTTCCGGCATGACGATCGTCGCGATCGCCACGGAGAGCACCAACGGCGACCAGCAGACAGCGTCGGCGCCCATCACCGTGCTCGTCGATCCGGTGGCCGATCCGCTCGATATCGTCGCGCCAAACCTGGCGACGGACGAAGATACGCTGATCAACTTCGGCGCCTCGATCTCGATCATCGTCAACGATCCGTTGACGCAGACGGTCACGGATGTCGTCGTCTCCGGCTTTCCGCCGGGAACGACCGTTACTTATGTCCCGGTAGGCGGAGGCGCGCCGATCACCGTCGTCACGGGCGTGGGCAGCTCGATCTCGCTGACGGGCGGCACGGAGCAGGAGATCCGCGACGCGCTGGCGACGCTGTCGCTGACGCCGCCGTTGCATACCGACCAGAACATCACGCTGTCGATCGCGGCCACGACCGAGGATCTCGGCGGTGTCACCGATACACAGACCGCCTCGATGGCTATCGCAGTCGCCGCGGTGGCTGACGGTCCGGCGATCTCGGGCACGGCCAGCGGCAACGAGGATCAGCCGATCGCATTGCCGATTACTGTCGCGCGGATCGATGCCGACGGCTCGGAGCAGTACGAGTTCGCCGAGATCACGATTCCGGCCGGCGTGACGCTGAGCTATCCTCTCGTTCTGCCGAACGGGATCACGGTCGCGGTTTCGGGGAATATCTATACCCTGCTTCAGTGCCTTCATTTCCGCGACATCTACGTAACTCGCTGACCTAATGATCGAATCAGGTAGATCGCTTGCCGTGGGCGGTATCACTCGGCGGGTGAAGGCAGATGCGAAGCTTCGAGATCGTGCGATCGAGCACCGA
>CAMDBL010000205.1 GCA_945889015.1 Devosia equisanguinis
CAACGTACGCACGCCTGCCGATCCGTCGGCGCACCAGTGCACTCTGCGCCGCAGGCTTGTCCCGCAGGTCTGCGTCCCCGGAACCGGCCCCTACACGTTCCACGCGGCCTGTGCCACCATGGCCGCGATCACAACAATCAAAACCCGAACGAGGAACGCTCTCATGGCCGAAATCTACAACGGGCCCGTCATCGACAGCCACCATCACATCTGGGAGTGGAAGGACTATCCCTGGCTCACCGCGCCGATCAGCCCGAAGATGTACGGCTCCAACTACCAGCCGCTGCGCCAGGACTACCTCGTCGAACACCTGATCGCGGACTTCGGCAAGAACAACGTCGTCAAGTCCGTCCACGTGCAGGCGAACTTCGATCCCATGCGTCCGGTCGACGAGACGAAGTGGCTGCAAGGCGTCGCAGACCGCGCCGGTTTCCCGCATGCGATCGTCGGCGACGCGCGCATGGACGCGGACGACCTTCTGGAGGTGCTGGCCGGTCACAAGCGCTACAAGAACACGCGCGGCGTGCGCCATCAGCTGCACTTCTGGGCCGGCGATCCGCTCCGCTGCCGCACCGACCGCGCCGATCTCTGCCTCACCGACAAATTCCAGCAGGGCATCGCCTCTCTGGTCAAGCACGACCTCCATTTCGAGCTGCAGGGCTTCTCGCACCAGTTTGTGCATTTCGCCGAGCTCGCCCGCAATCATCCCAAGGTGCGCTTCTGCCTCGTGCACGGCGGCATGCTGACCGCCGACGACGCCGAGACCGTGAAGGCCTGGAAGGAGGGCATGAACCTGCTCGTGCCCTGCGAGAACGTGACGATCAAATGCTCTGGGCTGAACTTCTTCGCGGGCAAATGCGACGTGCCGCACATGACGATCATGCTGGATCACATCATCGACAGCTTCGGTGCGGGCCGCGCCTTCTACGGCTCGAACTTCCCGCTCGAGAAGCTGTGGGCGAAATACGACGATCTGATCGCGGGCTGCAAACAGATCCTCTCGCGCCATCCGATCGCCGAACAGAAGAAGTTCTTCCACGACACCGCGGCGAAGTTTTATCGGATTTGACGCGCTTGCGGTGTCAGACCCTCTGGGCCTGACACCGCAAGCCTTCACGCACTCACGCCGCAGCCAGCGCCTGGTCGAGATCCCCGATGATGTCTTCGACGTCCTCGATGCCGATCGAGAGGCGCACCACGTCGGGCCCTGCACCCGCCGAAACCTTCTGCGCGTCCGTCAGCTGGCGGTGGGTCGTTGACGCAGGATGGATCACGAGACTGCGCGTGTCGCCGATGTTGGCCAGGTGCGAGAACATCTTCAGACCACCAACGAGCGCGACGCCGGCCTCGTAGCCGCCCTTGAGGCCGAAGGTGAACACCGCCCCCGCACCCTTCGGGCAGATCTTCTTGTGCAGTGCGTAAGACGCGTTGCCCTCGAGCCCGGCGTAGTTGACCCAGGCGACCTTGGGATGCTTCTGCAGGTGCTTGGCAACCGCGAGCGCGTTGTCGCAATGGCGCTGCATGCGTAGCGGCAGCGTCTCGATGCCCGTCAGGATCAGGAAGGCGTTCATCGGAGCGATCGCAGGCCCGATGTCGCGCAGGCCCATGACACGGGCGGCGATCGCGAAGGCGAAGTTGCCGAAGGTCTCCGCGAGCTTCATGCCGCCATACGACGGGTTCGGATCGACCAGCGTCTTGTAGCGGTGCTTGGAGCCGAGCCAATCGTAGGTGCCGCAGTCGACCAGCACGCCGCCAATCGAGTTGCCGTGACCGCCGAGGAACTTGGTCAGCGAATGCACGACGACGTCGGCGCCGTGCTCCTTAGGGCGGCAGAGATAGGGCGACGCCATCGTGTTGTCGACGATGAACGGCACGCCGGCCTTCTTGGCGATGGCGGCGATCGCCGGCAGGTCGATGATGGTGCCTCCGGGATTGGCGATCGACTCGACAAAGATCGCCTTGGTCTTCGGCGTCACCGCCTTGGCGAACGACTCCGGATCGGTCGAATCCGCCCAGATCACGTTCCAATTGAACTTCTTGTAGCTGTGATTGAACTGGTTGACCGAGCCGCCGTAGAGCTGCCGCCCCGCCACGAACTCGTCGCCGGGCTCGAGCAGCGTGTGGAAGCAGAGGAACTGCGCGGCGTGGCCCGAGGCGACTGCGAGTGCGGCGGTGCCGCCTTCCAGCGCCGCCACGCGCGCCTCCAGAACCGACTGGGTCGGGCCGCCGATGCGGGTGTAGATGTTGCCGAAGGCCTCGAGGCCGAACAGCGAGGCGGCGTGGTCGGCGTCGTTGAAGACGTAGGACGCCGTCTGGTAGATCGGCGTGATGCGCGCACCGGTGGAGGGGTCGGGTGCGGCGCCAGCATGGATGGCGAGGGTATTGAAGCCGGGGGTGTTCGTCATGGCGCAAGGCTCCTCGTGGGTCGGAAGCCGACATAGGCCGCGCTACAGCCCGTCAAGTCAATGCCACCCATCGGGTATGGGGCGACGCCGCCAGCACGGGCACAGAAACGGGCGAGGTGGCCGGCACCACGGCCGCAGCATGCATTGCCAGCCGCCCGCAGCCCGGCAGATGGATTTTTTCTTGGTTCGGCGCGGCCTCAGATCACGACGAAATCATCCGCGGTGACGACGGGGTGCGTGACCAGCGTGGCGAATTTGACGGCGGCTACACCGCCCGCGCCGTCTCTATCGAAGTACACGTCCCCGGTCGCGGCATCATAGAGAATGCGCTGAGCCGAGGTACTCGCGACCGTGCCGGCACCAAGTGCTGCCGCACCGAGCTTGCCGGTCGCAAGGCCGGTGAACACCGCATTCTCCAGCCAGATCGTGTCGTCGGCCGGCGAGAAATCCGTGAGCCGGTCGATGTTGCCGGCACCGAGCGAGGTGTTGAAAACGAACGTGTCCTTCTCTGAGCCCCCGGTCAGCGTATCGGCGCCGAGTCCGCCGTTGAGGGTGTCGTTGCCCGCGCCGCCCGTGATCAGGTCGTTGCCGATTTGCGCCAGCAGCCGGTCGAAGCCCATGCCGCCGTTGAGGCGGTCATTACCCGAGCCACCCCAGAGTAGGTCGTTGCCCGTCCCACCGTGCAGCGTATCGTTGCCGAGGCCGCCATCGAGCGTATTGGCGGCCTTATTTCCGGTCAGCGTGTTTGCGCCCCCGTTGCCGGTGAGGTTGGCCACGACCGCGCCGAGCAGGGTCGCGCTCGTCGCATTCGCGCCGAGCGTCGCCGATACCGATGTCTCGATGCGGACGCCGTCCACGAGATCCACCTTGGCATTCCCTGCCGCCGTCGAGACCACCACGCCGAGAGGAACTGCCAGTCCGCCACCGCTGAACGTCACCGTCGCCGTTCCGCTACCGACGCCGACTTCATATCCGCCCGCCGCCGCCGTCGAGGTCGTGCTCGTGGCGGACCCGATGCTGACCGCTACGGCGACGCCGGCCCGCGCCTCGCCGACACTGTAGAAGGCGTTGTGGTCGCGATCGTCATAGGCGGCTCCGGTGACGAACACCTTGGAGCCGCTTAGCGCGTAGTTCTGTGTGACGACGAGCGCATTGTAGCCGCCGAAATCCCCGGTCAGGCCACCGATGCCGATCTCGCGGAAACCGTCCTTCAGGATGTTGGCGCGATGGCCGGCGCTGAGGAACAAGCCGCCATGCTCGTCGACAATGTATTGAGTGCTGTCGATCCCTCCGGTCGAGCCTTTCCAGGCGATGTTCTCGCCCCACGTCCAGGTTCCGGTGAAAGCGTAGCCGGCGGTTCCCATCCGCGCTCCCGCGCTCGATCCGCCCGCGCCCGTATGGGAGAAGACGTCGGTATCGATCATCCACTGGCTGTGCCCGCCCGCGGCCTCCACGAGATCGGGATTCGCCGCCAGAGCCTGCTTCGGCGTAGCCGTGATGGTGCCGGCGGCCAGGTCCTTGTTCAGCGACGCCAAGCCCTGACGGTTCATCTCCCCCAAGGGATCGAGGCGGGCGCGGTTGACCAACTCCAGCATCAACTGCTCGATCGCGGACACATCGGCCATGTCAGCAGTCCTCCTTGATTGCCGAGCATTGGAGGCGTCTCGTCAACAAGTCGTTGCCCATCGCCTCGGCGGCGCTCCCGCTTCAGTCATGTTTCCCGCAACGGTGAAGCCGGCGTGATCGGTTGTCGCGCCGCGGGACAGCGACAATGGTTGCATCTCCCCAAACCGCTTCAAACCGAATACTCATTCGCCTTGACTTGGCCCGAATTCATCGGCAAAGAGAATTACTATTCGTTTTGATGTGGCCCTCCTCCAAAGCTGCGAAACGCCGATGCCTCGCCTCAAACCCGACACGCAGCGCGCCCGGCGCGAGACAATCTTGGACGCGGCGGAGCTGTGCTTCGCCCGCGCAGGCTTCCATCGCACCACGATGCAGGACATCTGCGCCGAGGCAGGCATCAGCGCCGGCGCTCTCTACGTCTACTTCAAATCGAAGGAAGACCTGATCGCAGGCATCGCCGAGCGGAACCGGACGAAGCTCGCCGATGAGCTGAAAAAGGTCGCCGCCGCTCCCGATCTCGTCTCGGCGCTGGGCGCACTGGGTGAGCACTATGCGGTGGATGAGCCGCTCCACAAGCGGCTCCTGTGCATCGAGATCGGCTGCGAATCGACCCGCAATCCCGCCGTCGGCGAGATTTTCCGATCCGTCGACAGCTTCTGCATGAACAGTCTCGTCGACCTGCTCGAACGTGCGGCAACCGAGGGGCGGATCGCTCCTGGGATGGAGCCGAGGCAGCTCGCCCAGATCATCGCCGTGATCGGCGACGGATTGTTCTGGCGGCGGGCGGTCGATCCGGCTTTCGACGCCCAGGCGCTGATGCCGGCTGTGATGCGACTTGTGGCGCTGCTGCTCAATCCGACGGACCCCATGCCTGCGTATGGCTCTCAAACTCCCGATCCGAAGGTCATTCCATGAAACGCGCCGGACTTGTCGCCCTCGCGGGCGCTGCGACACTGGGCGCCCTCGCCTATGCCGGTGGCTACCTGCCGCTGCATTGGAACCGCACTGGAGCGCCTTCCGGCTCGGCTGGCGCGAGCCACGCGCCGACAGCCCCCTCCCAACTCTCCCCCGCGGTGACGGTGGCGGCGGCCGTGCCCGCCGCGTTCGTCGATTCAGTCGCCGTCACGGGTTCCCTCGTCGCACGCAATGAGGTGCTGATCGCGCCGGAGGTCGAGGGATTGCGCATCGTCTCGCTCGGCGCGGAGGAGGGCGACATCGTCAGTCGCGACCACGTCCTTGCCCGTCTCGAGCAGGAGACGCTCGAATCGCAGCTCGCGCAGAACGCGGCGGCTCTCGCCCGCTCGTCCGCGGCCATCGCGCAGGCGCGCAGCCAGATCGCCCAGGCCGAGGCGCGTCTCTCCGAGGCCCAGTCGAATTTCGATCGCGCCAAGCCCCTGCAGAAGAGCGGCGCCGTCTCCGATGCCGTCTACGATCAGCGCGAGGCAGCGGCCCTGACGACGGCGGCCCAACTCACCGCAGCGCGAGACGGATTGACGCTCGCCGAAGCCGAGCGGACGCAAATCGAAGCGCAGCGGCGCGAGATCGTCTGGCGCCGCAGCCGCATCGAGGTGCGCGCCCCCGTCGACGGTCTCGTCAGCCGCCGCAGCGCCCGCGTCGGCGGGATGGCGACGGCCGCCGGCGAGCCGATGTTCAGGATCGCGGCCAGCGGCGAGATCGAGTTGGAAGCCGAGGTGCCCGAGGCCGATGTCGCTCGCATCAGCGAAGGGCAGACGGCCCGAATCTCGATTGCCGGCGCAGGCGTGGTCACGGGTCGCGTACGTCTCGTCTCGCCGGAGGTCGACCGCACGACGCGGCTCGGCAAAGTCCGCATCTCGCTGGGCCCGGCAAAGGGTCTCAAGATCGGCGCCTTCGGCCGCGGCAGGGTCGACATTGCGATGAGCAAGGGCCTGTCCGTTCCCGCCGCCGCCGTCACCTATACGCCCGAGGGTCCGCAGGTGCTGGTGGTCGTCGAGGACGTCGCCCGCGTCCGCCGGGTCAAGGTCGGCTTGCAGGTCGGCGATCAGGCAGAGATCACGTCGGGCCTGATGGAAGGCGACCTCGTGGTGGCCAAGGCCGCGACGTTCCTGCGCGACGGCGACCGGATTCGCCCGCGCCGCGCCGCCGCCCCCGACAGAGTGAGCGATGCCCGATGAGCGATCAGCCCCCGCAAAGCACGCAGTCCGGCGGGCCATCGCCCGATGACCATACGGCAGGCGCCGGCCGTCTCAACATCTCGGCCTGGTCGATCCGCCGTCCTGTGCCCGCGCTGGTGCTGTTCATGGTGCTGCTGGCGCTTGGCGTGATGAGTTTCCGTGGCCTGCCGGTGACCCGGTTCCCCAACATCGACCTTCCCGTCGTTCAGATCGCGATCACCCAGGCGGGCGCCTCTCCGGCCGAACTCGAGGCGCAGGTGACCAAGCGGATCGAGGACGCGGTCGCGGGTCTCACCGGCGTCAAGCACATCAACTCCACCGTCGTCGAAGGCAGCTCGACCACTATCATCCAGTTCGAGCTCGGCACGCCGGTCGACCGCTCCGTCAACGACACCAAGGACGCCGTCTCGCGGATCCGCGCGGAGCTGCCGCGCACCATCGACGAGCCGATTATCCAGCGCATCGACATCGAAGGCCTGCCGATCCTCACCTACGCCGTGCGCGCCCCCGCCATGACGGCCGAGGAGCTTTCCTGGTTCGTCGACGACACCATCGCGCGCGCGCTGCAGGGCGTAAAGGGCGTCGGCAAGGTCGAGCGTATCGGCGGCGTCGACCGGGAGATCCGCGTCGCGCTCGATCCCGACCGGCTGCTGTCGCTCGGCATCACCGCCGGGGACGTCAATCGGCAGGTGCGCGCCACCAACGTCGACCTCGCCGGCGGTCGTGGCGAGATCGGCGATCGTGAGCAGGCGATCCGTACGCTCGCCGGCAAGCGAACCGTGGCCGGCCTCGGCGAGACCGCCATCGCGCTGCCCGGCGGCCGGTCCGTGCGTCTCGATGCGCTCGGCGCCGTCACCGACACCGTGGCCGAGCCGCGCCAGTACGCCGACCTCGACCGCCGGCCGATCGTCGCCTTCGCCATCTCGCGCGCGAAGGGGGCGAGCGACGTCGTCGTCGCGGCCAATGTCGCGAGCAAGGTCGCAGAGTTGTCGCGCGGCTTTCCCGACACCGAGATCAAGCTGATCGATTCAGCGGTGGTCCACACCGTTGGCGTCTACGACTCGACGATGAAGACGATGGTCGAGGGCGCCGCACTCGCCATTCTCGTCGTGCTGGTGTTCCTGCGCGATTTGAGGGCCACCATCGTCGCGGCCATAGCCCTGCCTCTATCGATCATCCCGGCATTCTGGGCGATGGATCTGATGGGCTTCTCGCTCAATCTCGTAAGCTTGCTGGCGATCACCATCGTCACCGGCATCCTGGTCGACGACGCCATCGTCGAGATCGAGAACATCGTCCGTCATATGCGGATGGGCAAGTCCGCCTACCGGGCCGCCCTCGAGGCCGCCGACGAGATCGGCCTCGCCGTGATCGCGATCACCATGACCATCATCGCGGTGTTCACGCCGGTAAGCTTCATGGGCGGCATCGCCGGCCAGTATTTCCGCCAGTTCGGCCTGGTGGTGGCGGCCGCCGTGTTCTTCTCGCTGCTGGTCGCCAGGCTCGTCACGCCTCTGCTCGCCGCCTACTTCATGCGGGGCACCGGCCACGTCGAGACCGAAGGTCCCATTCTCAAGGCCTACACCCGCCTCGTCGACTGGTCGGTCCGCCACCGGATCAAGACGGTGGCGCTCGGCCTCGTCGTGTTCGCCGCCTCCATCGGGAGCTTTTTCCTGCTGCCCTCGGGCTTCCTGCCGCCTGAGGACAACGGCCGCATTCTCGTCGCCGTCGAGCTGCCGCCGGGCTCGAAGCTCGAGGACACACGCCGTATCACCGACACGTTGTCGGAGCGCTTCTCCAAGCGCACCGATGTCACCGCCGTCTACGTCACGGGTGGGCGCATCCTCGGCTCGGGCAATGAGGTGCGCAAGGCGACGCTGGTGGTGATGACCACGCCGAAGACGCAGCGCAAGCAATCGCAATCCGAGATCAAGCAGGAGCTGGCGGCCACGCTCACCGACGTGCCGGACATCCGCTTCTGGTTCCTGCAGGAGAACGGCCAGCGCCAGTTCCAATTGGTGGTGACGGGCCGCGACGGCGAGGCGGTCAATCACGCCGCGGCCGAGATCACGGCTCAGATGCGGCGACTGCCGATGCTGGCACAGGCCGTCTCCACCGCCGAGGTGGAGCGTCCCGAGCTGC
>CAMDBL010000206.1 GCA_945889015.1 Devosia equisanguinis
GATTAGTCAAAGCAGTCCCCCTCCCCCCTTGTGGGGGAGGGCGGGGAGGGGGGATCGCAGAACAGCTGCCATCGAGTGTCCCCCCGCCCCCGCCCCTCCCCGCAAGGGAGAGGGGAAGTGGAGGGGAAAACGACATGAACATCGCCGAATATGCGAGCTACGACGCCACCGGCCTCGCCGAGTTGGTCGCCAAGGGCGAGGTCAGTCCCAAGGAGCTGGCCGCCGTGGCGCTGGCCGCGATCGAAAAGGCCAACCCGGCGGTGAACGCCGTGGTCGAGACCTATCCCGACCGCATCGCCGGGCTCGACGAGAGCCAGCTCGGCCACGGCCCGTTCCGCGGCGTCCCGCTACTGATCAAGGATGTGTTCGGCCACGAGGCCGGACGGCTGTGCGAATCCGGCAGCCGGCTCGCCAAGGGCTTCAAGCCCGAGACCGACAGTCACCTCGGACTGCTGATCCGCGCCGCCGGCTTCAACGTCGTCGGCCGCTCGAACGCGCCGGAGTACTCGATCAACTGCACCGCCGAGAACGCGCTCTACGGCGACACCTCCACTCCCTGGAGGAAGAGCTATTCGGCCGGCGGATCGACCGGCGGCGGCATGGCGGCGGTGGTCGCGGGCATGGTGCCGATCGCGCAGGGTGGCGACATCGCGGGCTCGATCCGGGTGCCCGCGAGCTGGTGCGGCGGCGTCGGCTTCAAGCCCTCGCGCGGACGCATGCCGGCGGGCCCGGCGCAGGACGAGGGCGGGTTCGGCCTGCTGTCCAACTTCGTGCAGTCGAAGTCGGTTCGCGATACGGCGGCCGCGCTCGATTGCCTGTCCATCCCGCAGATCGGCGATCCCTTCGCCATCCCGCGGCCGACGGAAAGCTATGCCTCCCTCGCTCGCCGGCCCGCGCCCAGGCTCAGGATCGGTTGGTCGGTGACGCCGACGATGGGCTCCCCTGTCGATTCCGAGGTGGCGGAGGCGGTGAAGGCGACGGCGCGGATGCTCGCCGGTATGGGCCACGAGGTGGTCGAGGCCGGCCCTGAGCACGACATGGCGACGGCGGCCCGCCGCTTTCTCGACATCTGGTTCTTCGGCTTCGACCTGAGGCTCGACGCGATCGGCGCCAAGACCGGGCGCAAGGCCGGCCCCGACACGCTGGAGCCGGGCACACTGATGGCCTACCAGCACGCCAAGACCATCACGCCGGCGGTGTTCCTGGCGGCGATCGGCGCCATGAACGCGGCGCGTCGCAACCTCGGCCGCTTCTTCGTCGACCACGATGTCTGGCTGTCTCCCGCGACGGCGACGGTGGCGCCGCCGCACGGCACGTTCAATCTGGGCCTGCCCGGGGTCACCATCGACACGTTCGTCGAGAAGACCGTGGCGATGCCCGCGCAATTCACGCTGCCGCACAACATCATGGGCACGCCCGCCGTCTCGCTGCCGCTCGCCATGCATTCGAACGGTCTGCCGATCGGGGTGCAGCTCGGCATGCGCCCGGCGCAGGAGCATACGCTGCTACAACTCGCGGCGGCCCTCGAGCAGGCGATGCCATGGAAGGACCGGATGCCGCGGTTGCACGTCGGGGCGTAGGTCTGAGGGGTGGCGCCAGCCGTCGCCGTTAGCCGTCACCCATCGAAGGTGATAGCCTGACCACGCAAACTCCAAGGCCAGACGAGACCAATGAGCTTCGACGCCCCGATCCCCAGCCTGCTCACGCCCGATGCCGCGCTGATCCAGCGCTTCGCCGCCATCGTCGGTCAAGAGCATGCGCTGACCGATCCCGACCAGCAGATGCCGTTTCTGGTCGAATGGCGCGATCAGTTTCCCGGCCGCTCTCCGCTGGTGCTGCGTCCGGGCAGCGTCGCCGAGGTTGCCGCGATCGTGAAGCTCGCCAACGAGGCGCGTGTCGCCATCGTGCCGCAGACCGGCAACACCGGCCTCGTCGGCGGCCAGACCCCGCACATGACCAATACGGAGATCGTGCTGTCGCTCGTCCGGCTGCGCAAGGTTCGCCACGTCGACGCTGCGGGCTACACCATGACGGTCGAGGCCGGCCTGACGCTGGCGGAGGTGCAGGCGGAGGCGGAGAAGGTCGGCCGCCTGTTCCCGCTGACGCTGCCGTCGGAAGGCAGCTGCCGGATCGGCGGCAATCTCGCGACTAATGCCGGCGGCGTCGGCGTGCTGGCCTATGGCAACACGCGCCAGCTCGTGCTCGGCATCGAGGCGGTGATGGCGGACGGCCGCGTCTGGGATGGTCTGCGCGCGGTGAAGAAGGACAACAGCGGCTATGACCTGCGCGACCTGCTGATCGGGTCGGAAGGTACGCTCGGCATCATCACGGCCGCGGTGCTGAAGCTGTATCCCCGGCCGGCCGAGAAGGCGACGGCGATGGTGGCGCTGACCGCGCCGGAGCCGGTGCTCGACCTGTTCGTGATGGCGCAGGAGGCGTCGGGGCAGGCACTGACCGCGTTCGAGTTCATGCCGCGGATCGTGATCGACATGATCCTGCGCAACATCAAGGGCACGCGCGAGCCGTTCCCGACCCGGTATCCCTGGTACGCGCTGCTCGAGATCTCCGGGGCCAAGGCCGACGGCACCGCCAACGCCACGATCGAGCAGGTGTTGACCGAGGCTTCCGAGCGAGGCCTGATCCTGGACGCGACCATCGCCGGCTCACTGACCCAGGCCAAGGATCTCTGGCGATTGCGCGAAGGCGTGTCGGAAGGCCAGAAATACGAAGGCGGCAACATCAAGCACGACGTCTCCGTGCCGGTGGCGCGAATCCCTGAATTCCTGCGCCGGGCGGATGCCGCGGTCGAGGCGGTGTGTCCAGGCGCGCGTCCGATCGGCGTCGGCCATTTCGGCGATGGCAACATCCACTACAACGTTGCCCAGCCACTCGGCATGGACAAGAACGCCTTCCTGGCCTTGACCGACCCGATGGGAGATGTGGTGCACGCCATCGCGCTCGACATGAACGGCTCGATCGCCGCCGAGCACGGTGTCGGCCGCCTCAAGCGCCATGCGCTCGCCGAGACCAAGAGCGCGGTCGAGATCGACATGATGCGGCGGATCAAGGCCGCGTTCGATCCCAACGGCATCCTCAATCCCGGCAAACTGCTGTAATCGTTGCACGGGCGATCCGCACACGATGCCGTGAGCTGCCCCAATAGCGCCGCATGCCGAGGCTTTGCTGCGCGCGGCCGGCTCCGGGCCGGTACGAGCGGCATGCGGGTTTCAATGCGGGACGTGGCGATGACGACCTCCGAGCGGGGCCTGCGGACAAGAGCGCGTGTGCTTTGGCCGGAGTTGGGGCTGGCGCTGGCCCTGGTGGCGGCGCTGATGGTCACCCTGGTGGCGGGCGGGCCGCTGCAGGCACGGCCGCTGCAGGCCCTCAACAGCCGTGTGGTGCTCGACCTGCCCGACGGCTATGTGCCCTCCCGCAGCTTCGCCGGTTTTCAGAACGAAGCGCAGGGCGTCTCCTACGTCATCCAGGAGCTTCCCGCCGCCGCCTTCGACGAGCTGGTTGAAGGCTTCACACCTGAAAAACTCGCCACGCGCGCGATCCAGGATGCCGAGGTCGCCACACTCGCCCGTCCCGGCAAGCACGTCTACATCAGGGGGCGGCAGGTCCAGGCCGGCGTCGCCTACGCGAAGCTGATCGTCATCCTGAAGTCCGACGGATTGACCGCCCTCGTCACCGCCAACGTCCCGAAGAAGGCGCTGGATGCCAAGTTGGTCAGCATCGCCGAGGTCGAAGCGGTTCTGGCCAGTGCCAGCATCTCGCCGACCGCCAACGAGCGCGATCTGTACCAGCTGGGCTTCCTCGGCTCCTTCAAGCCGGCCGGGCGGTTCCTGGGGACCGCACGGCTCTACACGCTGGACGGGGTGATGGAGCCTGCGGACAAGGGCAAGGCACGCTCCGCGTTCATTGTCGCACCCTCGCTCGACCAGGGGGCGGTCACCAACGTCGGCGATCTGGCGCAGCGTCTGATCCGCACACTGGCGGGCTTCGTCGATATCGCGCCGGGCGAGCCGGCCGCGATCACGATCTCGGGGCTGTCCGGCGTCGCGATCGAAGCCAAGGCGGTGCATGAGTCCGACCGTCACCCGGTCAGGGTCTACCAAGTTCTGCTGGCCCGACCCGAAGGTGGCTACTACAGGCTCGTCGGCTCTTCCCGCGAGGAGGATGCCGAGCGGCTGATGCCCGAGTTCCGCCGGATGGCCGCGAGTTTCGAGCCCCTGGCGCAGCCCTGATCCCGGGTCTCTCGCGTCGTCCTTGACAGCCGGGCGGCGGGCCAGCATAAGGGCGGCCTCGCAGGCCATTGTCGGGGCTTGGGCGGTTAGCTCAGCGGGAGAGCACACGCTTCACACGCGTGGGGTCATAGGTTCAATCCCTATACCGCCCACCATTCGACCGGCTCCTTTCGGCGTTCTGCATTCGATCAGCGGTGCTCATGAGACAGCCGGAGAGGAGAGCGCGCCTCGGTGCCGGGCTCGCAGGCGTGGCGTGGCTGGTGACGCTGCTCGTCGGCGCGGGTTTGCCGCTCGTGCAAAGTGCCTCTGCCCAATCCGCCGTCTCGTGTCCGAAGGGGCTCAAGACGAGGGCCGTGGCGGAGATGATCTTCGGGCGCAACATCGGCGAGATCGAAGCGGCCGTCGGCGAGGAAGACTGGCAGCGCTTTCTCGACGAGATGGTGACACCGCGCTTCCCCGACGGCCTGACCGTGCTGGAGGCCTCGGGCCAGTGGTGGAACCCGCCGGAGGGCCGCATCGAGCGCGAGCCCGCCAAGATCCTGCTGATCGTGCTCGCCGACGAGCGGGGGCAGGTGCCGAAGCTCGCCGAGATCGCGTCCGCCTACAAGCGCCGCTTCAGCCAGCAGACCGTCATCGTGATGATCCGACGCGCCTGCGTGACGTTCTGATCGCACGACACATCAACGCCGTTTGGTGCCCGAAAGGGCGTAGTTCAGGATCTTGTAGCAGAGATGGGCGGTCGTGTAGTCGAACACGTGCAGGCCCTCGATCGGCGCTAGCTCGACAACGTCCGCGCCGACGATGGTGCCGGCCTCGGCCGCCGCCCGCAGGATGTCGAGCGCCTGCAGGTACTGCAGGCCGTACGGCGTCGGTGTGCCGGTGGCCGGCATCTGCGCGCCGTCGAGACCGTCGATGTCGAACGTGACGTAGATCGGCCGGCCCTTGAGCGGCTTGACGATCTCGGCGATGTCCCAGGAGCGCTGGTCCTTGCCCCAGTGGATGTGGACCCGCTTCGGGTTCGCCTCGATGAAGCGCGCCTCGGGCTCGCTGATGGCGCGAATGCCGACCGAGACGAGGCTGACGTGTTCGTGGTCGAGCACGCGGCGCATGGCGGCGGCGTGGCTGTAGTGGTGGCCCTGATAGCCGTCGCGCAGGTCGGCGTGGGCGTCGAACTGCAGCACGACGAGATCGCGATAGCTAGCCGCGAACGGATTGATCGCGCCCGCGGTCAGCGAGTGCTCGCCGCCGAGCACCAGCGGGAAGCGTCCGGCCTCCAGCACCTTCTCGACGATGCCGGACAGCTGCTTCAGCGCTCCTTCGACCGGCGTGGTGATGTCGACCGGCTTCAGCGTGGCGATGCCGTAGTCGTGGACGGCCTCGCGCCACAGCTCCTCGTCGAACAGCTCGAGCTGGTGGCTCGCCTCCAGGATCGCGGCGGGCCCCCGAGCCGTGCCGGTGCCGTAGCTGACGGTGCCTTCGAGGCCGAACGGGATGACGACGGCCTTGGCCTTGTTGGGGTGCGCGCTGTCGGCACGATCGCGATCGAGGAAGGCTTGGTCGGGGGGGAGGTAGGTGAAGGTCATGTGGGGAAACCAGACTAGCTGTCGGGGGATCTGCGCTCACAACTTGCGATCGCGATTCCCTCCCCCTTTGCGGGGGAGGGTTAGGATGGGGGGAGGCCGCCACGAAAGCGATCGTCGTGCACCACCCCCTCCCCATCCCACCCCCGTCAAGGGGGAGGGCGGAGCCAGCCAATCACCGCCCCTTCACGATCACGACGCACAGGCGCCTGGGGCCATGCGCGCCGATGACGAGGCGGCCACCGATGTCGGCGGAGCGCGAGGGGCCGGAGATCATGTTGACGGTGCGAGGCATCTGGCCCTTGCCGAAGCGCGCGGTCACCTTGGCGAAGGCGTCCTCGTAGGGGCCGACGATGTCGCGCTCCTCGACCACGACGATGTGCGTCTCGGGCAGGAAATTGATGGTGACCGGATTGTCGGCGCCGGACGCCATGACGAGGGTGCCGGTCTCCGCGACGCCCGCGGTGGCATGGCTGAGGCCGACCTGATCCTCGCCGTGCGCCCGGCCCGCCTTGCGCTCGAGCGTCGGCTCCGTCGACCAAGGCAGGCCCGCGAGATAGCCGTCGTCGCCGAGCACGACGCGTTGGGGCAGGTTCTTCTCGCGCAGGTAGCCGGCGACAGCCGAGGGGATGGCGTCCTTCGTGTCGACCTCGACCACGTCGGCGAGACACGCCTTCAGCATCACGTTGAAGAGCTTGGCCAGATCCTCGGGCGACTTCCTCACGCGCTCGGGCAGCGGATGACGGACGGGCTCGGCGAGGCGCGCCGCCACCGAACGCTTCCGTTCCTCGATTGGCGCACCGCCCGCGACGGCCGCGCGGACCTTGGAGAAAATCTGATCGCGGCTCATCTCGGCACTCCCCGCTGCGTCTCGGCCCACAGTTGCTGGAACGTGCGCCCCTGAGGCGCAGGCAGATCGCGGTGCCTGGTCCAGCCGCCGGCGAAGGGCAGCGATCGGAACGCGCCGCGCCTGCGGCCGAGAAAGCCCAGCTTCGCGACGCCGAAGCGCGACGCCAGATGATAGAGCCGCGGACGTTTCGCAAGGAACGCCCAGATGCCGAGCCCCTTGCGATAGGCCCACGTCTGGCCGCCGCCCGCGAAATCCGTCTCGCGGTGCTTCCGCATCAGATCGGGGAGCGGGATCTTCATCGGGCAGACCTCCGCGCACTTGCCGCAGAAGGTCGAGGCGTTGGGCAGGTGCGCCGCGTTCTTCACGCCGATCAGCGCGGGCGTCATCACCGAGCCGATGGGGCCGGGATAGACCCAGCCGTAGGCGTGCCCGCCGACCGCCTGATAGACGGGGCAGTGGTTCATGCAGGCGCCGCAGCGGATGCAGCGCAGCACCTCCTTGATGTCGCTGGCCAGGATCTCGGAGCGGCCGTTGTCGAGCAGTACGACGTGATACTGCTCTGGCCCATCGGGATCGTTCGCGCGGCGCGGCCCCGTCGAGAACGTGCAGTAGTTGGAGAACTCCTGCCCCGTCGCCGAGCGCGCGAGCAGCCGCAGCAGCGAGGACACGTCGGCCAACGTCGGGATCACCTTGTCGATCGAGGCGATGACGATGTGCACCTTGGCGAGCGACTGCGTGAGATCGCCGTTGCCCTCGTTGGTGACGATGATCGAGCTGCCGGTCTCCGCGATCAGGAAGTTCGCGCCGGTGATGCCGACGTCGGCTGCGATGAACTTCTCGCGCAGGATCGCGCGCGCCTCGCCGACCAGCGTCTCGGCCTCGGTCAGGTCGCGGTCCTTGGGAAGGTGGGTGTGCTTCTTGCGGAAGTCGGCCTCGACCTGCGCCTGCGTCAGATGGATGGCCGGTGCGATGATGTGGCTCGGCACCTCGCCGCGGATCTGCACGAGGTACTCGCCGAGATCGGTCTCGACCACCTCCATGCCGTGCGCCTGGAGATGGGCGTTCAGCGCCACCTCCTCCGAGATCATCGACTTGCCCTTGGTGACGATCTTGGCGTTCGCCGACTGACAGATCTTCAGGATGGCGTCGCGGGCATCCGCCGCCGTCGAGGCCCAGTGCACGTGACCGCCAGCGGCGATGACGTTCTTTTCGTAGGCCTCGAGGTAGAGGTCGAGATTGGCCAGCGCGTGGTCGCGGATATCGCGGCCGACGTCGCGCAGGCTCTCGAACTCCGGCAGGCGGGAGCGGGCGGCGGTGCGCTGGGCGACGAGGCCGCCCGGCAAGCCCGACAGCGCGCGCTGCAGCTGAGCGTCGTCGAGGGCGACGCGGGTGTTGGCTTTGAACAGGGTCGTGGTCGGCGTCACGGGGCGGTCCTTGCGAGGTGGGTTCGCGTGCGCCGGAGCCAACATGAATGGGATGGGGAGTGCAAGGGGGACGTGAACCTTGGGATGCGCATCCTCCCCCTCGAGGGGGGAGGACGGACACGGACTTAGACCGCCGTGGCAAAGATCTCAACGAGCTCCGTCGGCGGACTCAAGTCCGATGGCGGACCGAGGTGGGGGTGTCGGGCGG
>CAMDBL010000207.1 GCA_945889015.1 Devosia equisanguinis
CGCGGGGCAGGTCCAGATCGCCAGCCACGTCCGAGCCTCCCGCCACCACGGCGCCGACATGGCCGTCGACCATCTCGATGTCGATGCGGACACCCGGCGTCAGGGTGCCGACGGCGCGAACGGCGTTACCATCCCCATCCCGGATCAGCGCGAAGCCGCGGCGCAGGACGCTCTGATAGCTGAGCGAAGCCAGCAGCTTGCCGCAACTGTCGAGTTGCTGGCGGCGGCGCTGCAGGATGTTGGCGATGAGCTGCGGCTGCAACCTGGCGGCGAGTGCGGCCTCGCGGTTGCGGCGCAGGCCGGCGTAGCGCTGTAGGGCCTGGCTGGCGCGTTGGCTCAGCCGGTGCACGCGATCGTGGCCGCGCTCGATGCGGCTCTCCAGCAGACGCGGTTGCAGGCGCGCCGCGATCTTGGCGTGCCGCATGGCATGTGCGCGGGTATTGGCGAGCAGGCCGCGATTGAGACGCTGGCTCGCGGTGTCGAACCGCTGGCGGGGCAGGGCCAGCAGATCCTCGAGCCGGGGCAGGCCGCGGGCGGAGGCTTTCAGATGCGCACGTTGGCCTTCCAGCACGCGCCGCATGGCGACGTGCACGCGGGTGCCGAGATCGCCGGTCTGGGCGAGCAGCTCTGAATACTTGGGCACCGCCCATTCCGCAGCCTTGGTCGGGGTCGGGGCGCGGGCGTCGGCGACGAGGTCGATCAGCGTCCAGTCGGTCTCGTGGCCGACGGCGGAGACGAGCGGGATGCGGCTCTCGGCGGCGGCGCGGACGACGATCTCCTCGTTGAAGCCCCAGAGATCCTCCAGGCTGCCGCCGCCGCGCGCGACGATCAGGACGTCGGGTCGCGGGATCGCCCCGCCGGGCTGCAGCGCATTGAAGCCGTGGATGGCGGCGGCCACCTCGGCGCCGCTGGTCTCTCCTTGCACGCGCACCGGCCAGACCAAGACCCGGGTGGGGAAGCGCTCGGTGAAGCCCGCCAGCATGTCGCGGATGACGGCGCCGGTGGGCGAGGTGATAATGCCGATCACAGCCGGCAGGAACGGCAGCTTGCGCTTGCGCTCGGCGGCGAACAGGCCCTCGGCCGCGAGCTTCTTCTTGCGCTCCTCGAGCAGCGCCATCAGCGCGCCGACGCCGGCCGGCTCCATCGACTCGATGACGATCTGGTATTTGGACGAGCCGGGGAACGTGGTGATGCGGCCTTGGGCGATCACCTCCAGTCCCTCGGCCGGCTTGACCTTGAGCTTGGACACCTGCCCGCGCCAGATCACGGCCTCGATCTTGGCCTTCTCGTCCTTCAGCGCGAAGTAGCAGTGGCCCGAGGAGTGGGCGCCGCGGAAGCCCGAGATCTCGCCGCGCAGCCGCACGTAGCCGAAGCCGTCCTCGAGCGCCCGCTTGATGGCGTTGGCGAGCTCCGAGACGGACAGCTCCGCGACATTGGTGCCGCCGGGGCGGCTCTGGACGGTGGGCTCGGCCACGAATCGGAATTCCCTATCTCGGCCAGTCCATCCTATAGAAAGGCGGCGGCGTTGCGATCACCTCGGCGATGCGGGGCTGCCTCTGTCCATAGCTACGAAGAGCCTCGGCATCAATGAACGTCCTACTGATCGGATCGGGCGGCCGCGAGCACGCCCTGGCCTGGGCCCTGTCCGCGAGCCCGCTCCTGGACAAGCTCTACGCGGCGCCCGGCAATCCCGGCGTCGCACGCCACGCCGAGTGCGTCGCGCTGGCGGTCACCGACCATGCGGCGGTGATCGGCTTCTGCCGGGAGAAGGGCATCGGCCTCGTCGTGATCGGGCCGGAGGTGCCGCTGGTGGCCGGCATCGCCGACGATCTGGCGGCGGCGGGCATCAAGGTGTTCGGGCCTTCCAAGGCCGCGGCCCAGCTCGAGGGCTCGAAAGGCTACACCAAGGATCTGTGCGCCGAGCTGTCGATCCCCACCGCCGCCTACGGGCGCTTCAAGGACGGTGCCGCGGCCAAGGCTTATCTCGCCGGGCAGCCGGTGCCGATCGTGATCAAGGCAGACGGGCTCGCCGCCGGCAAGGGCGTCGTCATCGCCACGACCCGTGCCGAGGCCGAGGCCGCGGTCGACGCCTGCTTCGCGGGCGCCTTCGGCGAGGCCGGCGCGGAGGTCGTGATCGAGGAGTTCCTCGAAGGCGAGGAGGCGAGCTTCTTCGCGCTCGTCGACGGCAAGCATGCCCTGGCGCTGGCGACCGCCCAGGACCACAAGCGCGTCGGTGACGGCGACACCGGCCCCAACACCGGCGGCATGGGTGCCTATTCGCCGGCCCCCGTCGTCACCCCCGCCATCACCGAGCAGGTGATGCGCGAGATCATCCATCCGACGGTGCGCGGCATGGCGTCGCGCGGGACGCCCTTCAAGGGCATCCTGTATGCCGGCCTGATGCTCACGAAAACCGGGCCGAAGCTCATCGAGTACAACGTCCGCTTTGGCGATCCGGAATGCCAAGTCCTTATGCTGCGTCTCAAATCTGACTTATTGCCCGCCATTTTGGCGACCTGCGACGGTGTCGTCGGCAACTTCGACCTGCGCTGGCACGACGACGTCGCGCTGACCGTCGTGATGGCCGCGAAGGGTTATCCCGGGACGCCCGAGAAGGGCACCGAGATCAGAGGTCTCGATCAAGCCGCGCAAGTGGAAGGCGTCGAGATCTTCCACGCGGGCACCCGCCTCGAAGGTGGACGCCTGCTGGCCGACGGTGGCCGGGTGCTCAACGTCACGGCACGCGGCCGTGATGTGGCGGAGGCACAGCGCCGCGTCTACGAGGCGATTGCACGAATCGACTGGTCCGGCGGCTTCTGCCGCAGCGACATCGGATGGCGGGCCATTCAGCGGGAGCCGAGCCGATGAGTTGAGCCATCGGGCTCACGCGAGGAAGAGGGAACATCGGGTATGCCGCAACAGGCACGTTGGCTGGCCGGGCGCGCGCAGCGCGTTCTGGCAGCGCTCTTGATCGGTGTTGTCGCGCTCAGCGGTGGAGCCTCGGCGCAACGCGCGGCCCAATCCCCGCCCGCGCCACTGCCCTCGAACCGGGCGCCCGACGCGGCATCCCCCATCACCAGCATTCCTTCGCCGCCGGCTTTCTCCGCGCTGATGACGGACATCTTCGAGACCGTGGTCAAGGTGCCGGTGACTTTGCGGCTGGCCGATGGGCGCATGCATACCGGTGAAATGGTGGTGACCCACTACCATCCCCAGGGCGACGGTCCGTTTCCGGTCGTCGTTCTGCATCATGGACGCAGCCTCGAGCGGGCCGAGCCCAAACGATTCCGCTCGGTCGGCTCGGTCCGCTACTGGATTCGCCGCGGCTTCGCAGTGATCGTGCCCACACGGCTCGGATATGGCGACAGCGGCCTCAAGCCCGATCCCGATTTTTCCAGCCGCGAATGCGACAATCGTACCTACGTGCCGGCGATGACGGCGATGCTGACCCAGACCGAAGCGGTGCTGGCGATGGCCCGCGGCCTGCCCTGGGTCGACGGCAAGCGCGTGCTGATCGCCGGGCAGTCGTACGGCGGGTTCGCTGCGGTGGGCGCCAGCGGTCACGCCATTCCCGGTCTCGTGGGGGCGATCAATTTCGCAGGTGGGGGCGGCGGCAATCCCAAGACCCGGCCCGGCAATCCCTGCGGGCCCGACAAACTCGCCGAGACGATCGCGGCGGCTGGCCGGACGGCGCGCGTGCCGATGGTGTGGATCTACTCGGAGAACGATCGGTTCTGGGGGGCACGCCTGCCGCGCCACTGGCACGAGGTCTACGCCGAGGCTGGTGGTAAGGCGGAGCTGGTGATGCTGCCACCGGTCGGCGAGGACGGCCACAAGGCGATCGGCGAGGGGTTCCAGCTCTGGCGTCCGCACGTCGATCGCTATCTGGCGCGGCTGGGCTTCACGGTGCCGCGCACGGCGACCGCTGCCGTCGCCACCACCTTCGCGCCGGTCGATGACATCGCCAAGGTGCCTTACCTCGACGAGCGGGGACGCGCCGACGGCTACGCCAAGTTCCTGGGGGGGGACCTGCCACGTGCGTTCGCCGTTGCGCCGAACGGGTCGTGGGGGGCGAGCTGGGGGGCGACGCCCGAGGCGGCGAACGTCGCGTTGGAGCGGTGCGGCACGCACGTCACCGGCGGTTGCAGGCTGTATGCGGTCGACGATGCGGTCGTGTGGGAGCCGCATATACTGAGCACCGGCATCGCGTCCGGCCGCTAGGCGCCGGGACCAGGGGGAGCACGACAGGATGGCTGATCTCTTTGCCGGCTTCGGCCTCGAGCGGATCAAGACGGCGGGAGCGGAGATCTTCGCGCGCGTCGGAGGCTCAGGGCCGCCGGTGCTGCTGCTGCACGGCTATCCGCAGACGCACCATTGCTGGCATAAGATCGCGCCCGTGCTCGCGCGCAGCCATACCGTCGTCATGGCCGACCTGCGGGGCTATGGTTCGAGCGCCTGCCCGAGGGGCGACGGCGGGCTTGCGACCTACGCCAAGCGCGCGATGGGCGAGGACATGATCGAGCTGATGCGGTCGCTCGGTCATGGCCGGTTCGCCGTCTGCGGGCACGACCGCGGCGGGCGCGTGGCCTATCGCATGGCGCTCGACCATCCCGGCGTCGTCTCCGCTCTCGCGGTGCTCGACATCCTGCCGACGCTCGAGGTGTGGGAGCGGCTGACGGCGGCGTCGGCGATCGCGTCGTATCACTGGTCGTTCCTGGCGCAGCCCTATCCGCTCCCCGAGACGCTGATCGCGACGGATCCGGCCTACTACGTGGTGCATACGCTGGAGACCTGGACGGGTGGACGCAATCTCGACTGCTTCGATCCGGCGGCGCTGGCCATCTACAAGGCCGCGCTCGACGATCCGATGCGCATCCACGCGGTCTGCGAGGATTACCGCGCCGGCGCCCGCGCCGATCGCCAGCACGACGAGGCCGATCGCGCGGCGGGCCGGCGCATCGCGTGCCCGACGCTGGCGCTGTGGGGCTCGAGCTATGTCGGCAAGGGCGGTGCCGATCCGCTGGCCATCTGGCGGCCCTGGTGCAGCGGCTCGCTCGAAGGGGCCGAGATCGCCTCGGGACATTTCCTCGCCGAGGAGAACCCGGCCGCGACGCTCGCCGCACTTCTGCCGTTTCTCGACTGGCGGCGAGAGGCGTGATGCCGGAACCACTTCCGGGGCGTCGCGTCAGCGGCTAACGTAAGGGCCATGTCGAAGGCATTGACCAAAACAACCGTAGCCCCGCGCATCGGGCTCGTGCTCGGCGGGGGCGGCGCCCGTGGCCTCGGCCACCTCATCGTGCTCGAGGTGTTCGAGGAGTTGGGGATCAGACCCGCGGCGATCGTCGGCACTTCGATCGGCGCGATCTATGGCGCCTCGTTCGCGGCCGGACTGCCGGCCAAGCTGATCCGCGCGCACACCGAGGAAATCCTCAGCCAGCGGCTCGACCTCGTGCGCCAGCTGTTCATCGCCCGGGCCGAGCCGGTGCAGCGGATCCTCAGCGTGCTGCAGTTGAAGTCGTCGCTGCTCAATCCCGAGACGCTGCTCGACCTGCTGTTGCCCGCGCGGGTGCCCGCGACGTTCGCTGAGCTGTCCATCCCGCTCAGAGTGGTCGCGACCGATTTCTACGCGCAAGAGGCGGTGGTCATCGGCGAAGGGCCGCTGCGCTCGGCGGTCGCCGCGAGCATGGCGCTGCCGGCGATCTTTACCCCGGTCCGCCGTGACGATCGCGTGCTGATGGACGGCGGGCTCGTCAATCCTCTGCCATTCGACGTGCTGGGCTCGGAGGTGGACGTCACCGTCGCGATCGACGTCAGCGGCATGCCCAGGCTGGCCGAGGACGCGAGCGGACCATCGGCGATGGAAGCGCTGGTCGCGTCCTCGCAGATCATGCAGCGCGCGATCGTTGCCGAGAAGCTCAAGTCGCGCCAGCCGGACGTCTACATCGACGTAGACGTCGATCGCTTCCACGTGCTGGAGTTCCACCGCTACAAAGACATCCTGGCTGCGGCCGAGCCGGCGAGGGACCGCCTGCGCCGGCAGTTGCTGCGTCTGATCGGCGCGGAGACCGTGCCTGTGGAGGCGCTGACCGCGGCGCCGGAGCGGGCGGCGTTCGCGCCGCCGAAAGCGTGAGTTTTTCGCGCTGTCGAAAGCACGTTGCAGCGCGTCAAGCTCGTTGCGCCCTGAAGGGCAACTGACTAGCATCGTGCCGACAGGCAGCCGTGCGCGAGAGCGACGGGCGCGCGGCAATCGCGTGCGAACAATGCTGCCGACCAAGGAGGAAAGCCGATGGCTCAAAAATACAACGTCATGATCATGGGGGCGTCCTACGGTTCGCTGCTCGGCACCAAGCTGGCGCTGGCCGGCCACAACGTGAAGCTCGCGTGCCTCCCCAACGAGGTCGAGCTGATCAACACCGAGGGCGCGCGCGTGCGCATGCCGGTGAAGGGCCGCGAGGGGCTGGTCGAGGTCGATTCGCGCAAGCTGCCGGGCAAGCTCACCGCCGATGTGCCCGCCAACCTGAAGCCGGCCGATTACGATCTGATCTGCTTGGCCATGCAGGAGCCGCAGTACCGCACGCCCGGCGCGCGCGAGTTGCTCGACGCGGTGGCGAAGTCGAAGGTGCCGTGCATGTCGATCATGAACATGCCGCCGCTGCCCTACCTCGCGCGCATTCCGGGCCTCGACACCAACGCGCTGAAGCCCTGCTTCGCCGACCCGACGGTGTGGGAGAGCTTCGATCCCGCCACGATGACGCTGTGCAGCCCGGATCCGCAAGCGTTCCGTCCGCCCGAGGAGAAGGTCAACGTGTTGCAGGTGCGGTTGCCCACGAACTTCAAGGCGGCGCGTTTCGTCTCCGACAAGGCGACGGCGATGCTGCGCCAGCTCGAGGCCGACATCGAGGTGGCCCGCTTCGATCCCGGCGACGGCAAGCCGATCGAGCTGCCGGTCAAGCTCAAGGTGCACGACAGCATCTTCGTGCCGCTGGCCAAGTGGGCGATGCTGATCTCCGGCAACTATCGCTGCGTGCAGAAGGATGCGATGCGGCCGATCAAGGACGCCGTGCACAGCGATGTCGAGGCATCGCGCGCGATCTACAACTGGGTGGTCGATCTGTGCGTCTCGCTCGGCGCCGACCGCAAGGATCTCGTGCCGTTCGAGAAATACGCGGCCGCCGCCCAATCGCTGCTGACGCCGTCGTCGGCCGCGCGGGCGCTCGCCGCCGGTGCGCCGAACATCGAGCGCGTCGACAAGCTGGTGCAGCTGATCGCGAGCATGAAGGGCAAGAAGCTCGCGGCCGTGGACGAGACGGTCGAGCTGGTCGAGGGCTGGCTCGCCGCCAACCGCAAGAAGGCGGCAGGCTGAGCCGGCGCTGACGAGGCTTGGCCAGAACGAAAACGGCCGGCTGATCGGATCAGCCGGCCGTCAGGCTTTCGGTGATGTGGCGGCGATCAGAACCTGCGCTCGAAGCGGAAGTAGTTCGGGCCGCCATCCTTCTGCTCCATCACCTCGAAGATATCGACGGTCGCGAGCCGGAGCGTCTCGGAGCAGCGGTTGCGCACGCAGTCGATCCAGGAGCCGCCGGGCGTCTGCACCTGCCAGCCGCGCGGGCCGGGCCGGACGGCGCCCGAGACCGTGCCGTGACCCCAGCGGCTTTCCGCCACCACGTAGCCACCGGCGGGACCGCGATCGGTGCGGTGGCGCGGCGCTGCATCCGCGACGGATGCGATCACACACACAGCGGCCGCGGCGAGTGAAAGCGCCAAGCCCAGCCGACGCGGCTCAACGGAGTTCGTGACGATTTTCATGAGTGATCCCCCATCGCGGTTCCGCCTGCTGGCGGTGTGCGGTTGCCAGGCGGCGGTATGGCCCTCACCGGGCCGTTCTATGATCCACCGATAGCACGATCGCGGCTCTTCCAAGGCGCGACACGATCTCGACTCCGCCCCGTGTCCACGGGGATACACCAGCCGGCTCAGCCACGCGACAGGTTGATGTTGACGCTCTTGAGCCCGGTTCCCTGTGTGGTGATGGTGACCGACTGGGTCTCGCCGCTGGCCGAGACGCTCATCGTGCCGGTCATGCCGCCGCCTGCGACTGAAAGCGAGATCCTGGTGCCGGTGGCAAGCCCGGTGACATCGCCGGCGGCATTGAAGGTGCGCTCCTCCCAGGAGCCCGAGATCTTGCCGCCATGCGACTTGAGCTGAGAGCGCAACTCGATCTTGTAGCTCGCCGACGCACAACGAATTGCCAGCCCAAGGCCAGCCCCGGCCTCTTTCGGCGTGTAG
>CAMDBL010000208.1 GCA_945889015.1 Devosia equisanguinis
GACGCCAAGCACAACTGGCTCTATGCGCACGAGCCGGAGCCGTCGTCGGGTAATCGCGCGATCCCCGAGCCGCGCGGCAAGGTGCTGGGCGGCTCCAGCTCGATCAACGGACTGATCTATATTCGCGGTCAGCGCGAGGATTTCGATCACTGGCGCCAGCTCGGCAACACCGGCTGGGGTTTCGACGACGTGCTCCCATACTTCAGGCGCTCGGAGGGTAACGCGCGCGGCGGCGACGATCTGCACGGCGCGGACGGACCGTTGAAGGTGTCGGACGTGCCAAGTCCCCATCCGTTGTGCGAGGCGTTCATGACCGCCGCCGAGCGCCTCGGACATCTGCGCCGAGACGATTTCAACGGACGGGAGCAGGACGGGTTCGGCTATCCTCAACTCACCGCCCATCGCGGCCGTCGCTCGAGCGCGGCGACCGCGTTCCTGCCGCCAGACGTACGCCGCCGCCGCAACCTGGAGATCGTGACCGGGGCGCTCGCGGCGCGGATCACACTCGATGGGAAACGCGCGACCGGCATCGATTATCGCTACGGCGGACGGAAGATACACGCGGCCGCCGCCCGCGAGGTGATCCTTGCGGCGGGGGCGATCAACTCGCCCCAGTTGATGCAGCTCTCGGGGCTCGGTCCCGCCGGACATCTGCGGCAGCACGGCATTCCGGTCCACGCCGACATCGGCGGCGTCGGCGCCAACCTGCAGGACCACTACAACGCGCGCCTCGTCTACCGGATCAACAAGCCTTGGACGCTGAACGACGTGGTGCGCCATCCCGTGCGGGGCGCTGCAGCCGTGCTCGACTATGCGGTCCGGGGAAAGGGGCTGATCGGCATGGGCGCCGCCTATGTCGCGGGTTTCCTCAAATCGGGGCCGGAGGTGGCGACGCCCGACATCCAGACCTCGCTCGCGCTCTACAGCACAGAGAAGGTCGGTCAGCCGTTGCATCCCTATTCGGGCGTGTCACTTGTGGTGCGGATCCTGAGGCCGCAAAGTCGAGGCAGCGTGATGGTGACGTCGCCCGATCCCACCGTCGCGCCTGCGATCAAGGCCAACTTCCTGACCGCGCCGCGCGATGCCGAGGCGCTGATCTCCGGCTTGAAGCAGGTGCGCGCGATCGTTTCCACCGAGCCGATGGCGCAGTATGTGACCGAGGAGATCTACCCGAGCCGCGGCGTCACCACCGACGCCGACTGGGCCGACTACATCCGCACCAGGGGCGGCACCAGCTTCCATCCCGTGGGCACCTGCCGCATGGGCACCGACGAGCGCGCCGTGGTCGATCCACGCTTGCGCGTGCGCGGCGTCGCGGGGTTACGCATCGCGGATGCGTCGGTGATGCCCGTCATCGTTTCCGGCAATACCAACGCGCCCGCCATCATGATCGGTGAGAAAGCGTCGGATATGATACTCGAGGACGCGGCAAAAAGCTGATGGAGGAAGCGATGGCAGAGGTCGGCGGAAAGTCACTTGAGGGCAAGGTCGCCGTCGTCACCGGCGGCGCCAGCGGCATCGGCGCGGCAGCAGGGCGGCTGTTCGCTCGGCATGGTGCCAACGTCGTTCTGGTAGACCTGAACGAGGCGGCGGCCGCGAAGGTCGCGGAAGAATGCGCCTCCCTCGGTGTTTCCGCGTTCGGCATGAAGATGGACGTCACCGATGAGGCCTCCGTCGAGGCCGCGATGACCGCCGCGGTCCAGCGCTTCGGGCGGATCGACATCGTCGTCAACAGCGCCGGTATCTCGCTGCGCCATCCCGCGATGGAGATGCCGGTCGAGGTCTGGGACAAGGTGCTGGCCGTCAACGTCAAGGGCACGTTCCTGCCCTCGCGCGTCGCCGCCCGACACATGAAGGCGACGGGCGGTGGCGCGATCGTCAACCTCGCCTCGATCATGAGCTACTCCGGATTCAGCCTCGGCGGCTTTGCCAACCCGGCCTATCAGGCATCGAAGGGCGCGGTGCTGAACTTGACGCGCGCGCTCGCCGTGGAGTGGGCGCCGCTGAAGATCCGCGTCAACGCGGTGGCCCCGACCTACGTCCGTACTCCGCTCATCAATGCCATCACCACGCGCTCCGACACGATGGAGGAGATCCGCTCGGTGACGCCGCTCGGCCGCATCGCCGAGCCCGAGGAGATCGCCGAGGCGATCCTGTTCCTGGCGAGCCCCGCCGCATCGATGACGACGGGACACACCCTGGCGGTGGATGGAGGGTTCCTGGCGCAGTGAGCCGCGAAACCTCCTCTACTCGACGAGTAGTGATCAACCGGTCGCCGATGCTCGAGGGGGCTCGGCTTCGGTTGCTTAAACCGCGTGTTCCTTCGCATGCCGCACCACGTCGGCGTGGGTCGCGAACCAGACGCTGCCCTTGGACTTGGCGTGGCGGATCAACTCCTCGATCATCCACAGCCGCGAGCGATAGCCGATCACATGGGGATGGGTGGTGAGCTGGAAAATGCCCCCCTCCTCCCAGGCTGCGTCGAGCTCGCGCATCCAGATGTCGAGCACATCCTTCGGCGTCGTGTAGGGACGCTGAGCGCCGAAACGGTTCATCCAGAAGTAGGCGGCGTCGTCGCGGATCCACTCGACGGGCAGCTCGGTGACGCCGGTCGGCTCGCCGTCGAGCAGCAGCTCGTGGCAATCGTAGTCGGCCATCAGCGAGCTGTCGTAGAGCAGGCCCATCTCCTTCTCGATACGCAACGTGTGCGGCGAGAAATCCCACGAGCAGGTGCGCACCCCGACCGGCTTGACGCCGGTGACCTTGGTCAGCACCTCGTCCGCCTTCAGCATCAGCATGCGCTCGTCCTCGTAGGAGAGCACAGAGTTCAGCTCGTGGATCCAGCCGTGCAGCGCCACCTCGTGGCCCTCGTCGACGGTGCGCTTCTGCTCGTCGGGATAAAGCAGCGCGACGACGCCCGGCACGTAGAACGTCGCCTTGACGTCGTGTTTCTTCAAGAGTGCGAGAATGCGCGGCATCGCCTGGCGGTTGCCGTACTGGCCCCAGCTCATGCGGCTGTAGGACTTACCGCCGTCGCGCAGCTCGTTGGTCTCGTGGTCGACGTCGAAGGAGACCGCGAACGCCATGCGCGCGCCGCCCTTCCAAGTCTTCGGGCGCAGCGTCTTGCCGGCGCGGACATGGTTTACGATCTTGCGCCACTGCTCATCCGGCCACTGCCAGGGCTCGAGCTCGGTCTTGCCTGCCATTCGTCCTCTCCGTCGTGTGTCCCGCGCCGCTGGCGGCGTCTCGATACGATGGCCGGAGCCTTCCACGATTACGGCGCGAAGTGAAGCCGGTTCGGAACCGGTGCGGGCCAGCCATGCTTTGAGGAGGATGGATGCGCGTGCAGACAAACGTGGCCGGTCGGCCGACACGCCCGGCGAGATCCCGGCCAGGGGCTGGGGCGATATTCTTCTGCGGACGTGGCGGGCCTTCGAGGAGGACCGCATCCTGCTGGTCGCGGCCGGCGTGACGTTCTACGCCATGCTGGCGTTAGTGCCCGCGCTCGCCGCTTTCCTGTCGTTGTATGGCTTGTTCTCCGATGCGAGCCGGGTCGCGGGACAGATTGACGATCTCTCCGGGCTGCTGCCGGGGGGCGCCCTCGAGATCCTGCGTGATCAGGCCACGCGGATCGCATCGCAAGGCGGTGGCACGCTGTCGCTGGCTTTCTTCACGACGCTCGCGGTTTCACTGTGGAGCGCGAATGCCGGTGTGAAGGCGATCTTCGATGCCCTCAACGTCGCCTACGACGAGCGCGAAAAGCGCGGTTTCGTCGCGCTGAACGCTCAGTCGCTGCTGCTGACGCTGGGGGCGATCGCCTTCCTGATCCTTGCGCTGGCGGGTCTCGCAGTGGTGCCGCTGCTGCTCGCCACCGTCGGACTTGGGCCGCTCACCGGCGCCCTGATCACCTGGGGACGCTGGCCGCTGCTGCTCGTCGCCATCCTAGGGGCGCTGGCCGTGCTCTACCGGTTCGGGCCGAGCAGGGATGCGCCGCAGTGGCGCTGGGTGACGTACGGCAGCGCGGCGGCAGCGCTGGGCTGGCTCGGCTTTTCCGTGCTGTTTTCCTGGTATGTCGCGAGCTTCGGCAGCTACAACGCGACCTACGGCTCCCTCGGCGCCATCATCGGCTTCATGACGTGGATGTGGCTGTCGGTGACGATCGTGCTGGCTGGCGCCGAGCTCAATGCGGAGATCGAGCACCAGACTGCTCGCGACACCACGGAGGGAGACGTCGAGCCGATGGGCGAGCGTGGGGCGCGGATGGCCGATACGGTCGGAAAGGCCCGCGCGTGAGCGGTCAGTGCATGCCGCAGATCAGCGCGCCTTGGTGAACGTGTGCCAGGTACCGTCGGCGCCTATGGCGAGCCGCCACCATAGGTATTTGCCGGTCCTCGCCATCTCCTCACGCACCGCCTGTGGAACCAGGCGCTCGACAGCCGCGGAATCGGTCGGTGTCAGCTTCTCGTGCGGCGCCTCGGAGAACCGCGGCCAAACGTAGAGCCGATTGTTCTCGAAGTCCCGGCCAACCGGAAGGATGGCGTGCGGCTGTTGCAAGATCTCACCGAGGATGGTCAGTATCTCGCGGCCTTCGCCGTCGACCGAGATTTGTCGCCAGTAGTCAATGGCGTCGCCGACGGGGGCGTCGGCGATTTCGGGCTTCAACTCGTTCCAGTCGAGGGCGGTTCGCAGATCCTCGATCCGGCCGCTCTCGACAGCGGCCAGGATCGCGGCGCGCATTTCGGCGACGTTGGGCGGCAGCGCATCTCCTGGCACCGCCTCGCCGGCTGCGGGCCTGGCCAATCCGGCCTTTCCGCGCGGCTCGGCTGCCACTACATCGGACACGGCGACAGTCCAATGGACAAGCCCCGGCGACGCAAGTACGAGTAGCAGCGGGATAACAACGATGCGAGCAAAGCCGATCGGCATGGCGGAGTGTCCATCCTTGCACAGAAAGCTCGTACGCGGGCTCGATGACGCTGAGACGCTCGCCGTGGAATCGCGTGGGTCAAGTCGCGAACCTCGGCTGCCTGGGGATACGAGGCCGTGAGCCTGCTGCCCAATCCCTTGATCATTCCCATCGGCCTGATCATCGGCGTTCTTGTGGCGGCGCCGGTCGGCCCCGTCAACGTGTTGTGCATTCAGCGGGCGGTGCAGCGAGGGTTCTTCGGAGGCCTCGCCGCAGGTGTCGGAGCCATGCTCGGCGACGGCCTGATCGCGTTGTTCGCGGCGATGGGCGTCGGCGCCATATCGGGGGCCGTGCAAGACTACAGGCATGCGATCCAGCTCATCGGCGGCCTCGCGCTGATCGCGTTCGGCTTCAAGCTCTACTGGGCGCGTCCCCATGTAGAGGCCGCGTCCAGCGCCAACGGCGAGGGGAGCTTCACGGACTACCTGTGGGACATTCCCCAAACCTTCTTTCTCACCATCACCAACCCCGGCGCCGTGCTCGGTCTGTTCGCGATCTTCGGTGGCGTGTCGTCGTTCGTGGAGGTGCGCGGCAAGGTCGATGCGCTGGCATTGGTCGCGGCGACGATGGCCGGCAGCTTCGCCTGGTGGGTCGGCCTGTCGCATTTCATCGGTCGCATCCGGCACAGGTTCAGCGAGAAAAGTCTCGTCAAGATCAATCGGATAGCCGGCATCCTGCTGTTCGTGTTCGGTGGCACGCTGATCGGAGAGCTGGCACTGAAGGCACTCCGCGTCCTGTGAGGGTCGTCACGTCCCGGCGGGGCCATCGATGCAAGCCGCCACCTCAGTGGCAGGCTGCTGCCGGCATCGAGAAGTCACCTTTCTCGACCTTGCGCACGAGGTTGCCGGTCAGGGCCGCGACGGCTTCCTCGCCGAACAGCGATACGAGGTCGGTCAGCGCGGTGTAGAGCGCGGCATAGGCCATGATCTCGGGGGCGACGCCGTCCTCGGCGCCGAGATCCCAGGCGTCCAGGATGATGGTCAGCGCCTTCATGCTCGTGTCGCCCGACTGGCGCAATTCGTCCAGCATCATGTCTGCTATCCCCTGTCCTCGAAATCCGTCTGTTCTACGCATGCAGGCGGTGTTGGCGAGGTGCGCAGCCAACCCATGAAACCGGTCTTAGCATAGGCAAACAGACGGCACGGACTCCGCATCGGAGTCACAGTGAATCCGGTCGCGATCATCATGATGAGGCAGCAGGGGCCGGGGCACGCCCTTGTGCCATCGGGAGCAAAAGGCTGTCAAGGAACCTTGAGCAGAAGATCAGCGAGCTGACTGGCCTCGCCGACGAACCGGTTAATGGCGATCTGAGCCGATGGCGAGCAAGCCGAGTACGTGCGGGAGTACGACCGGTAGCCCTGGTTGAATGAGCGGGTCAGGCGGGCGCGGCGCAGCGCGGACGTCCCCTCCGCGGTAATCAGCTCCTGCATCCGCTCGCGCCAGGTCTGGCCGTCGTTGGCGCCGCACAGCTCGCGCAGGTAGTGCACGGCGCCGAGGATCTCCGACAGCCGCAGCAGGCGGTCGTCATAGGGCTTGGACTCGCCGGTTGCGGCGGATTGCGCCGCGACGCTGGCCGAAAGACAAGCCAATGCCACCGCCGCGAGGACGGCGCGCGAGGGACCGAAGCGTGCGGTCAGGTGCATCATGGGCCTTGTCTACCATCGATTCTCGGCGATTGCGCGGCGTGATCAGCCGCCGCCGAGAGAGGCTGCGCGACGGATCAGCGCCGCGGCACCCGGCGTCAGGGGGTAGCGGCCGATCTCAGGCAGCGGCACGAAGCGAGCATCGGCGCTGTCGCTTCCGGCGGACGGCTCGCCGCCCCGCCAGCGGCCCCAGTAGACCGTCAGCACGTAGTGGACGGTCAGCGCGCCGGCGTCGTCGCGGTAGATCACGTCGTGCACGTCGACGAGCCCGCCGAAGTCGGCTGTGACGCTGGTCTCCTCGAGCAGTTCGCGCACTGCTGCCTCGCGCGCGGTCTCGCCCGGCTCGACGTGTCCACCCGGCAGGCTCCAGATGCCGCGCCGCGGGCCCTTGCCGCGCTCGACCAGCAACACCTGCCCGTCGCGGAACACGGCCATGCTGGCGGCCGCCCTCGGCCAGCCGTTCCAGCGCCCTGGGCTCCCATTGTCGATCATCCACTCTCCCCGTATCGCTTCCGGATGTTTACCTTGAGGTCGGCGGCTCTGCCATGGGTCAGATGCGGGAGTGCGCGCGCCTCCGTTCGCGGGCAATTGCATGCCGGCATCGGGCGGGCCAAATCTGTGCGTCACGTTACGCGCCGTGAGAGGTGAGGCCATGTGCTCGCGCTACAGTTTGACGTCGCCGCACGAGGCCGTGCGATCGCATTTCGGCTACGCCAACATCCATGCGTTTCCGCCTCGCTACAACATCGCGCCGACCCAGCCGGTGGCGATCGTGCGTCTGTCGGAGGTGCGCGAGCGCGAGCTGGCCCTGGTGCGGTGGGGTTTGATCCCCGCCTGGGCCAAGGATCCCTCGAAGTTTTCGACCTTGGTGAACGCGCGCGCCGAGACGGTGGCCGAGAAACCGGCCTTCCGCGGACCGATCCGCCACCGCCGCTGCCTGGTGCCGGCTGACGCATTCTACGAGTGGATGGGGCCCGCGGGCGCCAAGCGCGCCCACATGATCCGGCGCAAGGACCGCGGCTTGATGGCGTTCGCGGGACTGTGGGAGGGCTGGCTCGGTGCCGACGGCAGCGAGATCGACACGATGGCGATCCTGACGGTGCCCTCCAACGTGGCGCTCTCCTGGCTGCACGACCGCATGCCCGCAATCCTGGAGCCGGAGGTGTTCGCTTCATGGCTCGACGGCCGCGCCATGCCGGCCGACGAGGCGTCCGGGCTGCTTTTGCCGGCGGCGGACGATCTGCTCGAGGTGATCGAGATCGGCAATGCCATCAACAATCCGCGCAACGAAGGCGCGGCACTGCAGACGCCGGAACGCACGCGGCTGCTATGAGGGAGGCACGGAAATGGCGGCTCCGCCGGGAGCCGCCATCGTCATGATGGAAGAGGGTATTCGGGCAGCTAGTTGCCGCTGGAGCCGCCACCCGCGCCACCGCCCGCACCGCCACCGCCCGCACCGCCGCCGCCGCTGCCGGCGCTTCCGCCAGAGCCGGTGCTGCCAGCCGCGCCCGATCCAGTACCGCCGGTCGCGGAGCCGGTGCCAGTGCTGCCAGTCGCAGATCCGGTGCCAGAGTTGGTTCCCGTAGCGCCGGTCTCGCCGGTGGCGCCGCTGGTGCCCTGGGACGAGGTGCCGTACGGCGCGCCCTTGCGCTGCCCCTCGCGG
>CAMDBL010000209.1 GCA_945889015.1 Devosia equisanguinis
AACGCCGTGAACCCGCACACCTGGCTCGCAGACACCCTGACCAAGCTTGTCAACCGCTGGCCAGCCTCCCGCATCGACGAGCTGATGCCCTGGGCCTACGTGAAAACCGATCCGGCGGCCGTCAACGTGTGAGCAGTGCAGCGCTTACAAAGCAGAGATCATTCGGGATGGATTACATTCGGCGCGAATCATTCATTCGAGCGGTTGGAAATCCCTTCTTGCTCATTGCTTGCGGTCGCGGGCAGCATAGGAACGAAGCCCCTATGAGGCACCGCGGTCAGCATCTCCATCATGGGCGAGACTGGCGAAACTTGGAGTGCGGAAGCCAAGGGTTGTTCGGCTTGCGTGCAGCCGGCGAATGACGACAGGAAATTGGTGGGCCCCGTCCGTCTCGTCGGCACCCTTCATGATCGTGCGCGACGCCGCTTGTCGGCCAGGCGGGGTCAAACCCCTCGCCCTGGCGGATGCAGAAGACTTGGCACGTTTCAGCGAGAGGTCTGACCCCTCATCCCTCGTGTTGGGTCGCGGGTCGCGAAGGGCGGCCCTGGACCCAACCTACGCG
The DNA here is from genome assembly GCA_945889015.1 of Devosia equisanguinis. GTDB lineage: Bacteria > Pseudomonadota > Alphaproteobacteria > Rhizobiales > Hyphomicrobiaceae > CAMDBL01. The sequence goes on from CAMDBL010000209.1 coordinate 563, forward strand.
ACACCGGTGATCGTCCCGTCCGTCCTCCAGTCCGCCCCCCCGGACGAACGCGGCCGCTAGCCGATGACGCGGCGCAGGGGCTTCAGTCGGCTCGCCAGCACCTTGTCGATGCGGCGACTGTCGAGGTCGATCACCTCGAACCGCCAACCCGCAACCTCGATGTGCTCGCCGACACTCGGCAAGTGCTGGAGATGAGACAGGACGAAGCCGGCTACGGTCTCGTAGCTCCTGTTGGGCGCAAGCACGAAGCCGATCCGGTCCGCCATCTCATCCACGGGCATGGAACCCGACAGCAGCCATGAGCCGTCGTCACGCTCGGTCGCATGCGGCTCGATACCGGCAGTGTCCGACTTGAAGACGCCGGTGATCGCCTCGAGGATGTCGGCGGGCGTGACAAGCCCTTCGAAGTGCCCGTACTCGTCGTGGATCAGTGCCATCGGCACTTCCGCGTCGCGCAACGTGGCGAGAACGTCGAGCGCATCCATGCTCTCGGGTACGATCGGTGCCCGGCGCACATGCGCGCTGATGTCGAGCGGCTTACCCGACAGGATGCCCGCCAGCAGCTCTCTCGTCTGCACGACGCCGATCAGCGCCTCTGTCGATCCCTCGCCGACCGGCAACCGGGAATGCGGCGTCGTGATCAGGCGCTCTTTGATGTCGGCTTCGTCGTCCGTGATGTCGATCCAGTCGACATCGGTCCGAGGTGTCATCAAGCCGATCACTGCGCGGTCGGCAAGGCGCATCACGCCGGCGATCATCTCCCGCTCACCACTCTCGATCACGCCCGCGCTCTCAGCTTCTGCGATCAAGGTGCGGATTTCCTCATCCGTCACCCGGCTCTCGCTCTCGGTCGACTGGCCAAACAGGCGGAAAACGAGACGCGTGGACGCATCCAGGAGCCACACCGCCGGTGCCGCGATGCGGGAGAACAGCACCATCGCCGGCGCCACCGTGCAGGCGATGCCCTCCGCGTTGCGCAGTGCCAGGCTTTTTGGAACGAGCTCGCCGACGATGACGGAGAGGTAAGTGATGACGGCGATGACGAGTCCATAGCCGAGCGGACCTGCGGCCGTCGCGGACATCCCCAGCGCCTGCAGCATGTCCGTCGCGTGCGCTCCGAAGGTCTCGCCGGAGTAGGCACCGTTGATGAGCCCGATCAAGGTGATGCCGATCTGCACGGCAGACAGGAACCGGCCGGGATCGGCGGCGAGCGCGAGGGCTCGGTCGGCGCCATGCCGTCCAGTCGCCGCCAGAGCCTTCAAGCGCGGGTGGCGAGCGGACACGATCGCCAGTTCCGAAAGCGCGAAAAGGCCATTGAGGCAAATGAGGGCGGCCACGATCAATAATTCAATCACGTCGTCTCCAGAAAGAGTGCAGTTCGATGGTGCTGCTGTTCGTATCGCCCAGCGACCGTCATGTCGATGATAGCGCGTTTTTTCGGACCGGTGAGTAAGACGCGCGGGAGTGAGACGGCGGCGTCCAGCGGAGCAGGTGGAACCGGCCAGGCGGGGTCAGACCCCTCGCCCCGGCGGCTGCAGACGCCTTGCCACCCTCCAGCGAGGGGGGCAGACCCCTTCATCTAACAAACGCCCTCCCCGCCCGCTATGCACCGGACGCCAGGGGCTACTGCTGCGCCAGAGCTTGATCTTTGCGCCCCGAACGGGTCTGTTAGGCGCAACGTCGTCAGGCAATGCCGACCGGCAACAGCGAACAGAACGGACAGGGGAGCGGAAATGACCGACCAGACGCCCACCAACAAGTGGATCGGCAAGCGCACCATCCGGCCCGATGGCGCCGACAAGGTGACGGGCAAAGCCCAGTATTCCGCCGACACCAGGCTGCCGGGCATGCTGTGGGGCAAGGTGCTGCGCAGCCCCCATGCCCACGCCCGCATCAAGTCGATCGACACCTCCAAGGCCGAGGCGATGACCGGCGTCAAGGCGGTGGTCACCGCCAAGGACATCGTCGATTTCCCGGTCGACAAGTCGGTGATGCTCGGCATCCAGGACATGCGCTGGATGTGCCGTAATGTGATGGCGCGCGAGAAGGCGCTGTTCCATGGCCATCCGGTCGCCGCCGTCGCCGCGACGTCGCAGAGCATCGCGGCCGCCGCCTGCAAGCTGATCGTGGTCGAGTACGAGGTGCTGCCGCACGCCATCGATATCGAGGACGCGATCGCGCCGGGCGCGCCGATCCTGCACGAGTTCAACAAATTCGACGGCAAGCCGTCCAACATCGCCGGCAAGCTCGAGCACAAGCTCGGCGATGTCGACAAGGGCTTCGCCGAGGCCGACGTGATCGTCGAGCGCTCGTTCAAGACAGAGCCCGTGCACCAGGGCTACATCGAGGCGCACTCCTGCCTGGTTCACGCCACCGCCGACGGCAAGGCGACGATCTGGTCGTCGAGCCAGGGCCAGTTCATGGTCCGCGCCATGACCTCGATGTTGACCGGCGTCCCGCAGGCCAACATCCGCGCCATCCCCGCCGAGATCGGCGGCGGCTTCGGCGCCAAGACCATCGTCTACCTCGAGCCCGTGGCGCTGATGCTGTCGAAGAAGTCGGCGCGCCCGGTGAAGATGGTGATGTCGCGCGACGAGGTGTTCCGCGCCTCCGGCCCGACCTCGGGCTCGACCAGCACGGTCAAGATCGGCGCCAAGAAGGACGGCACCATCGTCGCAGCCCAGGGCACCTGGTACCTGCAGGCCGGCGCGCTGCCGGGCTCGCCCATCCGCGGCGCGGCCGGCTGCTCGTTCGCGCCCTACAACATCCCCAACGTGGTGGCGATCGGCTACGACGTCGTCTCCAATCGCTCCAAGGTCGCGGCCTACCGCGCGCCCGGCGCGCCGATCGGCGCCTACGCGGTCGAGTGTGTGATGGACGAGGTCGCGGCCAAGCTGAAGATGGATCCGCTCGCGCTCAGGCTCAAGAACGCCGCCAAGCAGGGCACCAAGAACCACTTCGGCCACGTCTATCCCGTGATCGGCTACGAGCAGACGATCCGCGCCGCCATGGAGCATCCCCACTACAAGGCGCCGCTCGGCAAGAACCAGGGCCGCGGCGTCGCGTCCGGCTTCTGGTTCAACGCGGGCGGTGAATCGAGCGCGCAGGTCAACATCACCGAGGACGGCAACGTCGTCGTCGTCACCGGCCATCCCGACATCGGCGGCTCTCGCGCGTCCACCGCCAACATCACCGCCGAGCTTCTGGGCATCGACTACAATCAGGTCTCCGTCCTGATCGGCGACACCAGCGTGATCGGTTTCTCGAACCTCACCGGCGGCAGCCGCGTCACCTTCGCCTCGGCCATCGTCGTGACGGAAGCGACGCGGACCGTGATCAAGCAGCTGCGCGAGCGCGCCGCCAAGATCTGGAAGATCGATCCCGAGGCCGTGGCCTGGGAGAACGGCGAAGCCAAGCCCGCGGGCGAGAACGCGGGCAAGTTCCCGCCGCTGAAACTCGCCGAGCTCGCCGCCCGCGCGAGCGAGACGGGCGGACCGATCGGTGCCGGCTTCCAGCAGAACACCACGGGGGCCGAGGGCGGCTTCGCCACCCACATCTGCGATCTCGAGGTCGACCCCGAGACCGGCAAGGCGACCATTCTGCGCTACACGTCCTTCCAGGACGTCGGCCGCGCCATCCATCCCGCCTACGTCGAGGGCCAGATGTCGGGCGGCGCCGTCCAGGGCATCGGCTGGGCGCTGAACGAGGAGTACGTCTACGCCAAGGACGGCAAGCTCGACAACGCCAGCTTCCTCGACTACCGCATGCCTGTCGCCTCCGACCTGCCGATGCTCGACAACGTCATCATCGAGGTGCCGAACCCGAAGCATCCGCAGGGCGTGCGCGGCGTCGGCGAGGCGCCGCTGGTGCCGCCGCTGGCGGCGATTTCGAACGCCATGCACGCAGCGCTCGGTGTCCGCTTCGACAGCCTGCCGATGTCACCGCCGAAGGTGCTCGCCAAGCTCAAGTCGGTCAAGGGGTGAGGGCCCCAGGTGTGAGTTAGCGCGACGGGGCTCACGCGGCACCGGCCAGGAGGCCTGCCATCATGCCGGGCAGATCTGTGTCGGTCGGTCTGGCAAGGTCGGCGGGTGTCGCCGTCGTCGCCGGATTACTCCTGTCGAGTGGAGCCACCGGCGGGGCGGCGCAGGGCGGGGTCGACTACCGGCCGCCGTCCGATGCGCTGCATCGCCCGCTCCACGACCGCCTCAAGGCCGAGCGGTGGCTCGAGCGGATGCAGGTCGTGATCGGCACCTTCCGCCTGCCGCGGCCGGTGACGCTGCGGCTGGAGAGCTGCGGCGAGGTCGACGCCTGGTTCGAGAAGCGCACCGTCGCGGTCTGCTACGAGTACCTGCAGGTGGTGATCCGCCGGATCGAGAGCGGCCAGCTGCCGCCCTGGGTGACGGCGGACGAGGCGCTGGCCGGGGCCTTCGTCGACGCCATCCTGCACGAGACCGCGCACGCCCTGTTTGAGCAGCAGCGCATTCCCGTGCTCGGACGCGAGGAGGAGGCGGCCGATCAGGTGTCGGCCTTCACCATCCTCACCCTCGGGGGTGAGGACGCGCCCGGGCTGATCCGTGGCATGGCGCAGCTCTACCTGAGCTGGATCGGCTACTATCAGTCACGTCCGCAGCGGCCGCTGGCGACTGGCGCCGCGCCCGGGGAGGCGCGCGCTCATCCGACCTCCGGGCAGAGGCTCTACAACCTCGTCTGCCTCGCGCTGGGCTTCGATCGCAAGGCCTTTACCCCGCTTGCCAAGGCCGTCGACATGCCCGAGGACCGCGCCTCCGACTGCGCCGGCGAGCACGAGCAGATGGCCCGCGCTCATCGCGCGCTGATCCGGCCGCACGTCGATCCGGCCCGCGAGGCGGAGGCGCGGCGCGCGTTGCGGTCGTTCGCGGCACGCCGCTGACAGACGTTCGTATGAAAACCCTGCCGGGCCGGTTCGCTTGACACGCGCGGGCGCTCTGGCAATGGTCCGCCTTCGAGCGCCCGTGTGGGGCTGGTACAACCGTCAGGCCCACCCCATCCCACGAGGCCGCAGTGGTTCGCCAGAGCTTGGATGGACAGACCTTGGATAGACAGACCGTCCGCACGTATCTCGACTTCGAGAAGCCGATCGCCGAGCTGGAAAGCAAGGTGGCCGAGCTGAAGCTGCTGTCGGGCGACGAGACCGCGATGTCGATCGCCGAGGAGATCACCCGGCTCGAGCAGAAGGCGAACAGCGCGCTGGTCGAGACCTACGCCAAGCTGACGCCGTGGCAGAAGACGCAGGTCGCCCGCCATCCGGAGCGCCCGCATTGCCTCGACTATGTCGGCGCCCTGATCGAGGAGTTCACTCCGCTCGCCGGCGACCGCTACTTCGCCGAGGACGAGGCGATCGTCGGCGGTCTCGGCCGGTTCCGCGGCAAGACCGTGATGGTGATCGGCCACGAGAAGGGCACCGACACCGAGAGCCGCATCCGTCACAACTTCGGCATGGCGCGGCCCGAAGGCTACCGCAAGGCCGTCAGGCTGATGGAGATGGCCGACAAGTTCGGCTGTCCGGTGCTGACGCTGGTCGACACCGCCGGCGCTTATCCCGGCATCGGTGCCGAGGAGCGGGGCCAGGCCGAGGCCATCGCCCGCTCGACCGATTGCTGCTTGGCGCTGGGCGTGCCGCTCGTCACCGCCGTGATCGGGGAGGGCGGCTCGGGGGGCGCGGTCGCGATCGCGTCGGCCAATCGCATCTTGATGCTGGAGAACGCGATCTACACCGTGGCCTCGCCGGAGGCGGCCGCCTCGATCCTGTGGCGCGACAGCGCGCGGGCGCAGGATGCCGCGACCAACATGCGCATCACCGCGCAGGACCTGAAAGACCTCGGCGTCATCGACGTGATCGTCAAGGAGCCCATCGGCGGGGCCCATCGCGATCACGCGGCGGTGGTCGCAGCGCTGGGTGACGCGATCGCGACGGCGCTGCAGGAGTTCACCGGCATGTCGCCGGCCGAGATCAAGGCGCAGCGCCACGCGCGCTTCCTGGAGATCGGACGCAGCCTTTGAGGGTCGGCGCTCACGGCCTCACATGCGCCGGTCCTGGTTGGCGAAGCCGCTGACCATCCGGCCTGCCTGATCGAAGAACACGTCGATCCGCGCCGCCGGCATCGTGTAGCGCTGGAACATGGTTTGGCCGGGGCGATAGCGCAGGTGGACCCGCTCACCGGGGATGGCCGGGCGGCTGGGCAGCCTCACATCAGTGCTCGTCGTTCGCTCCGACCACATCCGCGCAGCACCCGCCGACTCCAGCGCCTCGATCACCTTCGACTTCGGCCATCCATGCCGCGCCATCGCCGCGATCGAGCGCTGCAGATCCTCGAGCGAATGGCGGCGGGGCTGGTGCGCGGGTGTGCGCACAATGCGGCGTGTCGGCGGCGGGAGGTCCAGCAGGCGACGCGCGCCTGGAATCATCGCTGTCCCGTTCGTCCCGGGGAACGAGGTGCGATCTCTGGAAGCGGGTGCGGGCATCGAGAAGCGCAACAGGAAGCCTTGCAGGGCGCTGACCGCCAGCCAGAGCAGCCAGATCAGGAACAAGCCCGCGCCGAGCACCACGGCGAGCGGCAGCAGCACCAGCAGCGCGAGGCTCCACCGCGCCGCGGAGCCGATGAGGAACGCGATGTTCCAAGACCTACGCATCGATCCTTTCCGGTGACTGTCGGGCCAAGGTCACGCAACCGCTGGAAACATCGAGCAGGCGGTCGTCATTGGCTCCCCGTCAGCAGATAGCGCATCAACTGGAAGAAGCTGTCGGGACCCGAATAGCCGGTGATGCGGCCGGTCTCGCGGTTGTTGCGCACCAGGACGGCGGTCGGGACGACGTCGATCTGACTCGTCAGCCGGATCCCGCCGGTGCCGTCGTTGATGTCGACGAAGCGGATCGGCACCTCGCCGGACCGGGGCGACATGGCGTAGGCGGGCAGCACGTCGCGCCGGAACAGGCGGCAATACGTGCAGCCGTCGACCTCGAACACGACCAATTCAATCTCGTCACCTGCCGGCAGCGGCCCGGTCTCGACCGAGCGTGCGGCCTGCCCCGCCTGCAGCCCGGCCATGAGACCGAGTGCGATCAGACCCAAGGCGATGAGGCGACGATGCACCATGACGCGATGCCACTCTCGAAGCTGCGACGTGCCGGACACAGACCGGCCGGGGCATATTAGCCGCGGCTCTCGCCAACTCTAAGCACGTGGTAAAACTTCGGTTAAGCGCTGCGCCATACGGGGCTCCCATGTGCCCCGCCAACGGAGCATGGCGGCTGCGTGACCTGCGCAGCAACACCGCGAGTACAGGGCAGAACGCGCACAATGGTCTCGCCAGCGCCCCAAATGCGCGGCAAGCTTGCGCCATGCCGACGAACATCCTCCGCCACGCCTCCCGCAAGGCCGCGTCATCGCCACCTGGCCCCGTCACCGCAACCGTGCGTATAGCGCGACAATCTGGATGAGAACGGCGCGTCAATCAGGATGAGACGAGGCGGCCGAGCGAAGTGATGATTGACGCTGGCCGCGCCATTGGCAAGCGCTTTGATTGACGTTCCGCGTCAATCAGCGTCCGGTTTGTCGGTTTTC
>CAMDBL010000210.1 GCA_945889015.1 Devosia equisanguinis
CGCTACCTGCGCCAGCACGCGCTCCCTCAGATCCAGCGAGTAGGGTCGAGCCATGCATGCTGGCCTCCGCTCCAGCATGAAGCTTGAATCAGAACCCGAGTGATTTGGGAATCCCCTCCGATTCCATTAAGAACGGAAAGACTCTAGTCGTTGCTGCTGGCGATGTCGCGTAGCTCGTAACCAGTCCCCGTTCAGCAGCGTACCCACTGACACTCTGACGCCGGGGGGCGGGCTTCGGTCCGAGCTGCGTTGACGACACTTGCTGTGCTGACATCGGGACTATGGCGGCTGCGCCGCCAGATCGAGGCCGTGACAGGTGCCGAGGTCGTGCGGCGAACTTTGTTCAGTCGGCCGGATTTCGACGTCGTCGCCGGATGGGGTTGCAAGCCGACCTCGCAAAAGGCGCGCGCGCTCGCCGACCGTCAGGGGCGGGCCTATCTGTCGCTCGAGGACGGCTGGATCCGCTCGATCCGTCCGGGCCCCGGCGAGATGCCGCTTTCCCTGGTCGCCGATGCCGCCGGCACACACTACGATTCGACGCGGCCGAGCGACCTTGAGGCCGCGATTGCCGCCGCCGCACTCAATGTCCAAGGCCTGTCACGTGCCCGCCGCGGTATCGCGATGCTGCGCTCGGAGCGAATCTCGAAATACAACGCTGCTCCCTCGCTGAGCCTGAGGCGCATGGGGCTCGACCGGCGCCCGGCCGGCGGACGCGTGCTGGTCGTCGACCAGACGATGGGCGACGCGTCGATCGCCGGTGGTCTCGCCAGCGTCGCCTCGTTCGGCAGCATGCTGGCCGCCGCGCGCGAGGAAAATCCCGACGCCGAGATCCTGGTCAAGACGCACCCCGAGGTCACCAGCGGCCGCAAGCGGGGCTATCTGTCGAAAGTGTCCGGCCCGGGCATCCGGCTATTCCACGAGGCGGTCAATCCGTGGTGCCTGTTCGACACGGTCGATCGGGTCTACGTCGTCTCGAGCCAGCTCGGTTTCGAGGCGCTGATGGCCGATCTGCCCGTCACCTGCTTCGGCATGCCCTACTATGCCGGCTGGGGGCTGACGGACGATCGCGTCGCCTGCCGGCGCCGCAGCGCGCGGCCGACGCTCGAGCAGCTCTTCGCCGCTCTTTATTTCGACTACGCGCGCTACGTGTCGCCTGACGGGGCGCGCATCAGCTTCGAGCAGGCGGTGAGCGATCTCGTTGTTGCGCGCGATCAGGCGCTGGGCACGGTCAGGTCGCGGCGCGGCACGCATGCGACGGCGTCCGAGCCGGTGTCGGTCATGCCCTCGCTCTGCGCCACGGGCTGAGCAGCGCTCAGCGCCCGAGGGTCTGCGCGATCAGTTCCAGCAGCGCCCGCGCGTAGTCGGCCGAGCCCTGATCGCCGCCGAACTCCATCGGTCGCAGCGCGCGCGTGGTGAAGCCGTCCTCGACGGCCTTCTCCAGAATGGCCGCCGCCTCGATGAGCTTGGGCACGCCATGCCGCTCGCCGAGCCAGTCGAGCATCATCGCCGCCGACAACACCGTGGCCGTTGGATTGGCCTTGCCTTGTCCTGCGATGTCGGGCGCCGAGCCGTGCGCCGGCTGGAACAGGCCGTGCGCCTCGCCGAGTTCGGCGCACGGCGCCATGCCCATGCCGCCGACTAGTCCGCCGCCGAGATCGGAGAGGATGTCGGCGAACATATTCTCCATCACCAGCACGTCGAAGTCCCACGGGCGGCGGATCAGGTCGAGCGCCTGCGCGTCGACGTAGTTGGTGGCGAACTGGATGTCGGGGTTCAGTGCCGCTCGCTCGAAGCCGATCTTGCGGAAGAAGGCGTAGGCGCGGAACAAGTTGGCCTTGTCGACGCAGGTGACGAGCCCTTTGCCACCCTTCGCCTTGCGGCCGCGGGCGAGCTTGAACGCGACGTCGAACAGCTTCTCCGTCGTCGGCCTGGTGATGCGCAGCGTCTCGCGCGCCTCCTCGTCGCCGATCACCTCGCCGAAGGTGCGCGAGTAGAACAGCCCCTCGGTCGACTCGCGCAGCACGATGAGGTCGATATTGGCGGCGCGCTCGTCGAGCAGCCGGCGCGGCGTGTTGGGGTAGGCCTTGACCGGGCGAACGCCGGCGAACAGGCCGAGCTCGTCGCGCATTCTGAGGTGCGGTGCGATCTCGCGACCGTCGGGCAGGCGGACGTCGGGCAGTCCCATTGCGCCGAGCAGGATAGCGTCGGCGGTGTGCGCCGCCTTCATGCTCGCCTCGCTGATCTCCTCGCCGCTGGTCCTGTAATAGGCCGCCCCTGCCGCGTGCTCCTCGTAAGTCAGCTTGAAGCCGCCGAGGCCGGCCTCCAGCGCGTCCAGCGCCGCGCGGGCGATGCCGATCACCTCGCGGCCGATGCCGTCGCCGGGGTAGACCGCGATGTTGAGAGCGTTTCCGGCCATGCGCATGCCTCCCTGGGGCTCGGTTCTCGTTGCGACAGACATAGCAGATGGCCGCTGTGGGGGCTCGTCCCGCGTTGAAACTGGTGGGCGCTGCCCATATCATCGGGGTCAAACGAGCACGCACGGTGAGGAGAAGGTCCATGCAGATCGGACAACTGGAGCACGTCAACCTGCGCACCCCGGATCTGGCGAGGGCCGTCCAGTGGTACGAGCGCGTGCTCGGGATGCGTCAGGGACCCAAGCCCAAGCTGAGCTTTCCGTTCGCGTGGATGTACAGCGGCGAGAAGCCGACGGTGCACATCGTCGAGGTGAAGACCGTGGAGCCGATCCACAATCCGACGCTCGAGCACTTCGCGTTCTCGGCCACGGGCCTCAAGAGCTTCCTCGAGGTGCTGAAGCGCGAGCAGGTCGCCTGCGAGGTGATCCAGGTTCCCGGCGTCAACATCCAGGTCAATGTCCACGATCCCGACGGCAACCATATCCACATCGACTTCGTCGATGCCGAGAGCCAGGATGTCGAGCCCGGCGTGATCAAGGCCTTCCGCGACGCCGGGATGCGCGACGCCAACAGCTAGGCCGTCACCAGCGCATCGAACATCGCCCGCCGCGGGCCGAGGAAGGCTTCCGCGCTCTCGACCGTGCGCGCGCTCGTCTGGAGCAGGAACTGCGCCGTCAGCTGGAGATCGGGATCGGTCTCCGGACTGGGATGGCCCCGCTCGATGAAGGTGCCGAGATAGCGGGAGAAGCGGACGGCCTTGCGACCCGTGGGGACGCGCGCCGCCGCATAGGCCTTCAGCGCCTCGGGGATCACCTCGTGGCGCTCGAGGCACTGTATCAATTCCAGGGCGTCCTGCCCGGCCTTGAGGACGCCGATGCCGACGTGCGGGCGCGCCGTGAAGGCGGCATCGCCGAGCAGGCAGACGTTGCCGAACGCGATCTCGCGGCTCTCGACGTCGTACATCGGCTGCAGCATGTCGTGCTCGGCCGCGCGCACGATCTCGGAGAACAGCGGCGCCAGCAGGCGGTCGGCATCCTGTCGCAGCCGTACGAAGTGCTCGGGTCTGATCAACGGCGGGGGGATGTTGTGCTCGTGGCAGCGGCCGCCGGCATCGGTGAGCAGGTCGCGCATGGCCTCGGCGCCGATGGCCCGATACCAGAGGTAGGCGTACTGACGGCGGCCGGGCTCGGTCGAGAAATCCATGCCGCAGATCGGGTAGCCGCTGAACTGTCCATCGCCCGGGAAAACCCAGATGTAGCGGCCCATCATGGTGTCGCGGAAACGGGCCGAGAGCTTGTGCTCGGGGGCGATGCCGCGAAAGGCGAAGTAGCCACCGTAGTCGGGCACGATGTCGGGTGCGAGCGCGGCGCGCACGCTGGAGCGCAGGCCATCGGCGGCGACGACGAGATCGGCGGCGACGGTCTCGCCGTTGCTCAGGCGCACGCGGCATTGCCGCGTTCCCGGCTCGAGCCCCTGGAAGCCGACGCCGGTGTGATACCGGGCAGCCGGAAACGCCCCGAGCAGCTTGGCATGGACGACGCCCCAGAAGGTCAGATACTGCGGGTGGGGATGGAAAGCGATCACGCGCCCGTCCTGGTCGTAGGCGGTGCGGCCCTCGACCTCGATCCCGACCGGCCTCGCATCGCTGAGGCCGCACGCGCGCATGATCGGCTCGTATTCGGGGTGGCCGGCGATGCCGGCGCCCCTGACGTTCAGCATGCCGGCGACGCGCTCGTAGATGTCGACGTCCCAGCCGCGGCGCACCAGCATGTTGCCGATGAACAGCCCGCCCATCGAGCCGCCCACGATGATCGCCTTGCGTGAGCCGGGCTGGTTCATCGCCGCTTGCCCTCGTCCTCTCAGACCGTGGAGCGGATGGCGGTCATGAACGCCTTGGCGATGCCGGCCGGCGGCCTGTCCTTGCGCCAGGCCATCGCCATGTGCCGGGTCGGGATCGGGTCGGAGATTGGCCGGGTCGTCAGCGCACGCCCGTCGTAGGTCATGTTGAAGGCGGGCTTGGTCAGCAGGATGGTGTAGCCGAGGCCATGACCGACGAGGCCGCGAGCCATCTCGAACAGCGTGCTGCGATAGCGGACGTTCGGCGTCAGCCCTGCATCCTTGAAGAGACCGAGCGTGGCATCGCCGCCGGGCGAAGCGTCGAGCAGGATCATCGGCGCGGCGGCGAGCTCCTTCAGCGACAGGCTCGGCTTGTCGGCCAGCGGGTGGCTGTCGGCGAGCAGCACGTAATGGGTCAGCTCCGCGACCCGCTCCGAGACGATATCGGGCGCGAGCTGCCAGAAGTCGTGGATCAGCGCGACGTCGATCTCGCCTGCGGTCAGGGCCTCCATGATCTGCTTCTGTCCCCCCTCGACGAGATGCAGGTCGGGCACGCGGGTGGTCGCGAGCTTGGCGATCGCCTGGGGAATGACGTAGGGCCCGAACGTCTGGTAGGCGCCGAGCCTCAGCGTCTCGGGTGCGGTGGTCGGCGCGGGGCCGGCCGGCAGCTTCAGCGCGGTGCGATAGGCGCGGTTGGCGTAGATCAGCGCCGAGCCTTGCTCGTGAACATAGACGTCCTGCACCGCGCCGATCAGCACGAAGTGAGTGCCGATCTTGTAGGTGTCGACGATCTTGCAGTCGAACGCGACCAGCGGATCGACGAGGCGCGGGGCTCCGGTCTTCTGCTTGGCCCAGGTGGCGCAGGAGAACTTGTCGCCGTCGGCGGTCTTGAAGCGGCCCGCGAAATAGTCGGAGATCGAGGCCTGGTCGTCGCGGAGGACGTTGACGCAGAACACGCCGTTCTCGAGAATAGGCTTGCACGAGGAGCTGGTTTCGTTGACGCATACCAGCATCGTCGGGTGCTGTGTATCGGCCGAGACCGACGACATCGCCGAGACCGTGACGCCGAAGCGGCCGGCGGGCCCGTCCGTCGTCACGATGTTCACTGTCGCCGCCGCGTGGCTCATGCCTAGCAGGAATTTCTGCTTCAGCTCCGGGTCGGGCTTGCCGACCGGGATGGACGTCTGGGTCATCGAACCTCCCTCGCGTCCGGGCACGGCGTCCGAACGGCTTTCATTCACGTGATGACCAGTATAGCCGAGCGCGCGAGCAGTGGGAGGGGGCAGGATCAAGGGGGGTGGGCGCAGGGTGCATGGCTGGGGGACACGTGCCGCTTCACCAGGCCAGAAAGCTCCTCAGGCTGCCCTCTTCCACGGCGCCGGCACGATGGTGCCGCGCCGGACAGCCATCGTCAGCAGCACCACCCCTGCGGAAGTGCACAGAGCGAACGCGAGGACCGAGGACTCGAGACCAAAGCTGCCCCCTGTCAGCACCTCCGGCCCCTTGATATTGGACCGGATGAGGCCCGCAGCCGGGGAAGTCCCGGAGACAATTCCGGAGAAGATGGCTGATTGGGTGTAGTTCCAGGCCATGTGGAAGCCGATGCTGAGCCAGAGGCGGCGCGTGAGCATGTAGGCGGCGGCCAGCAAAACGCCGGCTTCGATGCTGATGTAGAGGGCGCCGGTGATCGTGCCGCTCGGATTCAACAGGTGCGCGCCGCCGAACATGAGCGACGAGATGGCCAGCGCGATCCAGCTTCCGAACAGATCCTCTACCGACCGGGACACGACGCCCCGGAACAGAAGCTCCTCGAAAATCCCCGAGCCGAGGGCCATCGCGACGGCCGGCACAACGAAATACCAGGGATTGAAGCCCTCGATCCGGTACACGCCGAGCGCCATCAGGACGAGAACACAGAGCGTGTAGAGCCCGGCACCGATGACGGCGCCGGTCGCCCACTCCCGGCCCACTCCCGGCAGCGAGAGTTCGCTGGCCGAGCGCCGCTCGATGAACCGTGCGTATCCCAAATAGATGGCGAGCGTGATCGCCGCCAAGGCAACTGTCGTCGCGATGGCCATAACTGGGCGGGCTTTGAACTGCCCCATGAAATTCTCGTTGACGCCCATCATGACCAAGATGGTGCCGCCGAGCAGGATCAAACGGGTCAGAGGAAACTGCAGGATGCGAAGCCAGAGTGGCAGGGTGGCGTAATGCGTCTCGCGTATCGCGTCGCCTTCATGGACAGGCATGTTTCATCCGGTGATAGGGGAGCCCGTGTGCGGCCAGAGCGCGCACAGACCGCGCCGAACGAGAATTTGTCCGGAGCATCGGTGCGGCTGGTCGCGCCTTCTTGGTCGACACCCGGAGTGTCGCTCATCTGCACGATGGCCGCAATGAGTGTCGAGCGGCGGGCTGCTCTATGGCCTGACCGGTCTCGCGGTTCCGTCTATGCGCCTCGGAGACGTTCCCTACCCGTACGTCCTCTCGTCCGAAATCACTTTGCCGTCGTTGGGAAGGCTTCCCGGCGCGACGAGCTGGACGTCGCCCTTGAGCTTCGTCACCTGCGCCAGCGTCTCGCCGACCTTCGCGGCCAGCGCCTCGTCCTGATTGGCGGATTCCGCCTTCAGCGTCATCGTGTCCTGCTCGCCCTTGCGGGTGACGGCGAGGCGCAGGCGCTTCAGCTCGGGATGGCGCTTGCCGATCTCGGCGATCTGCTCGGGGTGCACGAACATGCCCTTGACCTTGGTGGTCTGGTCGGCGCGGCCGAGCCAGCCCTTGATCCGCATGTTGGTGCGCCCGCACGGGCTCATGCCCGGCAGCACGGCCGACAGGTCGCCGGTGGCGAGGCGGATCATCGGGTAGTCGCGGTTGAAGCAGGTGACGACGACCTCGCCCACTTCGCCCTCGGGCACCGGGTCTCCGGTACCGGGACGCACGATTTCGACGATCACGCCTTCCTCGATGATCAGGCCCTCGAGGGCCGGGCTCTCGTAGGCGATGATGCCGACCTCGGCGGTGGCGTAGGCCTGGTACACGGCGACGCCGCGATCCTTATATTCCTGCCGGAGCGAGGGGAACAGCGCGCCGCCCGAGACCAGCGCCTTCTTGATCGAGGAGGCGTCGCGCTTGGCCTCCTTGGCCTTGTCGAGCAGGATCTTGAGGTAGTCCGGGACGCCGACGTAGCCGGTCGGCTTCAGCATCGCGATCGCGTCGAGCTGCTGCTCGGTGTTGCCGGGGCCGGCGGGGATCACCGCGCAGCCGAGGGCGCGGGCGCCCGCGTCCAGGATCCAACCGCCGGGCGTCAAGTGGTAGGCGAAGGTGTTGTGGACGATGTCGCCGGCGCGGAAGCCCGCCGCATAGAGTGCGCGCGCGGAACGCCACCAGTCCTCGCCGTAGCCCTCGGGCTCGAAGATTGGTCCGGGAGACATGAAGATGCGGCCCATGCTGCCGGCAGGACCGGTGGCGAGGCCCGCGAACGGCAGTTGCCGCGCCTGCAGGTCTTTCAGCGCGCCCTTGCGCAAGATCGGCAGCTTGGCCAGCTCCTCGCGCGTCTTGACGGGGGCGGGATCGACGCCCGCGAGGTGCGCTTTCCAGCCGGGCGCCAGCTCCTGGGTGCGGCCGATCAAGCCCGGCAGCAGATTGAACAGAGCGAACTCGCGAGATTCGGCATCTCGGGTTTCGAGGTAGTCGTAGTGGGGGCTCGTCATGGCGCCTGCCGCTTGCAAGAGGTTGCGTGGTTTAGGGTGCGCCGCTGCGCGCGGTCAATTGGTGGAAATGGCGCGGGGATCGGGAACCGGCCCGCATCGCAACGGGTTGTAGGAAAAGCGGACTTGCGAATGCCGTCGCCCGTTCAC
>CAMDBL010000211.1 GCA_945889015.1 Devosia equisanguinis
CCGTCTGACACCGCCACTGTCGGGGTGCCGGCGCCGGGGCGATCGAGCCCCGCGAAGTGCGAAGCTTGCGCGGTTTTCGTTGCTGGTGCCCCGCCCCTCGCCGCCGACGCCACAGCGTCAGCACCAACCCGAAGCCACCGATCCAGGACAAGAGTAGATGTACTTGTCTCGGCCGAGAGTTGGTTGCATGTGACAAATTGAGCGCATCGAGGTCATAAAGATGGCATGTTATCGGAAAGCAATTACTGGTTATTGTCTCATCGGCAACTGCTCCAGGGCTTTCAGTTGGGAGCTGACGAGCCCTCACCGGGAAGTCTGCCCTTAGTGTTAACGTCTGAATAGTCTTGGATCCAGCGGAGGCGAGGCGGTCGGGTTCGATCGGACGATTGGCTCACCTCCAGGTCAGAAGATCGCTCGACTTCGTGGTAGCTAGCTACAAGGAGTAGCGGCCCTTTGCCTATGGGTCCGTTGAGCCTGGTGAGGACTTCTTTCCCAAGTAGCGGGTGCTGTGGAGCTGCTCTTGACCCTGGGGCAGCTTCATTTCCCGTCGGGAAACAACCCACACAGCAGAGCACGAGCTACCAACCCTGACAACCTCTTGCTCTGTCTGTCTTGCTCTCTGTGTGGGTTTCAAAGTCTGTAAGTGGCTCAGGCTAACCAACTGACAGGACTCAGGGTGATCGTTGCTGGCAATCAGGGCTTCGTGGGCATCTTATTGAGCCAGTTACAAGGTAGTTGCAAACAGGTCACATCTCACTGAAGGATAAGAACAAATCCGGTACGATCTTATTGAGTGGGAGTGAGACCGTCTCGGGCGCATTGCCGGGGAACGGCGAACGCAATCACGACATCGTTAACGCGCGATGGATGGGCCATCTGGCGCCGGTTCCGCTGCAGATTAGCGCTCGTCGAGAAGGAAAATTGAAGCAAGAACGTCGGAATTTGGGAGAAAACTGGTGTCAAGCTGTCGCGGGGTCTGCTACCGTGTGTGCGCTTTGGCATGCCTTGACGGGCAGGCAGTAGACCTTTTGCAGGACATCAGGCACGGCCGGCCGGGCAATTCGGGCTCATGAGCGTATCAATCGAGCGAGCGGCAGACAGGACGAGACGAGGAAATGGGTAAGGGACGTGACAGGGGCCCGCGGCGGCGCGGGTTTGACGACGATTTTACGCCGCCAGATTATCAGGAGCGGCCGATGCCCTCCTATCGCCCGCCTCAGCGGTCGAGCGCACCGATGGCGTCTGGCCCCCCGGTCGATGCGACAGTGAAGTGGTTCAACGCCGAGAAGGGCTTCGGCTTCGTCGAGCTGGGTGACGGCACGGGCGACGCCTTCCTCCATATCGGCGTTGTGCAGGCTGCCGGACACGACAGCGTGCTCCCCGAGACCAAGATGAAGGTGCAGGTCGGCCAGGGCCAGAAGGGCCGTCAGGTCACCTCCGTGCTCGAGCTCGACGCCTCGACGGGCAATGCCGCGGGCGGCCAGCGCAGCGGCGGTCCCGGCGGTGTCGGCGGCGATCGTCCCCGCTTCGGTGGCGGCGATCGTGGTGATCGCGGCGGCTACGGTGGCGGCGGCGGTGGTGGTGGCTTCGGCGGCGGCGCGCCCCGGCGCTCCGATCGCGAGCGTGCCGATCCCTCCACGGCCGTGCCGCTCGACGGCGCCGTGAAGTGGTTCAAGACCGACAAGGGCTTCGGCTTCGTCGGCGCCGACGACGGCGGCAAGGACGTGTTCGTGCACATCTCCGTGCTCGAGCGCGCCGGGCTGAGCCAGCTCGCCGACGGCCAGCGTGTGTCGATGCAGGTCGTCACCACGCAGAAGGGCCGCGAGGCGATCTCGATTCAGCTCGGCTGAGCGGATCGGCGAACGTCGAAGCGCAGCGTCGAAACGATGATGAGAGCAGGTGCCTTCGGCGCCTGCTCTTTTTCGTATCGGGGGGGGTGCCGTCTCTCGAGAAGCCCCCTCAGGTGACGAGGTTCACCGGCTTATCGGCGAGCCAGCCCTCGATGGCGGCGACCGTGCCCGCGTAGAACGAGCGATAGGTGTCGAGCGTGACGTAGCCGAGATGCGGCGTCAGCAATGCGCGCGGCTCCCGGCGCAGCGGGTGGTCGAGCGGCAACGGCTCGATGTCGTAGGTATCGAGACCGACACCGGCGATGCGTCCCTCGCCGAGCGTCGCGAGCATCGCCTGTTCGTCGACGATAGGACCACGAGACGTGTTGATCAGGTAGGCCGTCGGCTTCATCAAGCCCAGCTCGCGCGCCCCGATGAGGCCCAGGGTTCGATCCGACAGCCGCGTATGGATCGAGATGAAATCGGAGCGCCTCAGCAGATCGTCCTTGGCGACCAGCTCCGCGCCACTCTCCGATGCCGTCTCCGCGGTCAAATTCTGACTCCACGCCACCACGGTCATGCCGAATGCCTTGCCGAACCGTGCCATATGGCCACCGAGCCGACCGAGACCGATGATGCCGAGCGTCTTGCCCTTGATGTCGGTGCCGACGGTTGTCTGCCACGGCACCCCAGCGCGCAGGTTGTGGGCCTCGGCTGGAATGCTGCGAGCGAGCGCCAGGAGCAACCCGAAGGCCAGCTCCGACGTCGCCTGGCCCGAGCCGCCGGCACCGCAGACGGTGACGCCGCGGGCCTTGCAGGCCGGCATGTCGATCGCCGCGTTGTAGTGACCGGTCGTCACCAGCAACTTCAGTTTGGGTAGCCGCGCGAGGAGGCTCGCGGGAAATGGCGTGCGCTCGCGCATAACGGCAATGACCTCGAAATCCACGAGCGCCGCGGCGATCGCCGCCTCGTCGGTGCCGAGGTGCGCGTTGAACACCTTGATCTGATGCTGGCTCTGCAAGGCGGACCAGTCCGCCATGCTGAGCGCCACATTTTGATAGTCGTCGAGGACGGCGATGCGGGTCATGGTGCTGGCGGCCAATCTTGAGGTCGGTGCGAGGCCGGCTGATGCACTGCGCCGACAGACGTCCGACAAGACACGCGGCATTGTCCGATTTGTCGGTCCTCGGCCCCGGCACCCATCATGCCGGGGTCGAGATCCGAACTACGCGCTCACTTCTTTTTCTTCTTCGGCGCCTCGTTACGATCGTTGCGGAAGTCGTCCATGTAGGTGTCGAGCGCCGCCTTGTTCTTGGCCCGGAACTTGTTGAAATCGGGCTTTCTCTTCTCGAGGAACGCCTGCATGCCCTCCAGGCTCTCCTCCGTGCCCCAGATGTTGGCGAGCAACTCCATGCCGTGTTGCCAGGAGGCGTAGAGCTGATCGGACTCGTGATTGAGGGACTTCTTGGTGGCGCGCAGCGTTTGCGCCGAGTGGCCCTTGATGGTTTCGCACCACTTCAGGGTCTCAGCCATCAGGTCTTCCTTCTTCACGCACTTGTTGATCAAGCCGACCTCGACCGCCTCCTTCGCCTTGAAGGTGCGGGCGCAGAAAATCATCTCGCGTGCGATGCGCTCGCCGACGATGCGCGGCATGTACTGGGTGGCGCCGACCGTCGGGCAGGCGGCGACCTTGGCGCCGGTTTGGCCGAACACGCCGTCCTCGGCCGAGATCACCATGTCGCACCACAGCGCCAGCTCGTGGCCGCCGCCGACACACGGGCCGTGCACCATCGCGATGACGGGGATCGGGAGCCCCCGGATGGTCATCGCCAGGCCGAGCATGCGGTCGTTCCACATGTGGGCGTTGGCGCGGTTCAGCTTCATCATGGCGTGGAAGTCGCCGCCGGCCGAGAACGCCTTCTCGCCCGCACCACGCACGACCGCGCAAGCGATCATCGGGTCGGACCGGGTCGACGACAGCGCGTCGATCAGCTCGTCCAGCGTCTGCTCGCGGAACGCATTCATCACCTCGGGACGGTTGATGGTCACCCAGGCGACCTGATCCTTCACCTCGAACAGGATGTCCTTGTAGTCGCGCTTCTGGTCGTGCGTCGCCGACGTCTTGTTGCCGATGGCCATTGAGTTCGCTTCCTCGTGTTGGTCTTTAGTTGAAACCGGCGGCCACCATAATCACGGCCACTCCGCGCGCGCAATTAGCACTTGAACAGCCTTGCCGGCACCGCGATACAGTCCGCATGGGAATGCATGGGGCGACTGCAAGGCCATGGGGGGCGAATGGCGGATCTGAGCCGCGTTTACGATGTTCTGGTCGTGGGAGGCGGCAATGCCGCGCTGTGCGCCGCGATCAGCGCGCGGCAGGGTGGCGCCAGCGTTCTGGTGCTCGAGGCCGCTCCGAAGTTCTACCGCGGCGGTAATACGCGCCACACCCGCAACATGCGCTGCGCCCACGACGCGGCGACCGATACGCTGTCGGGGCCCTACCTCGAGGAGGAGTTCTGGGAGGATCTGCTGCGCGTCACCGGCGGCAACACCAACGAGCAGCTCGCCCGCTACATGATCGCGCAGTCCAAGGAGATGCTGACCTGGATCGCCGAGCAGGGCGTACGCTTCCAGCCCTCGCTCGGCGGCACCTTGAGCCTCGGCCGCACCAACTCGTTCTTCCTTGGCGGTGGCCGTGCGATGCTGAATGCGCTGTACCTGACCGCTGAAAAGCTCGGCATCGACATCTGCTACGACACCGAGGTGACCGACCTCGATATTCAGGACGGGAGGTTTCGCTCGGCCACGGTCTCGTCCGGCGGCACGCACGCGACCGTCAGGGCCAAGGCCCTGGTCGCCGCTTCGGGCGGCTTCGAGGCCAACATCGAGTGGCTGAAGGAATACTGGGGGCCGCCGGCCGAGAACTTCCTGATCCGCGGCACCGCCTACAACAAGGGCCGTGTGCTCAAGACACTGCTCGGCAAAGGCGTCGAGCCAATCGGAGATCCGACGCAGTGCCACGCGGTCGCGATCGACGCACGCGCGCCGAAATTCGACGGCGGCATCATCACTCGGCTCGACTGCGTCGTATTCGGCATCGTCGTCAACAAGCTCGCCCAGCGCTTCTACGACGAGGGCGAGGACATCTGGCCCAAGCGCTACGCGATCTGGGGCCGGCTGGTCGCCCAGCAGCCGGATCAGATCGCCTACATCATCTTCGACGACCCTAAGCTGACGCTGTTCATGCCCTCGCTCTATCCCCCGATCAGCGCGCCGACGCTGGCCGAACTCGCTGGCAAGTTGTCGCTCGATGCGGACACGCTCGAGAAGACGGTGTCCGAGTTCAACGCCGCGGTGCAGCCGGGAACGCTCAACTCCGACATCCTCGACGGCTGCCGGACGAAAGGCCTGACGCCTGACAAGACCAACTGGGCCAAACCGCTCGATAAGGGGCCGTTCCACGCCTATCCGGTACGTCCCGGGATCACCTTCACCTACCTCGGCACCCGAGTGAACCGCGAGGCACGCATGCTGATGACGGGTGGCGCGCCGGCACTCAACATGTTCGCGGCGGGTGAGATCATGGCGGGCAACGTGCTCGGCAAAGGCTATGCGGCGGGGATCGGAATGACCATCGGCAGTGTGTTCGGGCGCATCGCTGGACGGGAGGCGGCTCGCCATGCTCGGGGGTGAAGGAACCAAGATCACGGCGCACGCCGGCAAGGCACACACGACCGCGGCGCTGGCCGAGGCCGACAGGCTGATGACGGTGTGCAACTCCTGCCGCTACTGCGAGGGGCTGTGCGCGGTTTTCCCCGCAATGGAGATGCGGCGCGCGTTCGGCGACGGCGACCTCAACTATCTCGCCAACCTCTGCCACGGCTGCGCCGCCTGCTACGTCGACTGCCAGTTCTCGCCACCGCATGAGTATCGGGTGAACGTGCCGCAGACGCTGGCGACCGTACGTGCGGATTCCTATGCGCAATATGCTTGGCCAAGCCCCCTCAGAGGGCTTTTCGCGCGCAACGGTCTCGCCATCGGCCTGATCGCGGCGGCGAGCGTGGCGGTATTCATCGCCGGATTCGTGCACTGGTCCGATCCGTCGGCGTTGTTCGGCACCAATACCGGTCCCGGGGCATTCTTTCGGGTCATGCCGCACAACACGATGGTGGCATTGTTCGGCGGGGTGTTCCTTTACGCCATCCTGGCGATCTGGATGGGTATGCGCGCGTTCTGGCGCGATATTGGCGATCCGGTGGGGCCGCTTTCGGATCCAGGCTCCCTGTGGGAGGCGATCAAGGATGCCTCGCGGCTGCGCTATCTCGATTGCGGCGGCGTCGGCTGCTACTCGGAGGACGAGAAGCCGACCGACAATCGCCGGCACTACCACCACCTGACTTTCTATGGCTTCCTGCTGTGCTTCGCGGCGACCTCCGTGGCGACGCTCTACCATTATCTGCTCGGGCGGGAAGCACCCTATCCGATATGGGATCTGCCGGTGGTGCTCGGCACGCTCGGTGGCATCGGGCTGCTGATCGGCCCGCTCGGCCTGCTCGCGGCGAAGGTGAAGCGCGACCCCGTGCTGCAGGACGAGAACCGGCTCGGCATGGACGTGGCCTTCCTCGCGATGCTGTTCCTGACCAGCCTCACCGGGCTCCTGCTGCTGGTGATGCGCGCGACGCCGGCGATGGGACTGCTGCTGGCGCTTCATCTCGGCGTCGTGTTCGCACTGTTCGTGACGATGCCGTACGGCAAGTTCGTGCACGGCATCTATCGCTTCCTGGCGCTGGTGCGCTATGCGCGTGAGCGGCGCGCCCTGGCGGCCGGGCACGGAGCCGGAGGTAGCGCAGGCTGAGGTGCTCCGGCATCATCCCGGGTGCAGCGACCGGGTTACCCGCGGCGCCCGCGATCTCGATGCGCTCGACTGAAGATCAGCGTCTTTCATCAGTTTCATTATAGTATTTCCCGGCATTTCACGCCGTATTGCCCCCTCGTCACCCCACGATGGTCCCGTTTCGACCGCGCTGCCGTCACACTTGGCCTTCAGCTCTTGTGGAGCCGCCAAACGCTGGCTCCAAATGCTGACTGCCGGCGCTGAAATCAACGTGACACTCGAGGGACGTGAGGATGCTCAGACCGGCATCGACCGCTATTTGTATTTGTATCGCGACATGGGCCGCGGCCGAAACCGGGAACCTTTCGGGTCAAGCGCTGACGAACCTCGTCGCTGGCGCCGTGGTCGAACTCGACACGCCGCTTGGTACTCGCATTCCGATCGAGTATGCGGGGAACGGGCGTATGTCCGGGCAGGCGAAGGATCTCGCCTCCTACCTCGGTGCACCAGCCGACAACGGCCGGTGGTGGGTTTCGGGCGACCGGGTCTGCCACAAGTGGAGCACCTGGTTCAAAGGCGAGTTGCAGTGCCTGCGCATCGAGAAGCGCGGCTCCAAAATCAACTGGCACAGCCAGGACGGCACCTCCGGCACGGCGACGATCGTGTCGCGGACCGAGACGGTCCCGGCAGCGGCGCAGGCGTCCACATCACCAGGTGCGAGCGTTGCCGTGGCCACTGCAACGCCACCCAAGGAGAAGCTGCCGCAGCCGATGCGATTGGCTCCCCCATCCTTGCCGCCTGTCGCGCCCTATGCCATGCCCGCCGCCTTGCCTGCAACTGCCCCGGCACCAGTCGCTCCGCCAACGACCAAGCGGCCCTCCGTGGTGAGCAGTGCCGCAGCCTCGGGCCTAGTTTCGCGATCGGCCACTGCGGCGCGCGCGGCGCCGGCCGCAAAAGCGCCGGCGACATCCCCGCCAGCAGATGCGGTCCCCGAACCGCCGGCGCGCATGCCGACGTCCGTCCCGGCCGGCCGGTCGCGCCCACCCTCCGGCCCGCTGTTCAAAGTCGCCAACGTCGATGGCGACGACGTGTTGAACATTCGCTACGGCCCTTCGTCGGAGACCGTCGCTGTCGGCGAGATTCCCCCGGATGCGCGCGGCGTCGAAATATCCGGGGACTGCCAGTCCGGTTGGTGCCCGGTCCGACACCGCGAGGTGACCGGCTGGGTGAGGCGCTTCTATCTCGAGCCGGACGGCATCGGTGAGCCCTCGGCAGCGCGTGCGCGGAGCGCGGCTTTGACGGCCAGCTATGTCGGCGATGGCCGCCGCGATCCATCGTTCGCCCAGCGCACCTGCCTGACGCCGCCTGCACGCACGCTGATCGAGAGGAGCGAGGCAAAGT
>CAMDBL010000212.1 GCA_945889015.1 Devosia equisanguinis
CCCGTCTGACACCGCCACTGTCGGGGTGCCGGCGCCGGGGCGATCGAGCCCCGCGAAGTGCGAAGCTTGCGCGGTTTTCGTTGCTGGTGCCCCGCCCCTCGCCGCCGACGCCACAGCGTCAGCACCAACCCGAAGCCACCGATCCAGGGGATAGTAAACACAATGCATAAAATTGAACACGCATGAATTGGTCGGAATATCCGTGCAATTCCTGTGCCGCCGGCATCTCTCGCCGCCGATTAGGCACGACGATCCACGCGCGCCCCGCGCCGACGAAGCGACGCGTCGATATCCGCGTGAGTCGAAGCGGCCGCAGCACACGACGGCTGCGGCTTGGGCAGAACGGGACTGCGTCGCGATCAGGCTAGGCGGCGATCAATTGCCGCCGCACGAGGTCGAGCAGGCTAATGACGGAATATTCGCGCAATCGGACGCGATCGCCGGGAAACTTGAACAGCTCGACGTGCTCGACACCGCCGATGACGGCGGCCAGCAACACGGTACCGCCGGCATGTCCCTCGCGGCCCACGGCTTCGATCGCGGCGAGAACGACGCTCGCATCGAAGGCGCGCGATGCCAGCCGTGCAGCCGCCTTCGCCTCCGCCTCGAGCGAGGCGCCCGCCTCCGCTGGCGCGACCGTCGCTCCCCGAAACGTCTTCATCGTCCCGTCGATCGCCGTCAGCCGCGAGGCCAGGATGCCGCCGGTGAAGGTCTCGAACGCGGCCAGCGTCATGCCGCGCGCGGCGAGCAGATCCAGCACGACGTGCTCCATCGACTGCTCGTCGAGCCCGAATACCGCCTCGCCCAAGACCGCGCGCACTTGATGTTCCTCGGCGTCGAGCATGGCCTTGGCGGCGGTCTCGGTGTCGCACTTGGCGACGAGGCGAACCTTGATGCCGTCGATGCCGCTGGCCTGGAACGCGATCGTCGGATTGCCGGTCTTGTCGAGCTCGGCCATCCGATTGGTCAGCAGCTCGTCGATGCGGGATTCGCTCAAGCCCCAGGTCCGCACCGTGCGGCTGCGGATGACCGACGACTGCCCGGAGCGGCGGCGCAGGTCAGGGATGACCGTGCCGGTCATCATCTCCTTCATCTCGCGCGGAACACCCGGTACCGCGTAAACGACCTTTTCGCCGATACTGCACAAAAGACCCGGGGCCGTGCCCGGCATCTCCCTGATGAACTCGGCGCCGACAGGTCGATCCGCCTGGCGCAGGTTGTTCGGCGACATGGTACGCCCGCGCGCCTCGAACAGCTTGCGGATATGCTCCGCCATCGCTTCGTCGCGCCGCAAGTCGACACCCATGACGCGGGCGATGACGTCGCGGGTGATGTCGTCCTGGGTCGGGCCGAGACCACCGCAACAGATCACGGCGTCGCTGCGCTCGAGGGCTTGGCGGATGGCTGCCTCGATCCGCTGGAAATTGTCGCCGACTTTGACCTGGTAGACACTGTCGATGCCCGCCAGAGCGAGTTGCTCGCCGATCCAGGACGAGTTCGTGTCGACGATGACGCCGAGCAGCAGCTCGGTGCCGATGGCTACGACCTCACAGCGCATGGTGGTCCCCCAGGTTCATTCTCGTTATCCGCCGCGACCCTAGCCGACCAGCACTCCCACGCCAACGCCGTCCACCAAACAGCAGCGACGGCGAGCTTGGGCAGGCCGCCGTTCCAGCGCTACATTGGCGGCCGCCGATACTCACACCTGTCGAGATCGCAGGCCGGGGGAGACAAATTGTGGCATCGAGAATGGGGCTCGCCAGGATGGCGAGGCTGACACGGCGTCAGCTCATCATTTTCGCGCTCGTCTCCGCCATCATCAACGGCATGGTGACGGCCACCGCCGGTGCTTGGCTGACGCAGAGCTACGCCGCCTACCAGAGCCGGCGGCTGTCGGTCCAGAACCTCTCCGACCTGATCTACGAGCGCCGCGCCCGCGCCGGCATGGTGGTCTCGGCTCTGCGCCGCAATGCCGATCTCGACGAGGTCCGCTATCGCAAGCGCGCCTATGACGAGGTGTTCGTGGAGTGGAACAAGCGCATCGCCCAGAACGTGTTCCAGATCCGCGAACTGGTCGGCGAACGCGAGATGTCGACCGCGGAGCAGGATTTCCAGGAGCTGCTGGTGCGGCCGCTGTCGCAGATCGACCTATGCCTGACCAAGGCCTACGACCTCAAGCTCGCCGGCCAGGATCCACTGGCCATGCTCGACCTGTGCGAGATGCCGACGTTGCATCAGATGGTGCTCGACTGCGCCTCTTCGTTCACCGATGAACTCTACAAGATGACGCGGCTCGACTTCTCCCCGTTCACCAACGCTCGGGCCGAGTTCAGGACGAAGGGGCGCGACCGCATCAAGACCGCGTGTGTCAGGCCAGAAAAACCGTGAGACGCACCGTGAGCGCAACCCCACGGCTCCCGATGACATGCGCGAGTGACGACGACCCATGCAAGGACGGTCCTGGCGGCCGGACGCGGAGTGCGCTAACCGCTGACGGCCCGACGCATCGCGGGCAAGCTCCGACAGGACCGGCATGACCAGCGAGCAGCAGGCGCAGAGCAACATGCGCGGCATCACGTTCATGCTGATCGCGATGTGCTTCTTCATCGTCGGCGACGCGGTGACCAAGGCGGTCGGCGCGCGGCTTCCCGTCGGCGAGGTGATCTTCCTGCGTAGCTTGTCGGCGACGCTGGTGCTGCTGCCGTTCGTCGCCGGCATCCATCCGCTGAGAATGCTGCGCGAGAGCTACTCGCGGCCGATGCTGATCCGCAACATCGGCGAGGTCGGCGGCTCGCTGCTGTTCGTCTCGTCGCTGGTGCGCATCCCCATCGCCAATGCCACCGCCATCATGCAGACGACGCCGCTGATGATCACGGCGGCGGCGGCGCTGTTCCTCGCCGAGCCGGTCGGCTGGCGGCGGTGGACGGCAACCATCGTCGGCTTTCTCGGCGCGCTATTGATCATCCGGCCGACGAGCCCGGACTTTTCCTGGTGGTATCTGCCGGCCATTCTCGCGATCGGCTGCGTCACCATGCGCGACCTGGGCACTCGCTACATCGACAAGGCCGTGCCGACAAAGCTGATCGCTTTCCTCACGTTCGTCCTCACCGGCGCCGGCGGCCTGCTTCTCGGTCTGACGGAAAGCTGGAGCCTGCCAAGCCCGATCGACGCCGCGCGACTGGCCGCGACCGGGGTCGTGCATACGATCGGTGCTTCCTGCATGGTGATCGCCTTGCGCTCGGGCGGCGAAATCGCGACCATCATCCCGTTTCGATACTCGATCGTGCTGTGGTCGATCCTGATCGGCTACGTGTTCTGGGGCGAGCTGCCGCATCCCACGTCGATCCTGGGGATACTCATCGTCGTCGGCGCTGGCCTTTATACGGTGCATCGCGAGCAGGTGAGGCGCCGGTCCGCGGCCTGAGGCGCTGTTTCCGCTGCTGCCACGTACCGCGACAGCTACTGCTTGACCCCGGCCGCATTGCTGTTGGAGCCGGCCTTGGGCGTGGCCTTGCTTGCGCTGTCGGGGGGGCTCGCGCCGGACGCTCCTGGTGCCTGCCCGACGTATTTGGTCCAGTCGACGGACCGCTTCTCCGAGGAGCGATGATCCTCGGCCTGCGGCCGCTGGAGGTCGCGCGGATTGGCCACCATGAGCGCCGTATTACGCTGCGTGGCGCAACCGAAGTTCGGATAGTGGACGCGCTGGTGATTGCGGCCGAGGTTCTCCGACCAGTCGCCGCACACCGGCGGATCGACCTCCCGCCGATTGTAGCTCATGCGGACGAACGCACCTTCGCGCGCGCCGTTCCGGCCGATGCGCACTGACGTGGGCGACACCCCCGATTCCTGCGCCAATTCGCGCAACTGGCGCGCTGCGTCGTTGCCGCGCGCCCCATACGGCAGCATCACGTACAGCGGGCCGGTCGCCTCGGCCTGATAGCGGGTGAAGAATGACAGCGCGTCCGACTGCTGGTTGGGACTGAACGTGTCCCCGCCCGGCGGCACCTCGATGTCGAGCTGTGCCCGCCCCGATCGGAAGCCGATGGCGTGCCGCTGTGTCGGTGTGTCGAGGTACAAGGCCTGTTGATCGCTCATCGTCAAGTCCGCGCATCCCGAAAGGGCGACGAGACTGCCGGCGAGCGCGACGAGAGTGATCGCAGTTCCAGGCTGGCGGCGCGGGCGAGCGGGCCGCGCGTTCGAGGCGTGCGTCGTCATCCCTTCAACCCCGCATCCGGATATTCGATGATGAAACCGTAGTCGCCATGATAAGCGCCGCGTGGAGGCACGTGGCCGGGTCCGCCGTAGACGCGATTGATGCGACCGAAGAACAGCTCACGCAGCTCGCTCGACGACATGAAGCCCTGCTCCGGAGTCGCCATCTCCTGGCGTGAGGCGTGCGTGGCGAGGTAGGGCGTGACCAGAATGACGAGTTCGGTCTCCCGGCGGCGGTAATCGTTGGAGCGGAACAAGGCTCCAAGAACCGGCAGATTCATCAGTGCCGGCGTGCCTTCGACGCTCTGGCGGGTATCGTCCGACAACAGACCGGCCATCGCCAGCGTGCCACCGCTGGGCAGCTCGAGCGTCGTCTCGGCGCGGCGGACCTTCAGGCCCGGCAGCGTGATGGTATCGAGCTTGATCGAATTCTCAGTCGCGATCTCGGAGACTTCGGCGGCGATCGTCAGGCTGATCTTGCCTTCGGAGAGCACCACTGGCTCGAAAGAGACGTTGACGCCGAACGGCTTCCAGTCGACCGAGATCCGGTTGAGCTCCTGCGCCACCGGAACCGGGAACTCGCCGCCAGCGAGAAATTTCGCGGTTTCACCCGAGACGGCCGTCAGGTTCGGCTCGG
Source organism: Devosia equisanguinis (assembly GCA_945889015.1). Lineage (GTDB taxonomy): Bacteria > Pseudomonadota > Alphaproteobacteria > Rhizobiales > Hyphomicrobiaceae > CAMDBL01. The sequence continues at coordinate 4,850 of CAMDBL010000212.1, forward strand.
CGAGCGTCCTCACGACGCCGGCACGCTCCAGCGCCTGGATCATACCGGTGATGCTCTGGTTGCCGCTCTGCCAACTCCCCTGCAGGGCCGTGCCGGCCGCGACGATCGGCGCCGCACCGATCGCGGCGGCCTGTGCCGGCAGCGCCAGCGAACTCGTCACCGGAAATCCGTTCTGCAGCACCTTGGCGAAGGTCATCTCGCCCTTCGACAGAACGGCGTTCGACAGATCGACGCCGATGCGGCGAATGGCGTCGCGTTGCATCTCGGCAACGGTGATCTTCAGCAGCACCTGCTCCTTGGTGCCAGTGGTCAGAAGATTGACGACCTGGTCCTTCTTCTTGACGAAACGCGAGGCGAGTTCGGCGGCCCGACTCGCATCGACCGGCGCCGTCACGCTGCCCGACAGCACCACCGTGTCGCCCATCATCTCGGCCCTGACGCGCGAGCCTGGAATGAGACGGGCGATCGTGTCCATCAACAACGTCAGATCACGGCAGACCGTCACCTCGAGCAGCAGGACCTTCTGGCCGTTGGGGCCGAAGAAGAAGGCGTTGGCTTCGCTGACCTCCTTCGCCAGCAAATAGACCTGCCGAGAAGTCTGCACGACCGCGTCCAGGATGTCGGGGTTTGACACCATTACGTTGTTGAGATCGACGGGAACCTCGACCAGCATCGACTTGTCGAGGCCGATGGTCACCTTGCGCATCGCCGGTATTTCGCCGCCGGTCTGAATCGACAGCACCGAGTTGTGGCCCATTTGGGAATCGAACGGCACCGCCGAACGTCGCCCCTGTGCATGTGCCGCATCCGCCCACACACCGATCACCAGGAGGACAAGCGCCAGCAACATCGGCAGCGTCACACCTGTACGCAGCAGTCGCAAAAGGACACTGCAACCGAACCGTCGCATGAGAACACCACTCCCCACCACTCGACCAGACGGCGCCCAAACCGGCGTCGATCCAATCCGACTCGCCTGCGAGAGATCATCTCGACGGACGCGCACATTGCACATTGGTCATTTGAAGCGCGATTCGGCGAGGTCGCGGGAGGGGATAACCGACGCGAAGTGCATAACCACCAGTTCGTCAACAGGTTATCCACCGGTGTGAAAGGCTCGCAATGGCACGGCAGACGGTTGCAGCGGGGCCCCGGCCGGCGTTTTTGCGGTAGTGAGCCTTTGCCGCAGCCACACGAGAAAAAGCGGCATCGATCGGGAGCGGAGATCGCGATGGCGGTGCTGGAACCGTGCCGGCCCGCTGGTGCGGGGCGCCCACGGGTGCGGAAGCGCCCGCTCAGCCGGTGACGCGGAGCTTGTTCAATTGCCGCGCGATCTGCTGGAACGTCGTGATCAGGACGGCGCCGTTGCTCGCGAGAAAATACTTGTCCGGCGCGGTCGCGCACGCCTGCAAGTTGCCTTGCGAGGCCGGATCGTTCTCCAGGCGGAAACCGATCGTGTAGATGACCACGCCGGCAGCCTTTGCATTGGCGCAGGCCGCGAGCAGGTTGGCGTCCATCACAGACCTGAAGCCCGAGGCCGTGTGCGTTTCGCCGAGCCGGCCGTCGGCGGGATGCAGGATCGGGTGGGCGTATCCGTAGGCGCTGTAGGTCGAGTGATTCTGATTGCCCTTCGCTGTATAGGTGTTCTCTCCGTCCGTCATTAGAATGATGATCTTCTTGTTGTGCTCCGTATTGAAGGGACGGCCGTCGGCGAACGGCACGGCAGGAGAGAGCATGCGCCATCCCCAGGTCAGCCCCTCACCGATGTTGGTGTTGCCGCTCGCAATCAGGCTCTCGACCGTCGAATTGACGTCGCTCAGACTGGTCGTCAAGCGCAACAGCGGCTTGGTGGTGCAGCCCGTGTTCGGACCGGTGCCGCCGGATGGCGCCTGATTCTTGTACTTGCAGGTGCGGGTCTGCGCGACGCTCGAAGACAATGCGACCTTCTCCCACCGCGTGCACCGACCGGACTTGCTGGTCTTGGTGCAGACCGTCGGCTGCGGAGTGCAGCTGCCGCCATCGTCGACGAGATAGCTGTTCGTGTAGGAATCCCCGCCGTCGTTCTCGCTGTCGGGCTCGTCGGGAGCCAGCATCGGTACAAAAAGGCTGTCGGGATTCTCCGCCGTCGGTGGCTCGGCGTTGCTGGCGTAGGCACCAGAGCGCACCTCCAGGCAGCCCCCCCAGTTGACGCCCATGTCGTCGAACAACTGAAAGCGCGTACGGCTCTCCGAGACGTTCTGGTACTCGAGCGGGCTGATGCCGCCGTCCATCCAGCTCGCGCTCCTGTAGCCGGAGCCCACATTGACGGAGGCCGCGAATGGCACAACGCCGATCTTGACCTTGTCGGTCCCGCTGGCGCCGGCGTAAAGAATGGAGGCTAGGTTTTTCGCCGCGGTCTTGAGGTCCGTGATGTAGGTGCCGGCCATCGAGCCGGAATTGTCGAGCACGAGCGCGATCTCGAGCCTTTCGTCGCCTTTACCGACCGTGCTGGCGGCACCGATCCGCAGGTTGTCGGCTCCGAACACCTTCATCAGGCCGGAGACGACGGTCCCGGTCGACTTGGCGCTGACGGTGCCAGCGGCCGCATCGAGCTTCGCCTTCTCCATCACGGCATTGCTGCGTGAGCCGATGTTCTCCTTGAAGTAGGCCTCCGCTATCACCGGACCTTCCGTATCCTGCGTGGGAAGACCGAGGAAGTCCGAGGCGGCCAGTGTCGCGGCGTCGAGCGCCTGCTGCTCGCGGGTCTGCTCGGACGTGCCGAGCGCGAACTCGATGGTGATCGCGGTCGTCATCAGAACGGCTGCAAAAACGATCGCGAAGATCACCGCGACCGCCCCGCCCTCCTCACGGGCGAAGTCACGCGCGAGACGATGACGCCTCTCGCCCGATACCTCGCTCGTGCACTCCGCACCCGAACGCACAATCCTGTCCAGCGCTCGCCACCGCATGACCGGGCTCCATTAACGAACTCTTTCCAGAGGCTAGCCAATTCGTCCTTCCGTACCGTCAATGCGGGCTCTACAATTTTATTCAAACCTGGATCGGTGGCTTCGGGTTGGTGCTGACGCTGTGGCGTCGGCGGCGAGGGGCGGGGCACCAGCAACGAAAACCGCGCAAGCTTCGCACTTCGCGGGGCTCGATCGCCCCGGCGCCGGCACCCCGACAGTGGCGGTGTCAGACGG
>CAMDBL010000213.1 GCA_945889015.1 Devosia equisanguinis
CGTCATCAGCCAGAGTTCGTGCGGATTGAGCGCCTCCAGCGGGCCGAAACCTTGGTCCGGCAACACCGGCAGCAGGATCACGCTCATCGCCAGCAGCACCAGCGCCGACCGCAACTCGATCCAGGTCAGGCGCTGCAACCAGCCATGCAGGATCGGCTTCAGCGCCAGCAGTGCCGCCGCCGCGACCCCGGCCGCCGCCGCCAGGCTCTTGTCGACAGTCACCGCGAGCACGCCGAGCGCGAAAACCAGCAACGCCGCCACCGCCGTCGTCGCGCCGAGCGTGTTGTCCCGCAGCATCTCCCGATAGCGCAGGAACGAGATCACGATCGCGTAGACGAAGAAGGCGGCGGCCAGAAACGCTCCACCGGCCTGGGGGCTCTGGGCCGCGACCATGCCACAGACGCCGCCGAGCAGCCCTGCGAGCGCCAGCGTCCGCATGCCCAGCGCGCGCTCGCCTTCAGGATCGTCGCGCGAGACCCAGCCGCGCTCGATGCCGATCAACAGGCCGATGCCCAGCGCGACGGCGAGGCTCTGGAAGAGGTCGAGATGGTTCATGCGCCTGAGCCTAGCGCATTCCCGACACGCCCGTGGCAGGCAGCATCAAACCTGGTGAGGAAACGTCACCTCGCGACCGGAATGAGCAGTCTCTCAATCGTCGAACAGCTGGCCGCCATCGTAGCCGGCGGCAATGCGACCGAGGGCGGCGCGAACCGCATCGGCGTCGAGCGTCGCGGCGAGCCCTGCCGCCTCGCTTTCGGGCAGGCCACGTCCGCGCGCCAGAAGCCGCGCCACCAGTGCCGGCTCCAGCAGCGGCAAGCTCGCCCACAAGCCCTTGGCGAACTCCATCGCCAGAGCGTGATCGGGATGACGCGGCTCGTGCGCGCGGCCGATCTCATAGCCGTGGATCACAGCACCCCAGTCCGCCTTCTCGCGGGGGAAACGCTGCAGGAGGTCCTGCTGCTCCTCGGCGACGTAGAAGCGATTGAGCTCGTCGAACAGGACGAAGCGATAGCCGTTGCTCACGAGGTACGGCTCCCAGCCCGCCCAGTTGGGCTCGCCCGTGCCCGGCGCGATCGCCTCGGCCAGCACAACCTTCGGCCGGAACCGCGACCAATCGTTGCCCGCGAGCACGTCGGCCTCGGCCCCCTCGACGTCGATCTTCAGCACGTCGATCTCGGACACCCCGTGACGGTCGCACATCTCCGCCAGCGTCAGCATCGGCAGCCGCGTCGTGTTGTATCCCGCACCGAACGCCTGTGCGCCCGCCGCGTGCTTCTCGATCGTCGTCGAGAACCCGTGCAGGCGATCGACGACGTGGAAATCAGCATCGCCGCAGGTGCGGCCGACCAGCGCAGAGACGACGGTGTCGCGCGGCCGGATGGGACCGTAAAGGCGCGCGAGATCGGCCTGTGGCTCCACCACGATGCCGCGCCAGCCCGCCTCGTAGAGCGCGAACGTGACGTTGTCGGCGACCGGGTGGCCCGCACCGATGTCGACATAGAAGCCCAGGGGCCTGCCCGCGAACGCGAGCTGGAGATGATGATCCTCGAGATTCTGGGCATACGAGATCTGCATGATGGCGTTTCGTTCCTCGGCCGGCGCCGCAATCGGCATCTGCTCCCTGATAGCACGGGAGATGGTGATCTTTCTGAGGCGGCATGCGTAGATTAGAGTTGCATCGGTTTGGCGGCGCGCGAGGGGCCTGTGGCTGACGACGAAACGGTTCTGCGGACGATCACCCGCGTCAGCGAGATCGACGCCGCCGTCTGGGATGGCCTCGCCAATCCCGACCCCGCACTCCACAACCCGTTCGTGCAGCACGCGTTCCTGAAGGCGCTGGAGGAGGCCGGCACTCTCGGGGGCCGTTCGGGTTGGCAGTCCTGTCACCTCGTGCTGGAGCACGCCGGCACCATCACTGGCGCGATGCCGCTCTACGCCAAGAGCCACAGCCAGGGCGAGTACATCTTCGATCACGGCTGGGCCGACGCCTACGAGCGCGCGGGCGGCGAATATTATCCCAAGCTGCTCTCGGCCGTTCCGTTCACGCCGGTGCCGGGCCCCCGCCTGCTGGTCGGCGCGGGGCCGGAAGCCGGTGAGCGTGCCGAATGGCTCGCGGCCGGCGCGGTCGAGGTCGCCAAGCGCATGGGCGTCTCCTCGCTGCACCTCAACTTTCTGCCGGAGGAGAGCTGGAACGCCCTGGGGGAGCAGGGCTTCCTGCAGCGCACCGGCCAACAGTTCCACTGGCGCAACGAAGGCTACTCCACTTTCGACGATTTCCTCGCGGCGCTCTCTTCCAGAAAGCGCAAGACCGTGCGCAAGGAGCGTGCCGAGGCCCTGTCGGCCGGACTCACGATCCGGCACCTCACCGGCTCCGACATCACCGAAGCGCACTGGGACGCGTTCTTCGCCTTCTACATGGACACCGGCAGCCGCAAGTGGGGCCGTCCCTATCTCAACCGCCGGTTCTTCTCGCTGCTCGGCCAGTCCATGGCCGACAAGTGCCTGCTGATCGTGGTCGAACGCGACGGCCGGATCATCGCGGGCGCGCTGAACATGATCGGCGGTGATTGCCTATATGGCCGCTACTGGGGCGCCATCGAGCACCACGCCTGCCTGCACTTCGAGGTCTGCTACTATCAGGCGATCGAATGGGCCATCGCGCACAAGCTGCCTCGCGTCGAGGCGGGCGCCCAGGGCGAGCACAAGCTCGCGCGCGGCTATCTGCCGGTGCCGATCTACTCCGCCCATTGGATCGGCGATGCCAGCTTCCGCCGCGCCGTCGCCCGCTTCCTCGACGAGGAGCGCCGCCAGATGGCCGAGCAGCGCGAGATGCTGGCCGAGTACGCACCGTTCAAGAAAGTGGTCGAGGAGACGGATTGAGGACCGGCGCGATCATGTCTCCTGGATCCCGGCTCGCGGCGCGGCCGGGATCACAGTCCAGGAGTTCCGATACGTGTGGCATCGCGGGCTCGCGCAGCCAGAACCGGAATCAAGAGCGGCGAGCGTCGCCGCACACATTCGCCCATTCCGGCGAGGCAGCGAATAGCTTAGAGAGGTCGCGACCAGAACAGGACCTCCCATGACCACCCGCATCTGTCGCGCCCTGATCCTGACCGCGCGCCCCGGCGGCGTGCTGCTGAGCGAAGCCGACGTGGCGCGCGTGCGGGCGACGGTGCCGCCCGACGCCGTGATCGAGGCGCGATGGCTCGCGAGCGGCGAGGCGTGGGAAATGCTCTTCAGCGACGACGACGACCACGGTTCATGGGGAAGGCGGGCCAAGGCCCTCGCTGCCCTCGGCCCTCTCCCCGCGGACGTGAACGTCGTCGCCGACGACATCGCCTATCGCCGCAAGAAGCTGCTCGTCGCCGACATGGAATCGACCATCATCGAGCAGGAGATGCTGGACGAACTCGCCGATTTCGTCGGCCTGCGCGAGAAGATTTCCGGCATCACCGAGCGCGCCATGCGCGGCGAACTCGATTTCGAGGCGGCCCTGAAGGAGCGCGTCGGGCTGCTCGCAGGGCTCGACGCCAAGGTTCTCGACGAGGTGGCGGAGCGGATCACGCTGATGCCCGGTGCGCAGACACTGATCCGAACCCTGAAGGCCGACGGCTGCTATTGCGCGCTGGTCTCCGGCGGCTTCACCGTTTTCACCGAACGCATCGCGGCCCGGCTCGGCTTCGACGAACATCAGGCCAACGTCCTAGAAGTGGCAGGCGGCAAGCTGACGGGGCGGGTGCTCGAGCCGATCCTCGGGCGGGAAGCGAAACTGCACGCACTGCAGCGCCTCACCACCAAGCTCGGTCTGCCTCCGCCCCTGACGCTCGCCGTCGGCGACGGCGCCAACGATCTCGCCATGCTGGAAGCCGCCGGACTCGGCGTGGCGTTTCGGGCAAAGCCGATGGTGCGGGAAGCCGCCTCTCAGCTTCAAAATGGCGCCACCATCACCCACGGCGATCTGACGGGACTCCTTTATCTGCAGGGTTATCAGAAGACCGAGCTCCCGGCTTAGCCCGTTGAAGGCGCCCGATCAGCGAATGGCCGACGTCTCACTGACCTGCCCCGACAAATCGATCAGCGAACGATTGACGTTGTCGATGAGCTGGATGTAGCCGTCGACCTCCGCCCGCCGATCCTCGTCCTCGGCGATCGCCTCGATGCGGCGCAAATAGACTGAACGCTCTGCATAGAGCACGCGCGCGGACGCCTCGAAAAACGCGGTTTGTCGCCTCGTCATCTCACGCTCCAAGAAAGTCGATGGGTTTCCCGTATCGTGTCGGTTCCGGAGAACCAGCACTGCGTACGAGTTGTGCTGATATGAACTCGCGAGGGATGCCAACGGTTTCAGCCGAATGGCCGGGACACCGGCTAAGAGACGCAAAAACAAACCGGCGCCGGCTGGGAACCGGCGCCGCGATCCATCCATCGCAAAGTGGTCAGTGTATCGTCCCCATGGCGCTGCGGCAGGCCTGCTCGCAGTCGCGGCACGCATCGACGCACACCTTGCAGTGCTCGTGACTCTGGGCGTGCTTGGCACACTCTTCTGCGCAGATGCGGCATGCCTGCGCGCACACGTCGAGCATCTGTCGCAGCAGATGCTCGTTCGATCCCGTACGCCGCGTCGCGATCGAGCCCGTCGCCACGCACGCATCGGCACAATCGAGATCGAGCCGGATGCACTGTCGAAGCTGCTGAACCTGTTCCTCGCCGAGGCACGCATCGGCACATGACGTGCAAACCTGGGCGCAGTCGAAGCACGCCTCGATACACCTGATCAGCGCGTCGTTGGGTTGGCCTTGGACGTTGGGATGCGTGCGAATCATATCGTGAGCATGCATGGCTCGCCTCCGTTCAGGTTGCCCTGTGCGGAAAACGTGCCACATGCACCGAGGTTGCGGGCCTTCAGCGCTTTCCCTGCTCCTGCGCACGTCTCAATGCGGCGGCAAAGGCGTTGTCGCCTCCGGCTGCCGGCGCGCTCGCGGCCGGGCGTGGCGGGGCCGAGGAATACGACTGGGGACGGCCGCCGCCCGCATCGGCACCTGGCTGGCCCTGGCGTGGAGCACCCGGCTGGATCGCGCCGGACTTCATGGTCAGCGCCACGCGCTTCCTGGCGGCGTCGACCTCCTTGACGCGCACCTTGACCACGTCGCCCGCCTTCACCACCTCGCGCGGGTCCTTGATGAAGCGGTCGGCCATCTCGGAGATGTGCACGAGACCGTCCTGATGCACGCCCACATCCACGAACGCCCCGAAGTTGGTGACGTTGGTGACGACGCCCTCGAGCTGCATGCCGACCTTCAAGTCGGAGATTTTCTCGACGCCCTCCTGGAAGGTCGCGGTCTTGAACTCGGGTCGGGGATCACGGCCCGGCTTCTCGAGCTCGGCGAGAATGTCCTTGACCGTCGGAATGCCGAACTGCTCGTCCGCGAACTGTTGCGGCTTCAGTGTCCTGAGGAACGCGCCATCGCCGATCATCGCCTTCACCGGCCGCCCGGTCGCCGCCGCGATCTTCTCGACCACCGGATAGGCTTCCGGATGCACGGCCGAGCCGTCGAGCGGGTTGGTGCCGTTCATCACACGCAGGAAGCCCGCGGCCTGCTCGAACGTCTTCGGCCCGAGGCGCGGCACCTTCTTCAACGCGGCACGCGACTTGAACGCGCCATTTTCATCACGGAACGCGACGATGTTGGAGGCCAACGTCTGGTTCAGCCCGGAAACGCGCGCGAGCAACGGCACCGATGCCGTGTTCACGTCGACGCCGACCGAGTTGACGCAGTCCTCGATCACCACGTCCAGCGACTTTGCGAGATCGGCCTGGTCGACATCGTGCTGGTACTGGCCGACGCCGATCGCCTTCGGCTCGATCTTGACCAGCTCCGCCAGTGGATCCTGCAGCCGGCGAGCGATCGAGACCGCGCCGCGCAGGGACACGTCGAGATCGGGAAATTCCTTCGCGGCCAGCTCCGAGGCCGAATACACCGAGGCGCCGGCCTCCGACACCATCACCTTGGTGATGTTCAGCTGGGGCATCTTGGCGATCAGCTCGGCCGCGAGCTTGTCGGTCTCGCGCGAGGCAGTGCCATTGCCGATCGCGATCAGGTCCACCTTGTGCTTGACGGCGAGCGCCGCCAGCGTCGCCAGTGAACCGTTCCAGTCGCGGCGGGGCTCGTGGGGATAGACCGTCGAGGTGTCCAGCACCTTGCCGGTCGCATCGACGACGGCGACCTTCACACCCGTGCGAATGCCGGGATCGAGCCCCATCGTCGCGCGCGGCCCGGCCGGCGCGGCGAGCAGCAGATCCTTGAGATTGTTTGAGAACACCGAGATCGCCTCGGTGTCGGCCTTGTCCTTGCCGCGGGTGACGAGATCGACGGCGAGACCGACGTGCAGTCGCGCTTTCCAGGCGAGCCTGACGCCATCGGAGATCCAGCGATCGGCCGCCCGGCCTTTGTCGGCGAGGCCGAAGCCGACCATGATCTTGCCTTCGGCCGGATGCGGACGGCCAGGCTCCGTCGGCACGTCCAGGTCGAGATCGAGCACGCCCTCGTTGCGGCCACGCAGCAGGGCGAGCGCACGATGCGAGGGCAGCTCCTTCACCTTCTGGCTGAAATCGAAATAGTCGGAGAACTTGGCGCCGTCCGCCTCTTTACCCTTCACCACCTTCGAGGTGATCAGGCCGTTCTCCCACAGCCACTCGCGCAGGTTTCCGACCAGCTCCGCCTTCTCGCCGATGCGCTCGATCAGGATGGCACGCGCGCCGTCGAGCGCGGCCTTGGGGTCGGCGACGCCCTTTTCCGCATCGACGAACTTCGCCGCTTCCACGTCGGGAGCGAGTCCGGGATTGGCGAGCAACGTGTCGATCAGCGGCTCGAGACCGGCCTCGCGTGCGATCATCGCCTTGGTGCGGCGCTTGGGCTTGTAGGGGGCGTAGATGTCCTCGAGCGTCACCTTGCTGTCGGCCGAGTGGATCGAGCGGGCCAGCTCCGGCGTCAGCTTGCCCTGCTCCTCGATGCTCTTGAGCACAGTCGTTCGGCGCTCCTCGAGTTCGCGCAGGTAGCCGAGCCGCTCCTCGAGCTTGCGGAGCTGCGTATCGTCGAGGCCGCCGGTCTTCTCCTTGCGGTAGCGCGCGATGAACGGGACCGTGGAGCCCTCGCCGAGCAGTTCCACCGCCGCGGCAACCTGGGGCACGCCGACGCCGAGCTCGCCGGCGATGCGGGCGTTGATCTTGTCCATGGGCGGCGCTCCGGCTCTTGCGGTGGTGGAGACGCGCGAGGCGGTGACCACCCGCGCCGTCAAAGATAGTGAATCGCGCAGAAAGCTAGCACCGCGAGAGGGGCGATCAAAGGGCAGCCGCCCGCCTCTCCCCGTCCGGCTGCGACGCCGTTTGCCGTGACGCCTCGAGGAAAAGTCCCGCCGTGTCAGCCCAATCGCGAGATCAGCGCCTCGGCGGCGGCTGGCGCGCGCACCTTGCCATCGTGGATCACGAAGGCGAACACGTCGCGGGGACGGCGCGGCGCGGGAACCTCGGGGGCAACCAGCGGAAGATCAGGAGGCCCACCACCCCCGGCCCACGTGAGCAGCCGCTGGGCCCATGCTTTGAGCTCGGGCTCTGGATAGGCCGCCGCAAGATCGTCACGGCCCTTCTGCAGCCGCGCGTAGACCAGATCGCTCGTCAGATCCGCGATCCCGGGATAGGTCGCGTGCTCGGCATAAACGATCGCGACGTTGCGCTCGCGCATCAGCTCGATGAACGCGGGCGTCTGGAATGACTCGTGGCGCACCTCCAGCGCGTGCCGCAGGCGAAAGCCGTCGAGCCTATCCGGCAACAGATCGAAAAACCGCGCGAGATCGTCCGCGTCGAAGCGGTGGGTCGGCGCGAGCTGCCACAGCAGGGGCCCGAGCCGGGGGCCCAGCTCGGCCACACCCGACGACAGGAAACGCTCGATCTGGGGCTCGGTTTCGGCCAGCACGCGCCGCCCCACAATCGCGCGCGGGGCCTTGACCGCGAACACGAAGTC
>CAMDBL010000214.1 GCA_945889015.1 Devosia equisanguinis
CGCAAGCTGGTCGAGGAAGCGTTCGGCTGGGGCAAGTCGATCGCCGGCCTGGCGAAGGTCAAGGTGCGCGGCCTCGCCCGCGTTCGCTTCAAGTTCACCTTCGCAATGGCCGCTTACAATCTGATCCGCATGCCGAGGCTGCTGGCCGCAGCGTGAATGGCCGAAGGCCAACCACCGCAACGCCCCGCTCCCGAGCCGACAGCTCATCAACCAAGACGACCTGGCAGCATGCAGTGCTACCGTTCCGCAAATTTCAACGGCCTGCTAGTGCGGCGCAAGGCGGCATGGGGTATGCGTGACGCTTGGCGATTGCTTCGCTCATGGGCGACTCCCTCCCCCTCGACGGGGGAGGGATGGGGAGGGGGTGGTGCACCACTTGCGCTGTCGGAATGCCCCCCACCCTAACCCTCCCCCGCAAGGGGGAGGTGATTTCTTAGAGCGAAACCTCATCGTACCGCTATGACACCGAGGCCCGCATGACCGACAATGCCGACACCCGCAAATACCACCACGTCGCCGTGCTGATGGGCGGCTGGTCGGCCGAGCGCGAAGTGAGCCTGAACTCCGGGACCCCTTGCGCGGACGCACTCGAACAGCAGGGCTACCGCGTCACCCGCATCGACGCCAGCCGTGATCTGGCGACGAGGCTCGCCGAGGTGAAGCCCGACGCCTGCTTCAACGCACTGCACGGTCGCTGGGGGGAGGACGGCTGCGTGCAGGGCATCCTAGAATGTCTCGGCATCCCCTACACGCACTCGGGCGTGCTGGCGTCCGCCCTCGCCATGCACAAGCAGCGCGCCAAGCTGGTGATGGCCGCGGCCGGCGTGCCGGTCGCCGAGGGACGCATGCTAGCGCGCGAGGAGGCAGCAACCCGCCATGCGATGGAGCCGCCCTACGTCGCCAAGCCGATCGCCGAAGGATCGAGCGTCGGCGTCGTCATCGTGCCGAAGGGCGCTAATGCGCCCCCCGCCGACAAGATCCGCCAAATCCCCGACCTCGACGGCCAGATCATGGTCGAGCGCTTCGTCGCCGGGCGCGAGTTGACCTGCGCCGTGATCGACGGCCGCGCCACCGCCATCATCGACATCGTGCCGCGCGGCGACCTCGTCTTCTACGATTACGAGGCGAAATATGCGTCCGGCGGCTCGATCCACGTGCTGCCGGCGAAAATTTTACCGGATGTTTACCAATCTATCCAGAAATACACGGTGCTGGCTCATCACGCGCTCGGCTGCCGCGGCGTCTCTCGCGCCGACTTCCGCCTCGACGATACTCCAGGCGGTACCGGACAGCTGATCTGCATGGAGGTGAACACCCAGCCCGGCATGACGGCGACGTCACTGGTGCCGGAGTTGGCGGCCCACGACGGTTTGTCGTTCGGGGCGCTGGTGCGTTGGATGGTCGAGGACGCCAGTTGCAACAGGTCCGGGTAGTCGTGTCTCATCATCGTAGCCAGTCGGGACAGAGCGCTCCCGGCATTCCCCGAGCCGTGCCCGCGCCCGGCGCCGCGCCGCCCCTTCGGCGCCACCAGCCCAAGCCGTCGCGGCCGCGCACCTTCAACCGCGTCACCTGGCTCGGCCTCGCCTCCCTCGTCGGCATCGTCGCCTACGCCCTCGCCACCAGCGGCGGCCACGACACCCGCACCAGCCGCCCGCTGCGCGAGACCATCGACAGTCTCGCGCTCTCTTTCGGCTTCGGCATCGCCCAGGTCGAGATCACCGGCCACAACTTCACCAGCGACTCCGCCATCAACGAGGCTCTCGATCTTGCCGGCGGCGGCTCGATGCTGAGCTTCGACGGCGCGGCTGCCCGCCGGCGTATCGAGCAGTTGCCCTGGATCGACACCGTCGCCGTCACCCGCGTGCTGCCCGACCGCTTGCAGGTCGCGGTGACCGAGCGCAAGCCGTTCGCACGCTGGCAGCACGCCGGTGGCACCTTCCTGATCGACCGGAGCGGCCGCGTGCTGTCGGCGCTGCACACCGGCGGCGCCTCCCATCTGCCTTTGGTGATCGGCGAGGGCGCCCCGCCCGTCGCCGAACCCCTGCTCAAGCTCGTCGACGGCTATGCCGCAATCGCGGGCCGAATGGAGGCCGCCGAGCGCATCGACGGCCGCCGCTGGTCGCTGCACCTGGAAGGCGGCCTGGTCATCCACCTGCCGGCCGAAGCCGAAGCCGAGGCACTGGACCGCGTCACCGCCGCAGGCGTCGCGCAAGGTCTATCGGCTATGTCGGCGACAGTGGTCGACGTCCGAGTTCCCAGCCGCATGATCGTCAGCCGGGTGCCAAGTCCAGGAGCGGCCCCTGCGACGACACCGACGCATCCCGCCACACCGCGCGCCGCCGCAGGCGGCATCGCCCCCCCCACCCGTACGAGCAGGGAGACCGACAATGCTCAACGGGGCTAGACAGACAGCCGGCGGCCGCGACCTGATCTCGGTCCTCGACCTCGGCTCGAGCAAGGCCTGCTGCATCATTGCCCGCCGGCAACCTCAGGCTGCAGGCGCACCCGGCGGCGGTTTGCGCGTGGTCGGTATCGGCCACCAGCGATCGCACGGCGTCAAAGCCGGCGTCATCATGAACCTCGAGGAGGCCGAGCACGCCATCCGTGCCGCCGTCAGCCAGGCCGAGCGCATGGCCGGAGTCGCGGTCGAGGACGTGATCGTCTCGATCGCCTGCGGCCGGTTGCGCTCGCAGACCTTCACAGCCAAGGCCGAGGCTCCGCATGGCCACGTCGGCGACGACGAGATCAGCCGCGTGCTGGCGGGCGGCCGCGCCTATGCCGAGCGCGACGGCCGCATCCTGATCCATCTGACCCAGATCGGCTACCGCCTCGACGGCGCGCCCGGCGTGCGCGATCCCCGCGGCATGGCGGCGCGGATCGTCGCCGGCGACCTGCACGCCGTCACCGCCGACGAGGCGCCGGTGCGCAACCTGCTGCTGGCGATCGAGCGCTGCCATCTCGGCGTCGCGGGCTTCGTCGCCAACCCGTATGCGGGCGGCCTCGCCGTCACCACGCCCGAGGAGCGCCGGCTCGGCGTCACCGTCGTCGACATCGGCGGCGGCACGGCCAGCATCGCCATGTTCGCGGAGGAGCATTTCGTCCACGCCGACGTGTTGCCTGTAGGAAGCAACCACATCACCTTCGACATCGCCCGGGCGCTTTCGACGCCTCTTGCGGAAGCCGAGCGAATCAAAGCGCTTTATGGCACTATGGTGCGTGCCCGTTCCGACGAGCACGAAGTCGTCTCCTACCCGGTGGCGGGTGACGACGAGGGTCAGGTGCGTCACACGACGAAGGCGGAGCTGCACGAGATCCTGCGGCCGAGGGTGGAAAGCATCCTGTCGCTGGTGATGGATCGGATCGCCGCCGCCCCGCTCGCGCGCTATGCGGCGGGACGGCTGGTGCTCACCGGCGGAGGCAGTCAGCTGGTCGGTCTGGCGGCGATGGCCGCCGAGCAGTCCGGGTGCCCGGTCCGTGTCGCGCGGCCGGTGTCTGTCGGTGGCCTGCCGCCGAACGTGTGTAGTCCGCCGTTCTCGGTGGTGGTGGGCATGCTGCAGATCGCGGCGGCCGGGGGAGTTTCGGTTCGGATGAGCGGCGAGCGCGGCCATGCGCCCTCCAGCTATCTGCGCCGGGTCGGGTCTTGGTTGAAGGAGTTCTGAGGGGCGGATCTTGCCCCTGTTCACGGCCTTGACGGGCCGTGACGAGCAGGAGAGCGGAAGCCGGGATGGGCACGATATGAGCATCAAGCTGCAGTTGCCCAAGGTGACGGACCTCAGGCCGCGCCTGACCGTGATCGGCGTCGGCGGGGCCGGCGGCAATGCCGTCAACAACATGATCGCCGCTGGCCTCAGCGGCGTGGACTTCGTCGTCGCCAACACCGATGCACAAGCGCTGGTCACCTCCAGCGCCGAGCATCGCATCCAGCTCGGCGTGCATCTGACCGAAGGCCTCGGCGCGGGCTCCAGGCCAGAGATCGGCGAAGCGGCGGCCGAGGAGGCGCTGGAGGAGATCCGCGCCCACGTCGCCGGCGCTCACATGGTTTTCGTCGCCGCCGGCATGGGTGGCGGCACCGGCACGGGCGCCGCGGCCGTGATCGCGCGCATCGCCAAGGAGCAGGGCGTCCTCGTCGTCGGCATCGTGACGAAGCCGTTCCAGTTCGAGGGCGCGCGCCGTCAGCGGATGGCCGAGGCTGGCATCGCAGAGCTGAAGAAGCACGTCGACACGCTGATCGTGATCCCGAACCAGAACCTGTTCCGGATCGCCAACGAGAAGACCACGTTCGCCGAGGCCTTCGTGCTGGCCGACCAGGTGCTGTATTCGGGTATTTCGTGCATCGTCGATCTGATCGTCAAGGAAGGCCTGATCAATCTCGACTTCGCCGACGTCCGCACCATCCTGTCGGGCATGGGCACGGCGATGATGGGCACCGGCGAGGCGAACGGCGACCGCCGCGCCATCCTGGCCGCAGAGGAAGCCATCGCCAACCCACTGCTCGATGACATTTCCCTCAAGGGCGCCAAGGGCTTGCTTCTGTCGATCATCGGCGGCAGGAACCTCACCCTTTACGAAGTCGACGAGGCCGCCAGCCGGGTCCGCCGCGAGGTCGATTCGGAGGCCAACATCATCGTCGGCGCGACCTTCGACGACAGCCTCGGCGACCGCGTTCGCGTCTCGATCGTCGCCTCCGGCATGACCCCGAACTCTGGAAACGCGACGGTGCCCGCACATCAGCCGGACATCCAATCAACCCCGTCAACGCCGACGTCGGCGGCAAGCCCGGTCGCCCCCCCGCAGCCCCAGTTCGAACCGATGACGTTCGAGGCGCCGCGGGCGACGGACCCGTCCCCTGCTCCGCCGACCATGCCGGCTCAGCCGGTGTCGTCGCAGCGCGCCCCCGCGCCGCCGGCGCAGGCGCCAGCCCTGTCGTACGGCGACGGCGAGCCGAGCGAGCTTGGTCAGCGCCTGTCGGAAGCGATGGCCGGCAGCGAAGATTTCGGCGGTGACGAGCCCGACGACGAGAGCTTCGCGGACGAGACGTCCGCACTCGGTACCGCGGGCGCTCCCTGGCATGCGCCGGGCGATGTCTACATCGAGGAGGGCCCGCCGCAGCTGACGCCCGTATCGCCGCCGCAAGCCGCGCCCGCCGCCGGTCGACAGCCCCCGACTGGTCCGGCCCAGCAGGGATCGCGTCAACAGCCCGCCGCCGCATTCACCCCGGCCGCGCCGCAGGACATCCGGCGGCAGCCGCAGCGGCGCATGCCCGAACTCGAGGATTTCCCTGCCGTCGGCCAGCGCGACTACCGCGCCAAGGCACCGACGCCGGGTGCCCCCGCGCAACCGCAGTCCCGCGGCGAAATCGCGCATGAGGAGCGGCGCAAACCCGGCCTGTTCGAGCGGATCACCGGCCGCGCGCGCCGTCCCGCCGAGCCCGCGCCGGCCCCGCCTCCTGCCCCGCCCGCACAACGCGTGGCGGAGCGGACCGACTCGCGCGTCCCGGCACGTGCTCCGTCGGCACAGCCGGCACAGTCGGCACAGTCGGCACGTCCGCCAGCAGCGGGCCGCGTGCCTTCCGCCAATCCCGAGCCCGCGCCCCAGAGGCGCGCAGCGAGCGGCGGACAGGCTGTTGAGCTTCCTGTATTTTTCAATCGCGACGGGAAATGACGATCGGCCTCGAAACGAGCGCCGGACGCACAGTGCCATGCTGCAACACGTGGTAACAGCACGTGGTAACAGATTGTAAGAAAACGTGATTTGTCCCCAGTAACCACGGCACTGTATCAATCGAGGCACTGGAGTTCGATTCGACAAGGCCAAGGTCGTTCAAGACCATCGAAAAGGCCGCGTTACAAATCGATCGGACGCCGGTGGGGGCGAGCAGAACGAAGCGAGACGACACGCACTTTCGATCGCATCGATCTGCCGTAGACAGGGTTGAGGGACGGCGCCACATGTCCAAACGGTTCATCGGAGCGCGACAGACGACCGTCGCACGCGAGGTCGAGCTGACGGGGACGGGAGTACACAGTGGAGCACCGGTTTCGGTGATCCTCCACCCCGCGGAGAGCGGAGCCGGATTGAGGTTCCTCGCGAGCCGGAACGGCAAGATCGCTGCAGAGATCCCGGCCAACGTATCCCACGTCAAAAATCTCACGCTCTGCACGGTCCTCGGTGATGAATCCGGCATCACCATCGGGACCGTCGAGCATCTTCTCGCCGCCCTTCGCGGTCTCTCGATCGACAACTGCTACATCGAGATCGACAGCAAGGAAGTGCCTATCATGGACGGCAGCGCCGCTGCTTTCGTGGAGGCGATCGACGAGGCCGGCATCCGCGAGCTGAGCGAGCCGCGCAATTTCATCAAGGTGCTGAAGCCCATCCGCGTCGAGGAGGGCGATTGCTGGGGTGAGCTGACCCCGCACAACAGCTTCTCGCTGGACGTCGAGATCGACTTCGAGACCCCGCTGATCGGCCGTCAACGCCTGCAGCTCGACATGTCTCCGGGCGTGTTCCGTAACGAGATCGCCCGCGCACGGACCTTCGGCTTCATGCGCGACCTCGAGAAGCTCTGGAAGGCCGGCCTCGCGCTCGGCGCCTCGCTCGACAACACCATCGCACTGGCCGACGACAAGATCCTCAATCGCGAGGGCCTGCGTTACCCGCAGGAGTTCGTCCGCCACAAGATGCTCGACGCCGTCGGCGATCTCTCGCTCTCCGGTTTCCCGCTGCTCGGCGCCTATCGCTCGGTGCGCGGCGGCCATCGGCTCAACGCCTTCGTGCTGAAGGCCCTGTTCGCGGATCCGGACGCTTATTCGTTCGTGCAGGCGCCGCGGGTTCGCGAAGCTGTCGCCGTCCGTTACGACCGCGCCGTCGCTGCCGGCGAGTGAGTTGCTATCCGTCGAGACGCTGAGAAGATCACCCTCATGGGTCGGCGCCTCAGGGTCACCATAATACCGACACAGCATTTATCGATTGTGGCACCGTCGGGAAATGGAGCGACCGGTTGAAGGCAACCGGGCGACATGAGCGGGGGGACACCAGGTCAGCCGGATCGGCGTCCTGGTGACAGTCCAGGAGGCAGGCTGTACCGCTTTCCGACTCGTATGCTAGATGTTGACGGCCCTCGGGGGGCTTGCGACGAACAAGGCAAAGGCAGGGCATGCGTGCACACCGGACATCCTCGGCTGCGAGCGGCGCTTTCGCTGCGATCCTGCTGGCTGCCGGCACGCTGATCGGAGGTTGTTCCTCCGCCAGCATCGACACCAAGGCACTGAATCCGGATCCGCCGGGCAAGATGTACGCCGACGCCGATGGCTACATGAACCGCGGCAAATACGAGGATGCGGCGCGCAAGTTCGAGGATCTCGACCGCGATCATCCCTATGCGCCCGAGGCGCGCCGCGCGATCGTGATGGCCGCCTACGCCTATTACAAGGCCGGCAAGCTGCCCGAGGCGATCGCCTCCGCCCAGCGCTACACGACGCTGCATCCGGGAACCAAGGACGCAGCCCTCGCCCATCACATCATCGCGTCGGCCTACTTCGACGACATCAAGCAGCCAAACCGCGACCAGAGCTACACGCGCAAAGCGCTGGCCGAGCTCAAGACGCTGAAGGCGCGCTATCCCGACAGCCCTTACGCCAAGGACGCCGACAACCGCATCCGCATCGCGGAGGATACCCTGGCAGCGAGCGAGATGGAGGTCGGCCGCTACTACTTGAAGCGCAAGAACTACGTGGCGTCGATCAACCGTTTCAAGACGGTGGTCGCGGAGTACCAGACGACGGCGCACGTCGAGGAAGCGCTGATGCGCTTGACTGAGTGCTACATGGCGCTCGGCATCAAGAACGAGGCCCAGAACGCAGCCGCGGTGCTCGGGCACAACTTCCCGGATTCGCAGTGGTACAAGGATTCCTATACCCTGCTGCAGTCCGACGGGCTCGCTCCGCGTAACGACGGCGACTCCTGGCTGAGCAAGGCCTGGAAGGCGATCCCGAAGATGAGCCT
>CAMDBL010000215.1 GCA_945889015.1 Devosia equisanguinis
GTCAACGTGTTCATCGAGTTCCTGGCCGAACTCTACGGCACCGAGCCCTATTGGGAGAAGGGGCTGGAGCTGCCCGCGCCGCCTGCCAGCCAGCGCAACAGGCGCCGCCCCGGCAACGGCAAGATGAAAGAAGCACAGCTGTAGGCCGCGTCGACGCCCATTCTCCGTCCGACCCCGGTCCGCGCCCCGACCTCAATCGGCCGCGGGACGCTCGCTGGATTCGGCCGCGATCTCCTCGACGCCCGTCGGCCCTGCGACGAAGGCCGTGTCGGCGATGCCGAGAAACAAGCCGCTTTCGACGACACCGGGAATGACCTTCAGCGCCTCGTCCAGCAACTCGACCTTGTCGATCCGCCCGAACGAGCAGTCGAAGATGTAATTGCCGCCGTCCGTGACGAACGGCTGCCCGTCCCGCCCAGTGCGCAGCGTCATCGAGCCCCGGCAGCCCGCATCCGCAGCCAGCATCTCGATCAGGTTGCCGGTCGCGCGCAGCCCGAAGCGGACCACCTCGATCGGCAGCGGAAACGCGCCCAGCGCCTCGACCCGCTTGCCGACGTCAGCGATGATCACTACCCGTTCCGACGCCGTCGCAACGATCTTCTCGCGGAGCAGCGCGCCACCGCCACCCTTGATCAGGTTGAGCCGTCCGTCGAGTTCGTCGGCGCCGTCGACGGTGAGGTCGAGGTAGGGCGTGTCGTCGAGTGTGGACAGGCGGATGCCGAGCGCCCGCGCCTGCTGCGCCGTCCGTTCCGACGTCGGCACGCCGACGACGTCGAGGCCGGCTGCGACCCGCTCTCCGAGCAGGGCGACGAACTTCTCGGCCGTCGAGCCCGTACCCAAACCGAGGCGCATGCCCGGCCGCACCAGCTCGATGGCCTTGGCGGCGGCCTGACGCTTCCACAGATCGGCGCTCATGTCGTTCCGCTCTCTCTCACTGGGGCCTCGATGTCGGGCCTTGTCTCGATTCTATCGGCACGCTGCCGAGCCGGCCCATGCGTGGATCGCCGGGATCGCCGAGCGGTCCGCCGCATCGCAATCGATGCGCCTCACGCCTGGTAGAGGCCCCGCTCGATCGCCATCCGCCGCGCGATCGCGGCGACCGCGTCGAGCGAGGGTGTGTCGATACCGGCGGCGCGCGCGAACAGGCCAGGCGCCATGACGATGGCGTCGAT
Source organism: Devosia equisanguinis (assembly GCA_945889015.1). GTDB lineage: Bacteria > Pseudomonadota > Alphaproteobacteria > Rhizobiales > Hyphomicrobiaceae > CAMDBL01. The sequence goes on from CAMDBL010000215.1 coordinate 1,173, forward strand.
CTCCATCGGCCGGCCCCGGTCGTAGTCCTGGCGGATCGACGGCATGTGGTTCTGCGGCCCCTTGCGGAACTGAGCCGGGTCGAAGCTCGACAAGTCTATGCCGTGCGCTCCGGCCGCCGCGATCACGTCGCGCGCCACCCGCTCGAACAGGTCACCGATGTAGGCGTCATCCCTGACGATGGGCAGCCGCGATCCCGTGATCAGGCTCAGCACCGACGCACTGGCATTGACCATCAGCTTGCGCCACAGCGCCAGCCGGATATCGGGAACGCCGGGCGAGCCGATCCGAGCCGCTTGCAGCGTCTCGCGCAGCATAGCGATCCGGGTGCTCTGGCGGTCGTCGATCTCGCCGACCAGCAGAGCGTTGTTGGCGGGCGACTCGTTCTGCACGATGCCCGGCTCGACCATCTCGTTCGACGACTGGATCACCGCGCCGATGATCCGCTCTGGCGCGATCGCGGAACGCAGCGCTCCGTCTGGATCGAGATGCGACAGGTCCGGCGAACGCGGCCGATCGGGCGACAGCGAGATGTCGTACCACCAGGGGATGCCGTTCTGGGCGAAGATCACCGCGGTATCGCGGCCGAGCAGCGGCACCAGCCCTTCAGCCAGCATCGTCGGCGCGGTGGCCTTGGCGGCAGAGAGCACGACGTCCTGAGGGCCGAGATCGGACGCCTTGTCGCTCGCCTTGATCTGCACGCGCACGGTCTCGCCGCCGACCCTCAGCGTGAGGCCGTGCTCGCGCAGGGCCGCGAGGGTCGTACCTCGCGCTACCGCCGAGACGTCGTGCCCGGCAGCCGCGAGCCGCGCCGCCATGAAGCCTCCGACGGCTCCCAATCCGAAAACAGCAATCCGCATCCGATACTCCAGGCGGCGAGCGCCGCGGCGCATCCTATGCCGGAGACCGCCGGTGACGCCAGCCTAGCTTTGGGCTTCCACAGCTTCCGACGCCCGGTGCGTCCATGGCAGCGCCAGCGGCCTACCGGCAGGGCCTGCCGGTCAGCGTACACACCGTTCCCGCCGAGCCGCTGATGCAGCGTTCCACGGCTTGCGCCGCGCGAGCCCAGTTCGAATAAGAGTTGCCGAGCCCCGGCATCGCGCGCACCCGCGCCCGCCAGTTGGCTCTCGCCTTGGCGCGGGCCACTGCCTCGAAGCGCGCCGGCTCCCCGCGCGCGCTCACCGGTGCTGCCGCGCACTCCACGGCAGACGCCTGCGCCGAGGCCGGAGCCGCCTGCACCGCCATCATCACCATCGCCACGCCGGCAATCACGGCTCCCCGCACGACGCCCTCCAATACGTTCCGGCTTCCGACTTCGTACGATTGCCGCCGCGTTCGCCGTGCGCAAGCAAATTTGCTTGCAGGAGGACGCCGCCGCGGCAGCTATCGCATGGCCACTTCAACTCCCGCCCGGCTGCCCTTATGCTAGCCGCCATTCGTCATCGACTTTCCCGGGGGAGTAATATGGGCCGACTTGTTCAACCGACACGCACGATCGAGGTGCCGGCCGGCGGGGGAATGGAAACGACCGGCGGCCGCACGCGAACCGAGGTGGTGAGCGGCGACCAGTTCACCGAGCGGCTGGTGAAGTACATTCCAGCCGAGGTGATCGGCGCCTACCTGTCGCTGGAGAACCTGCTCGACCTGAAGGGTGTGGTCGGCAAGAGCAAGCTGGTGGCGACCGCAGGGACCGGGACGGAAGCCGTCTCGCCGCTTGCGGGCCCTGTGGCACCCGGGGACCTGATGGCCCTGTATGGTCCCAAGTTCCCGATGGCGGTGTTCCTGCTCGGCGTGATCTGCACACCGATCTACATCTGGCAGCAGGGCCGCGCGCAGAACTCGCCATGGGCCACGCATGCGGTGGTCGCGACGCTGGCCTTTGTCGTGTGGGCTTACGCGATGGGCTCGAGCTTCTTCCTGCAAAACTTCGGCAACCTCACCTCGCTCTACAATCCGCAGGTGGCCGCCGCAGGCCTCGTCGCGTTTTCCCTGGTGAGCGGCGCGGTCAAACCCGGCGAGCAGGCCGGCTGAGCGGGAGAGGAGAAACGATGCGGTCAGGTGACGTCGACATTCTGTTGGTGCCTGGGTTCGGAAACTCAGGGCCCGATCACTGGCAGTCGCGATGGGAACGTAACCTGCGCACCGCGCGCCGCGTCGAGCAGGCGAGTTGGGAATCGCCCGATGAGGCCGTCTGGAGCAGTGCCATCCGTGCGGCCGTCACGGGCGCGGCGCGACCGGTCGTGCTGGTAGGTCACAGTCTCGGCGTGGCGGCGATCGCGCATGCGGCGTCGCGACTGCCGGAGGGGCAGGTCGCCGGCGCATTCCTCGTCGGTCCGGCAGATACCGACGCCATCGCCGGCTGGCCGTTGCCCGATGGACTGCCGTCCTGGCCCGCAAGCGTGCTGACGTTCGCGCCGATGCCGATGCAGCGGCTTCCGTTCCCGGCCCGCGTGATCGCATCCTCCAACAACGTCTTCTGCAGCATCGAGCGCGCGGAGGCCATCACCACCGCGTGGGGCGGCGAACTCTCGGTGATCGCCAACGCCGGTCACATCAACGCCGAGTCAGGCCACGGTCCATGGCCCGACGGTCTGATGACCTTCGGCGTCTTTCTCAAAAGCCTGGGCTGAACCGCCCAGGCAACCCCTGTGAAACCGGTGCCTCACGGCGGGCACCGCCTACTTACCATCCTCGATCTGCTGCACTGCCTCGGCCAGTAAGGCGCCGATCTGCTTGCGGATGTCGTCGTCGGAGACCGCCACGCCCTTCTCGTCGAAATCCTTGCGGATCTTGCGGACGAGATCCTCGTCACCCTTCTCGGCAAGATCGGCCTTGCGCACCGCCTTGACGTAGTCCTCGAGCGCCGGACCGGTGATCCCGAGCTTGGCGCCGGCCCACTCGGCGAGCAGCTTGTTGCGGCGCGACTCCGCCTTGAACTTGAGGTCCTGGTCGCGGGCGAACTTGTTCTCGAAGCCCTTCTCGCGATTGTCGAACGTCGTCATCCCGTTGCTCTCCACTATAGCGCGCGCTCAGCTCTACGGATCAACCGTAGGTGGGCACGACCCGAGTTGCACATGCGTCACAGAAATCCCATGCATCGAGCCATAGCCCGCCCTGCACGGCAAATCAATGTTACCCGCGGCGCATTACCCACAACCGCCGCGATCGCAGCGTTAAGATTGTTTCTCCCCCCCGGTTCGGCTAGTGTCCAGCCGAGGTTTATTCAGCGCCGGCTGGCAGCCAGGTCACGTCGGACTCACAGCAGCCGGGCCGGCGCTAGCGGCGAAAGCCCTTTAAAGATCCAGAAAACCCAGAAGCAACGACATATCCCGGAACCGGGAAGAGGACTCGAGATGAACAAGCGTCGCCGCATCTACGAAGGCAAGGCCAAGGTGCTCTACGAGGGTCCAGAGCCCGGTACGCTGATCCAGCATTTCAAGGACGACGCCACCGCCTTCAACGCCAAGAAGCATGCGTTGATCGAAGGCAAGGGCGTGCTCAACAACCGTATCTCCGAGTACATCTTCCAGCGGCTCGGCGAAATCGGCGTGCCCACGCACTTCATGCGCCGCCTCAACATGCGCGAGCAGCTGATCCGCGAGGTCGAGATCGTCCCGCTCGAGGTGGTGGTGCGCAACGTCGCGGCCGGCTCGCTCGCGACTCGTCTCGGGCTCGAGGAGGGCACCGCGCTGCCCCGCTCGATCATCGAGTTCTACTTCAAGGACGACAAGCTCAACGACCCCCTCGTCTCCGAGGAGCACATCACCGCGTTCGGCTGGGCGACGCCCCAGGAAATCGACGAGATCATGTCGCTCGCGCTGCGCATCAACGACTTCCTCGTCGGCCTGTTCCTCGGCATCGGCATTCGCCTCGTCGACTTTAAGGTGGAGTTCGGACGCCACTGGGAGAACGAGCAGATGCGCATCATCCTGGCCGACGAGATCAGCCCGGACTGCTGCCGCCTGTGGGACATCACGTCGGGCGACAAGCTCGACAAGGACCGCTTCCGCCGCGATCTCGGCGGTGTGCTCGAGGCCTACCAGGAAGTGGCGCGCCGCCTCGGCGTTCTCGCCGAGAACCGCCCGCCCAAGGGCCAGGGCCCCGTGCTCGTGGCCTCCAATCCGACTGGCAAACCGAATTGATAGGGAGGGAGTGGGGAGTAGGGAGTGGGGAGTGGGGATCGCGGGCTTGCTGCCTACTCCCAACTCCCTATTCCCTACTCCCTCGTCTCACATGAAAGCACGCATCCGCATCACCTTGAAGAACGGCGTCCTCGATCCGCAGGGCAAGGCCATCCAGAACGCGCTCGGCTCGCTCGGCTTCGATGGCGTCGACGACGTCCGCCAGGGCAAGTACATCGAGGTCGCCCTCAAGGAGACCGACGAGATCAAGGCCCGTGCCGCCGTCGAGCGCATGTGCCAGGAGCTGCTCGCCAACACCGTGATCGAAAACTACGCCTACGAGATCACGGGTTGAGATGGCTTCGCCTGCCACCAAACCCACGGACGACGCAGCCAGGGCACTGCGATTCATGCTGGTGAAGGCCGCGATCTTCATCGGCATCCCGCTCGTTGCCGCGATCGTGGCGGCCCTGTCCGTGATCTTGCGGTGATCGAGCGGCCGGCCGCGTGGACGCCATCCGGCTCGCGTGCTAGCAGGACGCATCCGCCACGAGGCTCTCGACCATGCGCATCTCCGTCATCGTCTTCCCCGGCTCCAACTGTGATCGCGACGTGAAGGTCGCGCTGGAGGCGGTGTCGGGCAAGCCCGTGCAGATGGTCTGGCACGGTGATGCCACGGTGCCGGCGTCCGACATGATCGTGCTGCCCGGCGGCTTCTCCTACGGCGACTACCTGCGTTGCGGGGCGATGGCGGCGCACTCCAACATCATGCGCGACGTCGTCGCCAAGGCGAAGGCCGGCACGCCCGTGCTCGGCATCTGCAACGGCTTCCAGATCCTGTGCGAGTCGGGCCTGCTGCCGGGCGTGCTGCTGCGCAACGCCTCGCTGCACTTCATCTGCCGCGACGTGTTCCTGCGCGTCGAGCGCACCGATACGATGTTCACCTCCCGCTACAGCCAGGGCGAGGTGATCCGCGTGCCGATCGCGCACGCCGAGGGCAACTATTTCGCCGACGCCAAAACGATCAAGCAGCTCGAGGACCAGAACCGCATCCTGTTCCGCTACTGCGACCGCACCGGTGCGGTGACACCCGAAGCCAACCCGAACGGCGCCATGGCCAACATCGCCGGCATCACCGACCAGCGCGGCCGGGTGCTCGGCTTGATGCCGCATCCCGAGCGCCTCTTCGAAACCGCGCTCGGCGGCACCGACGGCCGCGCCCTGTTCGAGAGCGTGGTGCAGAGCCTCGCCGCCGCCTGATGGCTTTCGTTCCCGACAGCGCCACGCTGATCGCCTATTCGGCCGCCTGCTTCGTCCTCTTCGTGACTCCGGGTCCGGACATGAGCCTGTTCCTGGCCAAGACGATCGCCGGTGGACGGCGTGCGGGTATCGCCTCGATGACCGGGGCAAGTGCCGGCTCCATCGTCCACGCGCTGCTCGCCGCCTTCGGCATCTCCGCGCTGATCGCCGCGTCGCCGGTCGCGTTCCTGGCGCTGAAGGTCGTCGGCGCTGCGTATCTCGCCTGGCTCGCGGTCTCGGCCATCCGGCACGGGTCCGCACTGAACGTCGCGGAGGCCGGTACGGGAGCGGTCTCGATTCCAGGCACGCTGCTGCTCGGGCTGATGGTCAACCTGACCAACCCCAAGGTGGTGCTGTTCTTCGTGACGTTCCTGCCGCAGTTCGTCGACGCCGGCGATCCACAAGCCACGGGCAAGCTGCTGTTCCTCGGCCTCTATTTCGTCGCCTTCTCGTTCCCGCTGGCGGTGCTGATGATCCTGGGGGCCGAGCGGGTGGTGTACGGCCTGAAGGCACGGCCGCGCCTGATGCGCGCCATCGCCTGGCTGTTCGCAGGTGTATTCGGGGCCTTCGCCGTACGGATCCTTGCCACGCAGGGCCGTTGAAGCCCACCGACCCGCTTCGCTTGACGGACGTGCCCGGCATCCTCACCTAGATGGGATGGAAAGGCACGGCATCATCGGCCGCGCACAGATGGACACGGCCTGATGACACCACGCTCTCGCCCACTCCTGCCCCTGGCCGCCGTCCTCGTGCTGGTCTCCGGCAGCACCGCCATGGCTCAGCGCGGCTTTGGCAACGACATGCCGCCGGGGGGAAGCGGCTCGTTCAACCCCACTGGACCGTCTCCGAACAATCCCCCGGGCTCGATCGCTCCGATGCCCCCTGGCAGGGGCTCGATCAACCCGACGGGACCGCTACCCGGCGCGCCCCCCGGCTACATCCACCCGATGCCGCCGGGTGGCTCCGGCTCGTTCACCCCGACTGGACCCTCGCCGCAGCCCAGCATTCGGATCGACCCGAATGTATCGTCGTCGGGCGCCAATTCCCGCCGCCGCCTGCCGTCCTATCGGGGCGGCGGCAAGGCCGAGGTCGCACCGGGGCTCGAGCCCTGCCTTAAGGGCTGGAACCCCAAGCGCGGGTTGACGAGGAAGCAGCACGAGGCCACCTGCCTCCGCATCTGGAAGCGCCGGCCCGCCGATCTCGACTGACACATCTTCCAGGGCCAAGGCCTCATCCGACGGCCGGAACTCACGCCAGGTCGTGGCGTTTGCAACCCAAAAGCAAAGGGTTGCTGACATGACACACATTCGCTCCACCTCCCGTCTGGCGCTGCTGGCGCTGGCACTTTCGCTCGGCTCGTCTCCCCTTCTCGCTCAAGGCGGTGG
>CAMDBL010000216.1 GCA_945889015.1 Devosia equisanguinis
TGCGGTGGCTGACCCCTACCCCGTTTGCTGTCGACGGAGGGCTGCTTTACCCCCATCGGCAAACCTCGGCCCTTCATCACATCACGGATGGTGGACGCGCTTGCATCCACCGTTCGCGCGTAGGCATCCTAGTCACATCGTCAGGCGCATACCAGCGTCACGGTGAGACCTGGAACCTCATGCCAAACCGCGATACCAGGCGGCGAGCGCCTCTCCGATCTCGCGCGGGCTGTCCTCGTGGATGTAGTGCAGGCCCGCAACAGTGATCTCGGTCTGGTTGGCAAACGTCCGCACCCGGTCGCGCAGGTGTCCCTTGAGCACCGCGCCCGGCTCGCTGTTGATGAAAAGCTTCGGCAGCGGACTTGTCGAAAGCCAGGACACGTACGCCTCGATCGTCGCGAGCACGTCGGCGGGGTTGCCCTCGACCGGGATCTCCCGTGGCCAAGTCAGAGTCGGGCGACGTCCTTCACCCGGCTCGCGATAGGGCCTGCGGTATTCGTTCCAGATCTCGTCGGGAAGCCGCCGGATCGTCATTCCCGGCAACACTTTCTCGATGAAATAATTCTGCTCGAGCACAAGCGCCTCGCCTTCCGGCGACTTGAACCGGCGCATCAGGTCCGAAACGGCCGGCGGCCAATACTCCCAGCGCTGATCCCCCATCAGCGTCTGCATGTAGGCCAGCGCCTTGAGGCGATGCGCATTGTTCATTGCCCAGGTGAAACCGAGCGCGCCACCCCAGTCGTGCAGCATCAGCGTGACGCGATCGCCGAGATCGAGTTGCTCGATCAGCGCATCGATGTAACGCTGGTGCTCGGCGAGGCGATAGCGGCCGGGACCGGACTCCGGCAGCTTCTCGCTGTCACCCTGGCCGATGTTGTCGATGGCGATGCAGCGCGCCATGCCCTCGACGTGGGGCATGATGTTGCGCCACATGTAGCTCGACGTGATGTTGCCGTGCAGGAAGACGATGGGGTCGCCGGTGCCGCCGGTGTCGACATAGGCCATGCGGCGGCCAAGCACCGTCGCATAGCGCTTCTGATAGAGCATTCGCGGTTCAATTTGCCTCGTGCCGTCGGTCATTTCAGCGTCCTCCACCCGCCTGCACCTCGGCGACGAAGCGCGCCACCGCCTCGCCGATCTCGTGCGGGCAATCTTCCTGCAGGTAGTGCTTGCCGGACACCGTGACCTCTCGCTGGTTGGGCCATGTGCGGCAGAGTTCGCGCGCAGCTCCGGCCGTCCCGTGGCCCTGATCGGCGTTGACGAACAGCTTCGGCAGGTTCGTGCTGGTGGCCATGAAGTCGCTGTACTGCTTGACCATCCCCGCCGTATCGGACGGCTCGCCGTCGAAGGGAATGTCTCGCGGAAACACCAAGGTGGGTACCCGATGGACTGGCTTGTCGAACGGCGCGCGGTACACGGCTTTCTCAGAAACGCTTAGGCGGCGAATGATCCCGTGCTCGAACAGCATGCTTTCGATGAAGAAGTTGTCGACGATCACCATCCGCTCGCCTTCGGAGCCACGCAAGCGCTTGAAAACCGCGACGCGCTCGGGCGGCATGTCGCTGAACAACCGTGGCCGCACCATCGCCTCCATGTAGGCGACCGCGCGGATGCTTGCGGGGAAGCGACAAGTCCGCCAGAAGCCCAGAGCCGCGCCCCAGTCGTGGATCACGAGCGTCACGTTGCGGGTCAGCCCCAGCGCCTCGAACCAGGCGTCGAGATAGGCCGCATGATCGGCGAAGCGATACTGATAGCGCGGCGACTTGCCGGACTGGCCAAAGCCGATCAGGTCCGGTGCCAGACAACGGCCGAGGCCTTGCGCGTACGGGATGACGTTGCGCCAGAGATAGGACGATGTCGGATTGCCGTGAAGGAAGACGATAGGATCGCCCTGGCCAACGTCGATATAAGCCATTTCGCTGTCCCTCACGGCGATGCGTTTCATCGCGAAGGGGAAATCGGCTGAAATCGGTTTGCTGCTCACCTTGGACCTCCGGTTGATCGGGCTTTACATGATTTTGTATCGCATGATATAGAACAGCAAGCCATAGCGCACGAGCAGCATCAGCGGACCAGCATCAGGTGGCGAGACCGAAGGCATTCGACGAGACCGAGGCGCTGGAGGCGGCGATGGCCTGCTTCTGGGATCGCGGCTACGAGGCGACCTCTGTGCGCGACTTGACCGAGAGCATGGGCATCGCCAGCCCCAGCCTCTACAACGCCTTCGGCGACAAGCGCACGCTGTTCGCTCGCTCGCTCGAGCATTATTGCGATGAACTCACCCGCGAGCGCATCGACCGCATCGAGGCCGAGACGGCGCCGGAGCAGCGCATCACCCGGTTTCTCGGAGAAATCGTCGATCGCTCGGTCGACGATCCGCAGCGGCGCGGTTGCTTCCTGATCAATTCCGCGATCGAGGTGGCCCCGCATGATCCGGGGCTTGCACCGGTGATCGCGGCGCATCTTACCGAAGTGCGTGATTTCTTCACGCGCAGCCTGATCGCGGCGAAGGCCGCCGGTTTGGTCGTCACCACGCTCGAGCCCGAGACAACGGCGGATCACGTGATGGCCGTCCTGCTCGGCATCCGCGTGCTGGCGCGGACGGGAGCGCCGCGCGCGCAACTCGAAGGTATCGTCGCCGCGACACTCGCGCCGATGGGCCTGCCGCTCCGCTCCGCATTTCGCGGATAAGCCTCCGCGCGATACACGAAGAACCACTCAACAGGAGACTCCAAAAGCCATGTCGATGAAACTCGCTGCCGGCGCCGCCATTCCCTCACTCCCCGTCACGCTGGTCTCGGGCGGCACCGCCGACCCCGCCGCGATGACCGGCTGGCGGCTGCTGATCGTCTATCGCGGCAAGCACTGCCCGCTGTGCAAGAAGTACTTCAAGACGCTCGACGGCATGATCGAGGATTTCAAGGCCGTCGGTGTTTCGCTGCTGACCGTTTCCGCCGATCCAGTCGAGAAGGCCAAGGCCGACGTCGAGGAGCACGGCTGGCGTTTCCCGGTCGGCTACGATCTCTCGATCCCGCAGATGCGTACGCTCGGCCTCTACATCTCCGAGCCGCGCTCGGCGCAGGAGACGGACCGGCCCTTCGCCGAGCCCGGCATGTTCCTGATCAATCCCGAGGGCAAGGTGCAGGTCATCGACATCTCGAATGCGCCGTTCTCGCGCCCCGACCTCGCCGGCATCCTCAATGGCGTGAAGGTGATCCAGGAGCGCAGCTATCCGATTCGCGGCACGATGGCGTAATTGCCAGCCGCCGGGGGCTCGACTTCGGGCGCCCATCGCATGCAATAAAACGTGCCGGCCCCGACGCCGGCACCGAGCACAACGGGGACTGGAAACATGGCCAAGATGAAATTCGACGTGTTGTTCGAGGCGGAGGGCTCCAACACCTCCAAGTTCCGCAACAATTGCACGGTGCATCTGCGCGGCGCGGCGCCACGCACCGACGACCTGCCGTCAGACGAGGGTGCCTACCACGGCGGTGACGGCACAGCGCCCTATCCGCTCGCGTATTTCACCAGCGGCCTGACCACCTGCATCATGACGCAGCTGCGGGCCTTCTCGAAGCGGCTCGGTATCGACTGTCCCTCGTTCGACGTCAATTGCGAGGCGCGCTGGCAGGCCGAGATGGAGGACCGCAACGCACCCTACGAGAGCAAGGGCGTCGGCTTCCGGCTCGACATCGACATCAAGGGTAGCGCCTCGGTCGAGGACAAGAAGCGGCTTATCGAAGCCGCGGCCAAGGGCTGCTTCGTCGAGGTCATCATCAAGCCCGGCCTGATCAAGCACCGCCTCAAGGTCGGCGACGAGTGGGTCGCGCTCGACTGACGAGTGGGGGTGTCTGACGCTCCGCGTCAGATACCCGATTTCGACGGAGGTGTCTGACCGATGGTCAGACACCGGCCTCCACCGCCGCCGTCTCATAGGTCTCGGTCGCCAGTAGCCAGACCTCCTCGGCGTCGGCGAGGCGCTTGGCAAGCTGACCGCGCTCGAGACTGAGCTTTTGAGCCTTGCCGGGGTCGCGCGTATACAGCGCGGTATCTGCCAGCGCCGCATCGATCTTGGCGATCTCGGCCGCGAGCGTTTCCATCTTCTTCTCGGCGGTCTGCATCGCCTTGCGCAGCGGCGCCAGCTCCGACCGCCTCTGCGCCGCGTCGCGGCGTGCATCCGCCTTGCTGACCCGGCCCTCGCCCGATTCAGCAGAGGCCGCGCGCCGCTCGCGCGCCTTGACACCGCGCTGCCCCAGCAACTCGTTGCGATAGCTCTCGATGTCACCGTCGTAGGATTTCACCGTCCCGTCGCGAACCACCCACAAGCGGTCGGCGGAGGCCTCCACGAGATGGATGTCGTGGCTGATCAGAATGACCGCGCCCTCGTAGTCGTTGAGCGCATGGATCAGCGCCTCGCGGCTGTCGACGTCGAGATGGTTGGTCGGCTCGTCGAGGATCATCAGGTGGGGGCCGTGAAACGCCGTGACGGCGAACAGCAGCCGCGCCTTCTCGCCGCCCGACAGGTTGGCGCACTTGGTATCGGCCTTGTCGGCGCCGAAGCCGAAACCGCCGAGCTTGGTGCGCTTCTGCGCCTCGGTCGCGTCCGGCATCAGTTTCGAGATGGTGTCGTAGGGCGTCGCGTTCGGATTGAGATCGTCGAGCTGGTGCTGGGCGAAGTAGCCCACCGTCACTTTCTGCATGCCCCACACCTCGCCGCCCATCGGCGCGAGACGGCCGGCGATCAGCTTGGCGAACGTCGACTTGCCGTTGCCGTTCTGGCCGAGCAGGGCGATGCGGTCATCCTGGTCGATGCGAAGGCTCAGGTTCTGCAGGATCGGTTTGCCCGGCGCATAGCCGGCGATCGCCTTCTCCATTCGGATCAACGGGCTTGCCAGCATCTTGGCGGGCTGGGGAAACAGGAACGGGATCACCCGATCCTCGACCTGGGCCGCGATCGGCTGCATGCGGGCCAGCGCCTTGACGCGGCTCTGCGCCTGCGCGGCCTTGGTCGCCTTCGCCTTGAAGCGGGTGATGAAGGCTTCGAGATGCTTACGCTGGTCGTCCTGCTTCTTCTTGAGCTTGAGGTCGAGATCGAACTTGGCCCGCCGTGCCGCCTCGAAGTCGTCGTAGCCGCCCGCGTAAAGCGTGAGCTTGCCGCGGTCGAGGTGCAAGATCGCGCCGACGCAGCGGTTGAGCAGGTCGCGGTCGTGGCTGACCATCAGCACGGTGTGCGGATAGCTCTTGAGGTAGCTCTCGAGCCACAATGTGCCTTCGAGGTCGAGATAGTTGGTCGGCTCGTCCAGCAGCAGCAGCTCGGGCTCGAGGAACAAGATCGCGCCCAGCGCCACGCGCATGCGCCAGCCGCCGGAATACTCGCGGCATGGGCGGATCTGAGCCGCCTCGTCGAAGCCGAGACCGGCGAGGATGGCGGCGGCCCGGGCCGGGGCTGCGTGCGCGTCGATGTCGACCAACCGCTCCTGGATCTCGGCGATGCGGTGGGGATCGCTCGCGGTCTCGGCTTCGTCGAGCAGGCTCGCCCGCTCGGTGTCTGCGGCGAGCACCCACTCGATCAGCGTCGCCTCGCCGCCCGGCGCCTCCTGCTGCACGTAGCCGATGCGCGAGCCGCGCGGCACCGTCAGCGCGCCGTCGTCGGGATGGATCTCGCCGGCGATGATGCGCAGCAAGGTGGTCTTGCCGGTGCCGTTGCGCCCGACGAGACCGACCTTGTGGCCGGTCGGAATGCCGGCGGTGGCGCCTTCGAGGATCGGCCGGCCTTCGATGCGATAGGAGAGTTCGTTGATGTGCAGCATGGCTGCGGGGGCTTAGCGCGGATGAGCAGCGATGTCACCCGGGGCGAGCGTGGGAGCTCGCATGGCGGGCTCGTGCGTGTCGCACATCATGCCACACCTCGCTTTGGAGCTTACCGGAGTAAGGTGCAGGGCGCCCGTTTTGATCGGAGGAGCGCTTTTCCCTGCCGAGGACCTCGACCGGCCCCGCATCGAAGAGCCCCGAAACCACATTCGGTCGACATTGGTCCGAACCCATCGTTTGGACGTTCGTCATCGGACCGCGTCCGCGCGACCCGCGACGGCCCGGGCCCTACCGGCTTCTTCTTAACATTCTTGCCCGAGAAAGGCTGCCATGCAGAGAATTCCGGACTTTCGCCTGATCGCGGAGTCGAACACCGGCACCGACTTCGACCACGACATCCCCAAGGCCCAGCGCAAGACGATCCTGACGGTCGGCGCGTCGTCGTGCCATTGGCCGATCGGCGATCCGCAAGGGCCGGGCTTCTTCTTGTGCGGTGCCCAGCACGACGGAAAATCATCGTATTGCAAGCATCATGCGCAAGTCGCCTATCGCACCATCGGGCCATCGCCCGTGCGCTGGAAGGTCGCCTGACCTCTTTCTCGCCTGCGCAGCCGAGCGTGGTACTATGCTCGTCCCGTCAGTCCAGGAGATCGCCTTGAAGCTCTCGGCCCTGTGTTGGGACAAGCGCAGGCAGGCGGACTTCGCGCCGCATGCCGCCGACGGCCTGTTGCCGGGGCGCGTGGTCGGCGAGCATCGGACGCATCATCAGGTCGCGATCGAGGGGCCGGAGGTGTCGGCCACGCTGGCGGGCCGGCTGCGCAACGCCGCCGCCCAGGTGACCGACCTGCCCGGCGTCGGCGATTTCGTCGCCCTGCGGCCGTCGGCGGGAGATGGTCACTCGACGATCGAAGCGGTCCTGCCCCGCACCAGCGCCCTGGTGCGAAAGGCGTCGAGCGAGCAACGGCCGCAACTGATCGCGGCCAACGTAGATATCGTCTTCGTCGTCATGGCGCTGGACGGCGATTTCAACCCGGCGCGGCTGGAGCGCTATCTCACGCTGATCAAGGCGGGGGGGGCCCGGCCCGTCGTCATCGCCAACAAGACCGACAAGGCTCCGGACGCCAAGGCGAAAGTCGCCGCGCTCGCCGACATCGCCATCGATTGTCCGATCCACGCCATGAGCGCCCGCGCGCCGGGTGCCGCCGAGGTGCTACACCAGTATTGCGATGCCGCCACCACCGTCGCCCTGATCGGATCGTCCGGTGCCGGCAAATCGACGCTGACGAACCTGTTGTTGGAGCGAGCAGCCCAGAAGACCGGAGATGTCCGTGGCCACGACGATCGCGGCCGCCACACCACGACCCATCGCCAGATGTTCGTTCTGCCGCGCGGCGGTGCCATTATGGACACGCCCGGCATGCGCGGCTTGGAGGTCTGGACCGGCGAGGAGAGCACGGAGCCGGATGTCTCGGTCATCGACGAGTTGGCGCTGAGCTGCCGTTTCCGCAATTGCGGGCACTCGACGGAGCCTGGATGCGCCGTCCGCGCTGCGGTCGAGCGGGGCGAAGTCGCTCCGGAGTTGGTCGCCCGTCATGCCGCCAAGCGCGCGGCCGCGGTGCCTCGCTGGGCGCGCTAGGCCTCTACTCCGCCGCCTGCTTGCCGCCGCCGGGGCCGTAGCCGAGCGCGGCGTTGAGCTTCTCGATCAGGTCCGCCGCGGCGACCGGAATATTGGTGCCGGGACCGAACACGGCCTTGGCGCCGGCCGCGAACAGCGCCGCGTAGTCGCCCGGCGGGATGACGCCGCCGACCACGATCATGATGTCGGGCCGGCCCTCCTTCTCCAGCGCCGCTTTCAGCTCCGGAACAAGCGTCAGATGGCCCGCCGCCAGAGACGAGGCGCCGACCACGTGCACGTCGTTCTCGACTGCCTGTCGGGCGACCTCCTCGGGCGTCGCGAACAGCGGCCCGATGTCGACGTCGAAGCCGAGATCGGCGAACGCCGAGGCGATCACCTTCTGACCGCGGTCGTGGCCGTCCTGGCCCATCTTGGCGATCAGGATGCGAGGGCGGCGGCCGTCGTTTTTCTCGAAGGCCTCGGCCAGCGCCTGCACGCGTCCGACATCCTTGTTCATCTTCTGCGCCTCCGCACGATAGACG
>CAMDBL010000217.1 GCA_945889015.1 Devosia equisanguinis
GGGCGTCGGCAAGGAGCTGATCGCGCGCGCCATCCAGGGCGAGAGCGAGCGCGCGGGTCGTCCCTTCGTCACCGTCAATTGCGGCGCCATCCCCGAGAACCTGGTTGAATCGACCCTGTTCGGCCACGAGAAGGGCGCGTTCACCGGCGCCGTCGACCGTCGAGTCGGCAAATTCCAAGAGGCCGACGGTGGCACGCTGTTCCTCGACGAGGTCGGCGAGCTGCCGCTGGAAGCCCAGGTCAAGCTGCTGCGTGCCCTGCAGGAGGGCGAGATCGACCCGGTCGGCTCCAAGAAGCCGGTGAAGGTCAACTTCCGCCTGATCTCGGCCACCAACCGCGACATGATCCAGCTGGTGAAAGAGGGCAAGTTCCGCGAGGATCTCTATTACCGCCTCAACGTGTTCCCGATCTTCGTGCCGCCGCTGCGCGAGCGCGTCGACGACGTGGCCGAGCTCGCCAACCACTTCCTGGCGCGCTTCACCGCCGAGGAATGCAAGCGCGTCTCGGGCTTCTCCGAGGAGTCGATGGCGCTGATCGAGAGCTACTCCTGGCCGGGCAACGTCCGCCAGCTCGAGAACGCCATCTTCCGCGCGGTGGTCCTCGCCGACGGCCCGGAGATCACCATCGCCGAGCTGCCGCAGATCGCCTCGCAGGTCGAGGGCTTCCGGGTCTCGATCCCCGCCGCCCCTGCGCCCGCGTTGCGCAAGCCCGTCTACACCGGGCCCGCCATGCTCGGCGCCGAGGACACCGTGCCGCAGACCATGGAAGTGCGTCGCGAGGCCCAGGGCGGCAACGCCGGCGGCAGCTCGATCGGCATTCCGGCGGTGCGCGAGAACGGCGACATCCGCCCGCTCGACGAGATCGAGGCCGACATGATCCGCCTCGCGCTCGGTCGCTACCGCGGCCACATGACCGAGGTCGCCAAGCGGCTCAAGATCGGCCGCTCGACGCTCTATCGCAAGATGCAGGAGTACGGGCTCGAGCCGCGTCCAAACTGACGCAACGATCAGTCCCCGGGGCAACCTGCGTTGCCTTGTGATCGCAACTATCGCTCGACGCCCCTGCGCGCCCCCGCACGAGCCGGCCCTAGCCCGGAGGCTCTGCGGGGGCGTTCGCGTTTGGAAGACCTGACATTGTATTTGTGCAGATCCCGGTTAGTCTCACCGCGCCGCTTGACGGCGAAACTCCCACGAGGTCCAAACATGCCAGGGCAACTCATTCGCAGCGCCGCTCTCGGGTCGATTTTCACCGCCGTGCTGCTGACAGTCGCCGTGCCCTCGAGTCCGATCCTTGGCAGCGGCGCGGCCCACGCTCAGCAGCTCGTTCCGTCCTCGGCGCGGGCAGGCGTGCGCTCCTGCTCGGAGATGAAAAATCTGCGATCGCAGCATTCACGAGAACCGACCAAGATCACCTTCGTCAACAAGACCAGCACGTATCGTGCGCTGAACTGGATCGACTTCAAAGGCGCCCAAAAGAGCTATGGCGGTCTGAACCCCGGCGAGCGCAAGACGATCAACACGTTCCGCACGCATCCCTGGGTGAGTGCGACGGGGCCGGGCGACTGCATTCAGATCATCCTGCCGGCGGCCGAGCCCGCGACCGTCCTTTTGAAATAGGCGTCGACCGATCGAGACGGCCGCTCGCGAGGACTGGACCACTGGCAATACACATCCGCGTCGGCTATCCTCCCCGCCTCGATCGAGGGGAGACGGCCGACGATGCGATCCGTGCACGCGCTGCAATCTGGGGGCCAAGGAAGCGTCAGGCTGGGCTGGGTCTTGGCCGCGGTTTTGTCGTGCTCCGCATCCCTTTCAGCTCAGGAGAAGGTCGAAGCGCCCGCCGCGTCGGCCGGTGAGCTACAAGCCGCTCCTGCTGCTGTCATCGCACCTGTCGCCCCGCCCGCAACGACCGGAACCGTGCAGCCGCAGCCCTTCCTCGCCGCAACACCGCTGACCGAGGCCCTGAAGGCCAAGCTCGCCGAGACCTGGACGGGTACCCGCGCAGCCGAGGAGCGGCAGGCGCTCGCCGACTTCTACGAGGCGCGCGGTCATGCGCCCGTTTGGACCGACGCAAAAGGTCTGACCACCTGGGCCGAGGCCATCATGGCGGAGCTCCGCGACGCCGAGAGCTGGGGCCTGTCCGCCGCCGAGCTCGCTGTTCCCGAAGCGACGTCGGCTGGGGCTGGTACCAAGGAGCAGGCGGCTGCGGAAGTCGCCATCTCCCGCGCCGTGCTGCGCTATGCCCGCCAGGCGCGCGGCGGCCGGATCGATCCGCTGCAGCTCTCCAACGCGCTCGACCGCAAGCCGCAGCTGCTGGAGCCGCGCGCGGTGCTCGACGGTATCGCCAAGGCCGATGCGCCCGATGCCTATCTTGCCGGTCTCAATCCCCAGCACGTGGGTTTCCAGCGGCTGCGCCAAGCTTATGTCACAAGCCGGCAGGCGCCGACGCCCGACGCCAAGCTGCAGCGCAAGCTGCTCGTCAACATGGAGCAGTGGCGCTGGATGCCGGACGATCTCGGCGCCTTCCATGTGATCTCCAATGTCCCCGAGTTCATGCTGCGCGTCGTGAAGGACGGCAAGGTGGTTCATGCCGAGCGCATCATCGCGGGGCTCACCGACAAGCAGACGCCGGTGTTTTCCGCGGAAATGACGATGGTCACGTTTCATCCGCAGTGGGGCGTGCCGAACTCGATCAAGGTCAAGGAGATCCTGCCCGGCCTGCTGCGCGGCCGCAGCGTTATGACCCGCAACAATCTGAAGATCGCGCTGAACGGCAAGGAGATCGACCCGGCTCAGGTGGACTGGACCAAGGCCGATATCCGCGCCTATCACGTCTATCAGCCCGGCGGCGGCCAGAACGTGCTCGGCGTCGTCAAGTTCTCGTTCCCCAACAAGCACGACGTCTACATGCACGACACGCCGACCAAGAACCTGTTCAACGCGGCGAGCCGCACCTTCAGCCACGGCTGCATGCGCGTGCGCGATCCCTTGAAATTCGCGACCGTGCTGCTGGAGCAGGACAAGGGCTGGAACATGAGCCGCGTGGCGGCCCTGGCGGGACCGGGGGGCGGGCAGAACAACGCGGTCACTCTGGGCCGGAAGATTCCCGTCCACGTCACCTATTTCACCGCTGTCGTCGACGAGGCGGGTAAGCTCACCACCTACGCCGATCCCTACGGTCACGAGAACCGCATCCAGATGGGCCTCGACGGCAAGGCGCATCTGATCGCGAAGTCGAAACAGGACCTGGGAGCAGCCCGCGCCGAGGTGATCGCAAGGCTCGGCGACGCCCGCGTGACGCGCGAGAAGCCCGACTGGCGGCAACAAGCGTTCGGCGCGAATTGAGCGTCCGCTGCTGGACCAAGCTGCGATCGAGATGGGGTAACGACGTGTGGGACAAGTCATGCGCGCTGCAACGGCCGCGCTCGCCGTGGTGCTCCTCGCCGCGTGTGCCGGGGGCGGTGGTCCGCTGTCCAAGATCTCGGCGACCGAACGCATCTTCATCGAGGCGGCGACAACGTGGGATCTCGACCGCGACGGCGCCGTCAGCTGTGACGAGTGGAAGCGTTATGCCGGCGTTCTGGCCCGTGACGCCGACGCCAATCGCGATGGAAACCTGACGCGCGACGAGTACCAGAAGCTCGCCGGCGTCGACCGCCTGTTCCAGGTCGCGGGCTTTGAGCATTTCGACGCCGACAAGAACGGCCTCGTCAGCCTGCAGGAGCTGACCGAGAAGCCCAATCCGGCGTTCGTGCTGATGGACAAGAACCAGGACTGCCGCCTGACCACCGACGAGATCCGCACCCCGACCGGAACGCCGTCGGTGGCCCGCGCCCCGGACGCGGGCCAGCAACCGAGCACCACCGGCCAGCGACGGTGAAGGAAAAAGGGGGACGGCCCCCATTCTTGTGAGGTGCGTTCGCTTGGCGGGCGCCGCGGCTGAGAAGGGGGAGCTGTCCCCAGTCTCGCTCTCCCGGTTCCCGCCTACACCTTCACGATCCGGTTCTTCAGCACGCCCAACCCCTCGACCTCGAGTTCGATCACGTCGCCGGGCTGCAGGTATTTGCCGTTCTCCAGGCCCGAGCCGCTGCCGACCGTGCCCGTGGCGATGAATTCGCCGGGATGCAAAGTCTCGCCCATCGAGACGTGGGCGAGGATGTCTCCCCACTTGAAATGCATGTCGCGCGAGGTGCCGCGCGACCATTCCTCGCCGTTGACACGGGCGATCATGGTCAGGTCGTGCGGATCGGGGATCTCGTCGGCCGTGACGAGCCAGGGCCCCAGTACGTTGCCGGTGTCGAAGTCCTTGCCCTTGGCCGGCCCGAGCATGCCCGGCATCTCGTCGGCCTGCGCGTCGCGGGCGGAGACGTCGTTGAAGATGATGTAGCCGAATACGTGCTCGGCCCACCTGTCCCGGGCGATGTCCTTGCCCTTCTTGCCGATGACGACGCCGAGCTCCAGCTCGTAGTCGAGCAGGTTGGCATAGCGCGGCCACTCGATGTCCTGGCCCGTGCCGATCACAGAGAAGCGGTTCGCCTTGTAATAGAGCGGCTGCTTGTACCAGATCGGCGAGGGCTTGAACTTGCCTTCGGCGCGCGCCTTCTCGACCTGCGCCTCCACGTCTGGCGCCTTCGACTTGATGCGGCGGTAGGATTGCTCGCGCGCCTGCATCACGTGCTTCTCGAACACGAAGCAGTCGCGGATCTGGCGCGGCTCGGGGATCGGGGACAGCAGCTCGACGCTGCCCGCCGCGACGGTGTGCCGGCCCGCTCCCTGCAGCGCGAGTGCGGCCTCCAAGCCAGTCGGCCCCGCGTCGATCAGCCCGAGCATGTCGGCGAACGCAGGCGAGGGATCGGCGGCGGTGAAATCCACGATCGATTTCAGGTCGGCCGACACCGCGCCGATGTGACGGGCGCCATCGCGGGTGACGAATGTGACGAGCTTCATGGAAGGGCTCCCTCGGGTGTAGACTGGCGCCGGCGCGGTCGCCGCTGTGTGCCACTGACTAGCAGGCGGGAGGCGCCGGGGCCAAGGGAGCGATGAAGCGGTCTCGGCAGCCCTCCTGCAAAGGAGCATGGGTTAACGGGGATCGGATTAACGAGGCTCGAAGGTTTCGGATGACTTGGCGTTGCGAGCTGTCATTCGTGCGTGGACGGATTGGCCCGCCGCTTGCTTACCAACTCACCAACAGCCTGTTGGTGCGCCGCAAGCCGCGGAGTGCTCCGCAATAAGACATCGAACCGGATCACCAAGCCCCTCGGGCGTCGGGCCGGGACACGACGTACCGCTTTGAAAAGAGAGACGCATGAAAGACCGTAAATCCATCCTCGTCACCGGCGGCGCCGGCTTCCTCGGCTCGCACCTGTGCGACCGGTTGATCGCGGCCGGCCACGACGTGATCTGCGTCGACAACTTTTTCACCGGCACCAAACGCAACATAGAGCACCTGATCGGCCACAGCCGCTTCGAACTCGTGCGTCACGACGTGACGTTCCCGCTCTATATCGAGGTCGATCAGATCTACAACCTGGCCTGCCCTGCCTCGCCGATTCACTACCAGCACGATCCGGTGCAGACGACCAAGACGTCCGTCCACGGCGCCATCAATATGCTGGGTCTCGCCAAGCGCTTGAAGTGCCGCATCCTGCAGGCCTCGACCAGCGAGGTCTATGGCGATCCCTCGCAGCACCCCCAGAAGGGGACCTACTGGGGCAACGTCAACCCGATCGGCCCGCGCTCCTGCTACGACGAGGGCAAGCGCTGCGCCGAGACGCTGTTCTTCGACTATCACCGCCAGCACAAGCTGGAGATCAAGGTGATGCGCATCTTCAACACCTACGGCCCGCGCATGCACCCCAACGACGGCCGCGTCGTCTCCAACTTCATCGTCCAGGCGCTGCGCAACGAACCGATCACCATCTACGGCGACGGCCAGCAGACGCGCTCGTTCTGCTACTGCGACGATCTGGTCGAAGGCATGATCCGGCTGATGAACACGCCGGCCGACATCACCGGCCCGATCAACATCGGCAACCCCGGCGAGTTCACCATTCGCCAACTCGCCGAGCGCGTGATCGCGCTCACCGGCTCGAACTCGAAGCTGATCCAGAACCCGCTGCCGACGGATGATCCCAAGCAGCGCCAGCCCGACATCACGCTGGCGAGGAAGCACCTGGACTGGCAGCCGACGATCCAGCTCGACGAGGGTCTGAAGAAGACCATCGCCTACTTCGACGCCTTCCTGAAGGAGCCGGCGTAATCCTGGAGCGGCGCGCGCGGCGGCTTGTCGATCTCGTTGATCCGTCGCGCCTTTCTCGTCCGGTCACACCTTGTCTCGGGCAGGGCTCGGGCATCGAAAGAGCCTCCGAACCCGCGGGGATTACGTCGCCCCACGCTCGAGTTATCCCCGGGGTGTCCGGGTCGTGAGAGCATGGGGCTCCTCAACGCCGGAGTTCCATGCGATGAACGCCCCCAAGATCGTGATCAGTCAACGGACCTGGATGCGGGGCGCCCGCAAGAACGGTGTCGGCCGGCCTTCGCGGTACGATCGCGCCTGGGATCTGCCGCGACTGCTGGCCGTGTGGCCGCGGGACCTCGAGGATCTGTCCATTCCCGGCCGCGAGCGGATGCTGGCTCGGTTGAAGCAGGCTCTGCGGGCGGAGCGGCAGCGCGGCGTCGCCGGCCACTGGACCTACGATGTGTCGCGTCACGCGCAACTGATTGCCGCCTTCCGGGTCGAGGCGGCCGAGCTTGCCGCGCAACGCATGGCGGGCGGGCTGCGATGGCGGACACGCGAGCGGGATCGGCGTCTTCCATCGGCACCGGCCCCGACCGCGCCATCGCCTCCTGCGGGGGCTTGACGGCCGCCGGCCGTCGCGTCATGGCGATGCCGTGTTCGAAGGAGCAAGCCGCCCCATGACCTCCCGATCGACGCCTCCCAAGCCGTCCGATTCCACCCGTAAGCCGATCCCGGCGCGCGACGGCTACCGGCACTTTGCGACCATTCCCTCGCGCTGGGCGGACAACGACGTCTACGGACATATCAACAACGCCGTCTACTATTTCTATTTCGACACCGCCGTGAACCGTTACCTGATCGATCACGGTGGCCTCGTCATCGCCGAAAGCCAGACGGTCGGTGTCGTCATCGAGACGGGCTGCCGCTACCACAAGTCGTTCACCTATCCCGAGGACATCGAGGCGGGCATCCGTGTCGTCCATCTCGGGTCGTCGTCGGTGCGCTACGAGGTCGGCCTGTTTGCCGATGGCGAGACGGCGGCCCGCGCCGACGGTCACTTCGTTCATGTCTACGTTGATCGCGCCACGATGCGGCCGGTGCCGATCCCGGCCACGACGCGAGCCGCGCTCGAACGGATACTGGTGCAACCCTGAGTCGTTGTGCCGCGGTCTCTGTGTCCCTGGAAGCGCAGGCATTTCACATTCCCGCGGCGAGACATTTTTGCCAGTTTACGAGGTGTTAATCGTCGTCCCACTACTCGTGTGCACGCCGAAGCGTGACTCGCGCTCGTCAGCGCTGCGGATCGTACCCACCGCCGTGACACGCTCCGTCGCAGGATGGATGGAGGGACTTCAGATGGCGAAGAATGCATGGGTAGCCCTGGTTGTCGGGCTGGCGGTGGCGTTGCCCACGGTTCAGGCTGCGGCCGACGACACGGGCGTCGGACAAATGCTGCATACGATGAAGCGCTATGGCAAGAAGGTCTGCTTCGACGGCCATTTCCATACGGGCAGTGGCTCTGGCGCCAGCAAGAAGGCGGCCGAGGTCGACGCGGTCAAGGCTTGGGCCGAATTCACCGCCTGGGAGTACGGCACCGACTGGGCGCAGTGGACCAAGGCGCACACCAAGACCCTGACGTGCTCGCAGGGTGGCTCGGGCTTCAGTTGCCAGGCCGACGCGGTCCCCTGCAAGTAGCCCGTCAGTCTGCTTGATCTC
>CAMDBL010000218.1 GCA_945889015.1 Devosia equisanguinis
GGCAAACCGTCTCATCCTGATTGTCGCTGGAGTCTCATCCTGATTGTCGCGCGCCACCCGATGCGGAAATTGAACTGACGGTCGGTCTGGGGGACTATCACGTCGGCGCCGCCTGTGGTTGCGCTCGGACGAAATTGCTTTACTTCCCCAATCCCGCCCGCTGCAGCCACATTGCAACGTAACCTCTGCAGCACTGCAGCCTGACGTCCTTGCATCTCCTGGCCGGAGTCATGGCCCACTGGAGGTCCTGATGCTCTTCGATGACACGTACCGTTTGGGCCAAATCCCTGAGATCCGTCCGGAAACACCTCCGTCGCTCCCGGCGCTGCTGCACCTGCCGCTGTAAATTGGTTGCCCGGAGCCTATATCCGTAGGGCTGGCACTCGTTGAATGTCGGCGGGCACCTGGCCAGTGCCGGCACGCATGGGGATTGGACAGGCAACGATGAAGCGTATCGCACTCTTTCTGTTGACCAACATTGCGGTGCTGGTGGTCATTTCTGTTGTCGTGAACCTCCTCGGTCTCGGCCAGATCGCCGATGCCAACGGATTGAACCTTGGCGCGCTGCTCGCGCTCTCGGCCGTCATCGGCTTCACGGGCGCGATCATTTCGCTGCTCATCTCGAAGCCGATGGCCAAGTGGCAGACCGGCGCTCATGTCATCTCACAACCGTCCAACGCCGATGAACAGTGGTTGTTCGAAACCGTAGGTAAGCTGGCCACCCGCGCAGGCATCAAGATGCCCGAGGTTGCGGTCTATGAAGGCGAGCCGAACGCATTTGCTACCGGCGCGTTCAAGAACTCCGCGCTCGTCGCCGTCTCGACCGGCCTGCTGCAGTCGATGAACCGCGAAGAGGTTGAAGCCGTCCTCGCCCACGAAGTCGCTCACGTCGCGAATGGCGACATGGTCACGATGACGCTCATCCAGGGCGTGGTGAACACGTTTGTCGTGTTCCTCTCGCGGATCGTTGGTTACGCCGTCGACAAGCAGCTGAATAAGGACGGGAACGGTCAGGGCATCGGCTATTTCGTGACGTCGATGGTGTGCCAGATCGTATTCGGCGTACTCGCATCGATAGTTGTGGCTTGGTTCTCGCGCCATCGGGAGTTCCGCGCGGATGCGGGCGCTGCCAGCTACATGGGCCAGCCCAACAGCATGATGAGCGCGCTCGCAACTCTTGGACGGGTCGAGCCGGGTGAGCTGCCCAAATCCATCCAGGCGTCCGGGATCAGCGACAAGCCCAGCCTCATGGCTCTGTTCTCAACCCACCCGCCAATCGAAGCCCGGATCGCCGCGTTACAACAGCTCCGCAAATAGATGATCGTCGGTGCTACCGCATCGACGAGATGGCCGGTCAATCGGCCAATGATTTCGCGAGCAAGAACGATCCCGCCTTGTTGATGAGGACGATCGCGCCAAGTCAATCAGTCAACGAATAAACAGGAGAGACACCATGGCCGACAAGATTCCCCACAACGCACTTGTGGTTGTAGCCGACGGCACGGGGGCGCGTTTCTTCCGCAATTCCGGTCAGGAACTCAGCGTAACCTTGAAGGCCGACGGCGAACTCAAACCCGCTCATCTTGAGAGTGACGGCCCTTCAGGCAAGCGGCCTCCGGAGTCTTCGGGTCAGGAGAACGACGAGGCCACGTTCGCAAAACAATTGGCGCATGACCTCTATCGTCGTGCGCACCAGGGTGATTTTGCCGCGCTAGTCCTCATCGCCGACCCGCAGACACTGGGCCAAATCCGCCCACTCCTGCACAAGGAAGTGCAGAGCCGTTTGGTTGCAGAGCACGGTAAGACGCTGACGAAAGCATCGATGGCGGATATCCAGAAAACGCTGAGCTGACATGGCGCGAAACTCCATTCGCCGCCCGCCAAAGAAAGTTTGTGCAGGGTTCGGTCCTAGCGAGAGCCAAGGCGGCTCGCACCTTGCACATTCGGATGAGGCTCGTCCGTTCCCGTTCTCATCGGTTGATGAAGGTGGCATTGCGGACATCACAGCCGTTGCCCTCCGGCCAAAACTACCTTGAACCGCGATGTCTGCAACCTCTGAGGGTTCCGGACGCCGGCCCATGCGCGCGCTTGACCCCATATCTGCGAAGCAGTGATAGTGACGGTACCGTCACGCTGACGTCGTTGATCGCGCCTTGAGAGTTGCCAGTCCATCTTCCCAGGTGTGTTCGTGAAGCGCACTCAGGGCTAGCGGTCGAAGCAGCTCCTCATCGAGGAACACTTTTGCAACATCGCGGTCGACTGACCCATCGGCCATCATCTGACGGAGATGAGGGAACAGCCAGGCAGCCATTATGTACGACCGTGCGATTTCGAAGTCGGCGAAGCGCGCTCGAAACATCGTCGCCTCTTGTGCAACTGCCTTGCCGAACTCGTCTTCCGGGATGGGTGTCGGCGGCTTACCGTAAGATATGTGGAGGCCCGCAGGGTCCACAGGCTCGCCAATGCTATTTTCGACCGCGCGGATTACGAGGTCGACTGCCGCTTCCTCCAGCTGCTCGGGCGTGAGGTCCTCCGGTCTGGTGACAGCGGCGCGGCTGAGGTCGCCCTTGATCCATGCCACGATATCATCGAGCGCCCAGTAGTTGCCCCTGCCAGGCATGCTCAATGGCTTGGGAAACTTCCGCTTCTTGATCCAGTCCTGGACCGTGCGCTTGGGCCATCCGTACAGCTCCTTGAGCTGCTGGTAGCCCACAAGCTTGGGAAGGTCTGCGGCAGTTGCGATGGCACGGGCGTTCATGTTGGCGCTCCCCGACGATGGGGGAGCAGACCATACTGATTTGCTACAACTCGCAACCGACGACGCCCAAAACTGTGCGACACCTCTGAGGCGGGATGACATTCACTGCATTGAGACCGCGGCTAAGGTCTTGAAAAGGTTGGTCGGGGCAGCGGGATTCGAACTCGCGACTTCCTGCTCCCAAAGCAGGCGCTCTACCAGGCTGAGCTATGCCCCGGACCTCTGGCACGCGCCACTCCTAGCCGGTTTTGTCGGCGTTGCCTAGCCGCTGTGTCCCCGCCCGCCGGTCACGCAGCCAGTCGCGAGACAACCGACCCGAGGCTTCGCCACGCATCCTATTCACCTTCGTGGGCGTTAACGAAGCGCTGTCACGGGTCCGCCACGATAAGAGCGCTTCTACCCGCCCATGTCCGGCACGGCCTGTCCTCCAAGGACGAGGCCGGCGTGGACAGGTCGCATCCGGCCTGCCACAGCCGTACACTGCGTTCCCAATACTGATTCGCCTCGAGGACAGAGCCTATGTCGCTGCCCAAGCCCCGGACCGACCTGAAGCCCAATACCGCCGATTTCGAGCGGCTGCCCTTGGTGAAGCCGACGGGGTTTCGCGAGTACGACGCTCGCTGGCTGTTCCCCGAGGAGATCAACCTGATGGGGCTCAATGCCATCGGCATGGGGCTCGCCACGTTGTTCGCGCGCAAGGGCGTCAAGAAGCGCATCGTCGTCGGCCACGATTACCGCTGGTACTCGGGCTCGGTGAAGCAGGCGCTGATCACCGGGTTGCTCGCCGGCGGCGCGGAGGTGCACGACATCGGCCTGGCGCTGTCGCCGATGGCCTACTTCGCCCAGTTCGCGCTGGACGTGGAGGGCGTCGCGATGGTCACCGCCTCGCACAACGACAACGGCTGGACCGGCATCAAGATGGGCATGTCGCGGCCGCTGACGTTCGGGCCCGACGAGATGACGGCGCTGAAGGAGATCGTGCTCTCGGGCGACTTCGAGGCCAAGGGCGGCGGCCGCTACATCTTCGTGCCCGACCTCGGCGAGCGCTACATGAAGGCGCTGACCGACCGGCCCAAGCTCAAGCGCCGCATCAAGGTTGTCGCCGCCTGCGGCAACGGCACGGCGGGCGCCTTCGCGCCGCAGGTGCTGGAGGCGGTCGGCTGCGAGGTGATCCCGCTCGACGTGACGCTGGATCACTCGTTCCCGCGCTACAATCCCAACCCCGAGGACATGAAGATGCTGCACGCCATCGCCGCGGCGGTGGTGGAGCACAAGGCGGACGTGGGGCTCGGCTTCGACGGTGACGGCGATCGCTGCGGCGTGGTCGCCAACGACGGCCACGAGATCTTCGCCGACAAGGTCGGCGTGATGCTCGCCCGCGACATCTCCAAGCTGCACAAGAACGCCAAGTTCGTCGCCGACGTGAAGTCCACCGGCCTGTTCATGACCGACCCGGTGCTGAAGGCCAACGGCGCGACGACGACCTATTGGAAGACCGGCCACTCCTACATCAAGCGCTTCAGCTTCGAGAACAAGGCGCTGGTCGGCTTCGAGAAGTCGGGCCACTTCTTCTTCAATCCGCCGCTCGGACGCGGCTACGACGACGGCCTCGTCGCCGCCCTCGCGGTGTGCGACATGCTCGATCGCAATCCCGGCAAGTCGGTGGCCGACCTGCGTGACGAGCTGTCCAAGACCTGGCAGTCGCCGACCATGTCGCCCCACTGCGACGACGAGAAGAAGTACGCCGTCGTCGACAAGCTCGTCGCCCACTACAAGGATCTGACCGCCAAGGGCGCCAGGATCGCCGGCCAGAAGGTGCGCGAGCTGATCACGGTGAACGGCGTGCGCGTGGTGCTCGAGGACGGCACCTGGGGCCTCGTCCGCGCTTCCTCCAACAAGCCGGAGCTGGTCGTGGTGGTGGAGAGCCCGACGTCGGAGGCCAACATGCGCGCGATCTTCGCCGACATCGACGGCGAGCTCGCGAAGGTGCCGGAGGTCGGCGCCTACAATCAGAAGATCTGAAACCGTCGGCGCCCAGCAAGCTGAAGACGAAAAAAAAGCGAGGGACCACGCTGGTCTCTCGCTTTTCATTTTGCTCGCTTTTCACCTTGTCGGACTGCGCGCGGCAGCCGGTAGCCTCACCGCCAACGGCGGTGATGGCGATGATGCCGGTGATGATGGCGGCGGGGAGCGTAGTAGTAGAAGCCCGCACGCGCCGGCGCATAGGTGCGGTAGCGGGGATAGTACCCGTAGGTGCGATAGCGGGGGTAATATCCATAGGAGTGGTGGCGATGCCGGCTGGCCAGAATGCCACCCAGCACCAAGCCGCCGATGATGGCCCCGGCCACGGCCCCGCCGCCGCGCCATCCGCGCGCGTCTGCCGACCGCGGACTGACAACCACCATGGACATCGCCATCATCGCCACGACGGCGGCGACCATCAGCTTTTTCATGAACGCCTCACTTTCGAGCTGTTTCCTGTCACGCGTGATCCCTCATCCAGAGATACGCATCATCGCTATCGTTCTACAACCCCGGCGAGTGCGCTTTCGTTGCATGCGCACTCAGTCGACCTTGACGTTGTTGTCCCGGACGACCTTGCCGTAGAACGCGATCTCATCGGTCACATACTTCTGCGCGGCCTCGAGTGAGCGCAGCTTGGCGGGATGGGCCTCGACATTGCTCTTCGCGTACAGTTCGAGAAGCTTGGGATCGTTCAAGGTCTCGTTCAACGCCGCGTTGAGCTTCTCGAGGATGGGCCGCGGGGTCGCCGCTGGTGCGAACAGGGCATGCCAGAACTCGCGCTGCAGCTCGGGATGGCCGACCTCACCGAAAGTCGGCACCTCCGGCAGTGCCGGGATGCGCTTCAGCCCGGTCGTGGCATAAGCCTTGAATTTGCCGGCCTTGATCAGCGGTGTGGCCACCGCGGTTCCGACGCTCGCCAGATCGATATGACCGCCCAGCAGATCGTTCACGGCCGGCGCAATGCCACGGTACGAGATCACGCTGACTTCGCCGCCGATGATCTTGGCGTGCATCGTGGTGAACAGATGCCCGGTCGTACCGGGCCCTGGATGGGCATGCCGCAACGGCTTGCCGGGGCCGCGCGCCCAGGCGAGCAGCTCCTTGTAGTCCTTGGCCGGCAAGTCGCCACGGCCAACCAGCACTGTCGAGCTGGTATTGACGAGGCCGACCGTGACGAAATCCTTGACCACGTCGAAGTTCAACTTGGCATAGATGGCGGGCGTTATGGCAAACCCGGTCTGATGGATCAGCAGCGTATAGCCGTCCGGCGCCGCCCGGGCGACGCGGGCCATGCCGATGGTTCCACCTGCTCCCGCGACGGTCTCGACCACGAGTGACTGGCCGAGCGCGGCCGAAAGTCGGTCGTTGACCAGCCGAATCGCGACATCGGCAGGCCCACCCGCCGAGGATGGCACCACGATCGTGATCGCCTTTTCGGGATAAGTCTGTGCCTGAGCGCCCGAAGCGGCGGCAAACAGGGCGGCGACGGCGCACGCGGCGCCCATGAGCAATGATCTGGCTGACATCGTTCCTCCCCGCGGCTTGTTCGAAGGATGCCGCGCGAGTCAGCTTCCGCGATGTCGGCCCGCCGGTCAACGGGGTGACACTCCCTCACGCGAGCCCGGCCAGCTTTGCGATGGCCCACCCGATCAGACGGATGGTTCCTACGGTGCCGACCGCCAGGACGACGAGCAGGATCGTCGCCATCACGAAGCCGATCCGCTGGCTCCGCGCCTCCTCCGCGAGCCTGGTGCGAAGGGTCTTGCGGCGTGCGCTGTTGGCTTTGGTCCGCCGCCGCCCTTCTGCGAGCAGTTGCTTGATCGCCGGCGGCTCGAAGCCCGCCTCCTTCAGCAGCGCGAGAGTGCCCGGCGCCAGCCTCTCGGCCTGGCCCCGGCATGCCGCCGCCGGCATACCAGACCACAGCCGGGCGAAACTTCTCTTCGACCGCCGGGTGAGGAACGCCCGCGCGAGGGCGCCCGCCTCGCCGTCCGCCCGACCCGCAAGCAGATAGAAGCGGCCGGCCTCGTCGTCGTCGTGCATGGCGGCCAGCACGTCGCCCATCTGCTCGAACAGTGCCGGCTCGTATTCGGCATCGGCCAGCCGGCCCCTCAGGATCTCCTTGGCGCGCCACAGCCGGCCTTTGCTGATCTCCTCCCCGGCGCGATCCCGCATAGTCTCCCCGACCCAACCCAGACCGTCATCCCGGCGAAGGCCGGGAACTGCGATCTTCTCAGTCGTAGTGCGGCCAGTGGCCGAAGCAGGTGATGTCGGCGGGCCTACCTCTTCGCTTCAACAGCCGTTTGCGGTGAGGCAGCCAGCCGCGATCGAACTCGCACAATCTGTTGGTCAAATTGCTGTTTTTTCTCTTCGTGTTCCGCGAGCTTGGCCTCAAACTCCTCAAGCGACGTCTTCTCCATGCCTTCACGATCCTTAATAGTCGCTACCAGCAACCGCGATTGACCAACCAGAGCAGATTGCTCAAGTTGAACATCATTTAAAAATTTGCGTACTGGCTTGCCGCGCACCTCGGATTTTTTTGCGCCATCCTTCGAAAGGCTTTCAATAGCCATGCTATTTAACTGCAATCGAACAAGGGAGCGCACTAAAACCACCGTCATCGCCTTCGTTCGAACAGCGCTCAAAGGCATTGTCTTATCGAGCATTCTGTAAATTTGGTCGAGATGCCGCGCATAGTCGACATCTGAGCGATTATCTATTCGATCCAGATAAGCCGAAACAACAAGGGGCACAAGCTCATTTCTCGGCTCAAAAGCAAGTGCTGTTTTCATTGCCGCCAGCCCCGTTGCAAAATTCGGCTTCGTCTGCGACAGCAGGGCAACACTCCAGACGCTAACCGCCAAAGAAATATTCGGGGGCATGTCCTTCTTCCCCCGCCACATCTTTTCTGCAATCTCGTAAGTCTTACCAACAACCTGGATCGGTGGCTTCGGGTTGGTGCTGACGCTGTGGCGTCGGCGGCGAGGGGCGGGGCACCAGCAACGAAAACCGCGCAAGCTTCGCACTTCGCGGGGCTCGATCGCCCCGGCGCCGGCACCCCGACAGTGGCGGTGTCAGAC
>CAMDBL010000219.1 GCA_945889015.1 Devosia equisanguinis
AGGCGCGCGACGGCCATAATTCAAGGCTATGGGGATAGTCTCGGGGAACGAGGGAGAAGATCATGTCGTTCAGGTCGCTGCCGCTGATCGTGCTGGCGCTGATTTTCTACAACGTGGTGGTGGTGCTCGGGGGCGGCGCGCCCGCCGAGGAGATCCTCACGCGCAAGCTGTTCTCGATCCCCCTGGTCGGACGCAGCGTCACGGTCAACTGGGGCGACTTGATCATCTTCGTGACGCTGATGCTGCTGTTCATCGAGGTCATCAAGTCGACCTACACGTCGACGGCCTCGATGGTCGATCACGCGCTGTCGATGATCGTGTTCATCGTCTGCCTGGTGGAGTTCCTGCTGGTCGCCAACGCGGCGACGGGGGTGTTCCTCAACGTGACGCTGGCGACCCTCGTCGACGTCATCGCGGGCTACACCATCGGCATCCGCGTCGCGCGCCGGGATCTTTCGATCGGTGGCGGCCAGTAAGCGGGTTGCTCGAGGTCGACGCCGGCAGTGGAAGGTTCGGCAGACGGGGCGCTCGGCGCCCCGTTTTTCGTGGTGCGGGGCGCTCGCGGTGGGAGGCGCTGCCGCCTTCAACAGTTGTTAGGGAATTCACATTAGGTTTTTAACAAATCGGCCGTTCACATCGACGTCGATCGCGCCGGCGTACGTGGGCCGGCAGCGGTGTGGGAAACAGCCGGTCGATCGATGGCATCGTGCCGACTTTCAAGGGCATGCTCGCGAATGACGACGGACCCAGTGCCATTCGAGCACGAGATCGAGCCTGTCTCCCATGACCTCGTCGGCATCCTGTCGGCGGTCGAGGAGACGGCCTACACCTGGGACCTCGTCACCGACAAGATCGAGTGGGAGACCAACGTCGGCTGCGTCCTGCAGCTCGCGCCCCACACCGAGGTCGCGAGCGGCGCCGCCTTCCAGCTGCTGATCGCGCCCGAGCATGTCGGCCAGCGCCACGACGCCATCGCCGGCGCCCGCACGCCCGAGCCCGGCAAGAGCGTGTCGTTCCGGGTGCAATACCGGTTCGCCCCGGCCGGACGCCGCAGCGAGAAATCCATCTGGCTCGAGGACCACGGCCGCTGGTGGGCCGGACCGGACGGCACCCCCGTCAAGGCGCGCGGCGTCATCCGCGTCATCAACGACCGCTACTGGGAGGAGCAGCGCCTGCTGTTCCGCTCGGACCACGACGAGCTCACCGGCCAGCTCAACCGCATCCGCATGACCGAGGCGCTGGGCGCCGTCATCGGCCGCGTCGAGCGCACCGGCACGCCGTGCGCGTTCCTGATGGCCGCCGTCAACAACCTCGCGGTCATCAACGACACCTTCGGCTACGACATCGGCGACGAGGTGATCGCGGCGACCGCGCGCGTGATCAAGGAGAAGCTGCGCGGCGGCGACACCATCGGCCGCTACTCCTCCAACAAGTTCGGCATCATCCTAAACGATTGCGGCCCCGGCGCCATGCGCGTCGCTGCCGAGCGTTTCATGAAGGCCGTACGCGAGGCCACGATCCGCACCTCGGCCTGCCAGCTCTCCGCCAACATCTCGATCGGCGGCGTGATGCTGCCCGATCAGGCGCGCACCACCTATCAGGCGCTGAGCCACGCCCTGCAGGCGCTGGAGCGGGCCAAGATGAAGCGTCACGACTGCTTCATGGCGTTCGAGCCGAGCCCCGTGCGCGAGACCGCGCGCCGCCGCAACATCAATATCGCCGACGAGGTGATCTCGGCGCTCGACGAGCAGCGGATGGTGCTGGTGCTGCAGCCCATCGTGCATTCGAAGTCCGAGTTGCCGGCGATGTACGAGTGCCTGCTGCGCATGGTCCGTCACGACGGCACCATGGTCTCGGCGGGCGAGTTCATCGCGGTTGCCGAGCAGCTCGGCCTCTCGCGGCTGATCGACCGCAGGACGCTGGAGCTCGCCATCGACCTGCTGAAGAAGGATCCCGGGCTGCGGATCACGCTCAACGTGTCGAGCCTCACCGCCGGCGATCACGAGTGGATCGTCGCGCTGCACCAGCTCACCGGCGGCAAGATCGACATCCTCAGGCGGATGACGATCGAGATCACAGAGACCGCCGCGATCCACGATCTCGACCAGTCGATCGCGTTCGTGAAGACCTTGAAGGAGCTCGGTTGCAGCGTCGCCATCGACGACTTCGGCGCCGGCTACACCTCGTTCCGCAACCTGAAGCTGCTGGCCGTTGACATGGTCAAGATCGACGGCGACTTCGTCAA
This sequence comes from Devosia equisanguinis, assembly GCA_945889015.1. Classification (GTDB taxonomy): domain Bacteria; phylum Pseudomonadota; class Alphaproteobacteria; order Rhizobiales; family Hyphomicrobiaceae; genus CAMDBL01. Next base: position 2,246 of record CAMDBL010000219.1, read on the forward strand.
GAACCTGAGCAAGGACAACTCCGACCGCGTCTTCATCAAGACCATGGTGGAGCTGGCGGGCTCGTTCGGCATGGAGACGGTGGCCGAGTGGGTCGGCGACGCGGAGACGGCGAAAATCGTACGCGACGCCGGCATCACCTACATGCAGGGCTTCCACTACGGCATGCCGATGCTGCACGAGGCGCTGCCGCGTACCGAGGCCGCCTGAGCGGGCGCACCCTGTCCGTGGCGCCCCGTCCTCCCCCTTTCAAGGGGAGGGGCGACAGAAGCTAATCGCGCTGCGACAGCTTCTCGATCTTGGCCTGCATCGCGGCGAGCTGCGATTTCAGCTCCAGCAACTCGTCGCGTGGCGCGTCGGTGCGCGCGGGTGAGGCGCCCGCGGCTTGCTGTACCGGGGACGGCATGCCGCTCGGGAAGGGATAAGCGGTGGCGGAGCCGAGACCGCCGGTGTCGCCCTTCTTGGCGTGCGGCCCGGCCATCGTCGCCGCGAACGGGCTCCACATCGTCATCGCCTGCTCGAACATGGCGAGGTTCTTGCGGGCCTGATCCTGGTAGGCGTCGAAGGCGGCGGTCGGGTTCGAGAAGGCGTTGGCGAACTGCGAGCGGAACCGCTCCTGCTCGCGCACCAGCGTCTCCATCGACATCTGCAGGTAGCTCGGCACCATCCGGCTGATGCTGTCGTCGTAGAAGCGGATCAGCTGGCGCAGGAACGGGATCGGCAGCATGGTCTGCCCGCCGGGCTTGGACTCCTGCTCGACGATGATCTGGGTCAGCACGGAATGAGTGAGGTCGTCGCCGGACTTCGCATCGTAGACCACGAAATCGCGATCCGAGCGGACCATCGCACCGAGATCGTCTAGCGTGACGTAGGTGCTGGTCTCGGTATTGTAGAGCCGCCGGTTGGCGTACTTCTTAATGACGACGGCTTCACGTTTCTCCGTCGGCTGGTCGGCCTTGTTCAACATCCGCGACCCATCCCACTTCAGAATTATTGTGCAGCGCGGCGTAAAGGTAACACAAGCGTTGGGCAATCCGCCACACGTTTGTGCAAAATGCTTGACGCTGCCGGGCGATGCTCAAAGCGCGATGCAGCGCAGCATGCGGGCGGCGGCGCGGGCGCCGGAAACGCCAGCGAAGGCTTGACGCTAAGGCGGCCGCCGGTGTCAATCATCGACTGATCAAGATCAGTCGCCAAGATCAGCTGGGGAGGAAAAAAGTGGCAGCCGACAGCCGTGCCTCGCGCATGGCGACCAAATCGCGCCGGGCGCTCATCATCGGCGGCTCGATGGGCGGGTTGTTCGCCGCGCTTTACCTGCTGAAGCGGGGCTGGCGCGTCGACGTCTATGAACGCATTCCCGTGCCGCTCAGCGGCCGAGGCGCCGGCATCACCACCCATGACGAGATGATGCGCGCGATCACCGACGTCGCGGGCGCCGTGCCTCCCGATTTCGGTGTCGATTTCGAGTGGCGCGAGACGGTCGACGCCGCGGGCCGGTCCATCGGCACGATGCACCGGAGCCAGGTGGCCACCTCCTGGACCCGGCTGTGGCAGATCCTCCGTGGACAGCTTCCCGACGCGCACTATCACGGCGGCAAGGATTTCGTCCGCTACACTCAGAGCACCGATGGCGTCACCGTCGCGTTCGCCGACGGCAGCAGCGAGACCGGCGACGTGCTGATCGGCGCCGACGGCTTCCGCTCGGTGGTGCGCGGTCAGCTCGAGCCCGCGGCGCTGCCGGTCTACGCCGGCTATGTCGCTTGGCGGGGCCTCGTCGAGGAGGCGGCGCTGGAGCCGTCGATGCGCGAGGCGATCTTCCTCAAGTTCATGTTCCACCTGCCCGAGGGCGAGCAGGTGATCGGCTATCCGGTCGCCGGCGCCGACAACGATCTGAGGCCGGGGCACCGCCACTGGAACGTGTTGTGGTACCGGCCGACCGATGCCGAAGAGCTGAAGCGGCTGTTTACCGACGATACCGGCCGCTATCACCCGCTCGGCATTCCGCCGCCGCTGATTTCGCGAAAATACATCGACGCGCTGAAGGCGGATGCGGAGCAGCTGCCGCCGCAGTTCCGCGAGGCCTACGCGCTGGTCAGCCAGCCGATTCTGCAGCCGATCTACGATCTGGAGCCGGCGCGGATGGTGTCGGGACGGGTGGCGCTGGTCGGAGATGCCGCGTTCGTGGCGCGCCCGCATCTGGGCGGCGGCGTGGTCAAGGCGGCGCAGGACGCAGAAGCGCTGGCGCGGCGTCTGTCGGGCGACGCGGCCGGCTCGCCCGGGCACGGTATCGCGGTGCCGGACGCGCTCGCCGCCTACGAGGCTGAGCGCCAGCCGCGCGGCCGGATTTTCGTGCGTCACGCCCAGGAACTCGGCTCGTATATCCGGCGCGGTTTCGCCAGCGAGGACGAGCGGGCGGCAGCCGAGAAATTTCGCACGCCGCACTCGCTGATGAGCGAGACCGCGCTGATGGACTGGCTGAGGAGCGCCGGCGCGCTGTCATGAGCCGCACGTGCCGGTTCGTCGACTGTCATCTGAGCGCTCGATTTCACGAGACCGCACCGGATGACGTCGTCGCGTCGTGCGGTGCGGTCGACGGCATCGTCGCGCATTCTATCCGTCCAGATCGATAATACTGGACGGCGCGAAACCGGCGGTCGATGCTTGCACGGCGTGCCTGCAGGCCCAGGACCAGCGTCGAGGGCGAACGTCATGTTCGAGTTCTTCGAAATGACTTTACTGATCGTCGGGCTGCTGGTGTTGGTGCTTGCCGGCATTCACGTTGCCGTTGCGCTCGGGTCGGTCGCGGTGCTGGCAATGTACCTGCTGCACCAAGACCTTCCTGTCGTCGCCACCTTCGTGGCTATTTCGGCCTTCGAGGTGATCCGGGAATACGTGCTGGCGGTGATCCCGCTCTTCATGCTGATGGGGGAGCTGCTGGCACGTTGCGGTGCCGCCCGTGACGTGTTCGCGCTGGCGACGCGCGCCCTGCATCGCGTGCCAGGGCAGCTGGCGATCACCACGGTCATCGCCAATGCGCTGTTCGCTTTCGTCACCGGGGTAAGCATCGCCGCAGCGGCATCTTTCTCGCGCATCGCCTGGCCGGAAATGAAGGCGAAGGGCTACGATGCTCGCTTCGGTCTGGGGTGCATTGCCGGCAGCGCCTGCCTCGGCATGCTGATCCCACCGTCCGTGCTGATGATCGTCTGGGCTGTCGTCACGGAAATGAGCATCGGCGACCTGTTCCTGGCCGGCATCGTTCCGGGGATCATCGTCACGTGCCTGTTCTGCGTCTACATCTGGTGTGCGGCGCGGATATCGCCGGCACTGGTGGGTGAGCAGCCAAGGCCGCGCTCTCTCGGGGCGGCCGTGCCCGAGTGGCTGACGGATGACAGTCCGGGCGGTGGCGAGCTGCCGCCGGCGCCGGGCCTGAGCGTCCTGCTCGTCATCGGGTTGATGGCGGGACTGCTTTTCGGAATCTGGCGCGGTGTCTTCACGCCGACCGAAGGTGGGGCTGTGGGCGCCGTTCTGGCGTTGCTCGTCAGCAAGGCGCGCGGTCTGTCGCCTGAGGGTATCCTCGACGGAATCCTTGCTGTCGGACGCACCTGCGCTCCCTTGCTGCTGCTGATCGTGTTCGCCCAGATCTATACCCGTGCCTTGTCGATGACGGGTATGACCGGCCTATTCACGGCACTGTTCCTGGAGTCGGGGCTCGGACCGTGGCAGGTGCTCGCGCTGATGGTCGCGATCTGGTTCGCGCTCGGCTGCATCGTCGATTCAATTCCGATCATCGTGCTGACGGTTCCGATTTTTCACCCCGTGGCCGTGGGTCTCGGGTTCGATCCAGTGGCCTTCGCCATTCTCGGCATCATCTCCATTGAAACTGGACTGCTGACGCCACCGTTCGGCATCCTGGGCTACACCGTAAAGCTGGCACAGCCCGACGAGCCGATTTCCACGGGCGACATCTTCCTGGGAGCCGTGCCTTACTGGATATGCTTGCTGATCGTCATCGTGTTGATCGCGCTGTTTCCTGCGGTGGCGACGTGGCTGCCGAATCTGGGACGCTAGAGTTGCGTCACCTACGCTTGGCCGCCGGTTGCTGCAGGGCGGTCTGCAAAGCGTCAGGTTGCTGATCTCGCGGACATGCATCGACGCTGCCGGCGGACGCGGAGCGGCTGCCGCCGCAGTGCCGCAATGCTTGCGCGCTGCTGATCCTCGCTCATCGCGCCGCCTCCCTCGGTACCGGTCGCGATGCTCGCCGCCTTGCGCGTCATCGTCTCCAAAAAAGGGTTGTTTATCATGTGAAAACCGATAATCATCGATCCGGATGTCAAGTCATCGCAGCCGCCTGGCCGTCGAAAACGGTCGTCGCGAGCGCGCTCATCAATTGACAGACAACCGCAAGTCCTGGACTATCGGACGATAAGCAAGACCACCTGGCGGAGGAAGAATGCTACCCACCAAATCCCGACTGCGTTCCATCACGACGGCCGTCACCGCGACCGCGGCGCTGCTCGCTGCATCCGGCATGGCCAAGGCCGAGGATATCAAGCTGCGCATGGCGTCGGGTCACGCGGCTGCGACCCCGTACGTCAACCTGATGACGACGTTCTTCGGACCGGAAGTGACCAAGCGCGTCAAGGAGCGCACGAAGCACACCGTCGAGTTCGTCGAGGGATACGGCGGCGCCATGGTGAAGACGGCCGACACGCTGGAAGGCGTGCAGACCGGCATCATCGACATCGGTGGCTACTGCATGTGCTTCGAGCCGTCGAACCTGCCGCTGCACGCGTTCCAGGTCATGCTGCCGTTCGGCACCATGAGCGCCGTCAAGAGTGGTCAGATCGCGCGCGCCGTGTACGACAAGGTGCCGTACATGAGCAAGGTGATGGAGGACAAGTTCGCTCAGAAGCAACTCGCCCTCATCGCCGACAACGGCTACAACCTGAACACGACCTTCGACTGGAACACACTGGCCGACCTCAAGGGCCGCAAGATCGCCGGCGCCGGCCTCAATCTGAAGTGGCTCGAGTATGCGGGCGTCACGGGCGTGCAGTCGTCGGCGGTCGAGGGCTACACCTCGATGCAGACGGGCGTGTTCCAGGGCTTCATCATCTTCCCGTCGATCACCGTGACCCTCAAGTGGTACGAGGTCGCCAAGTACTACACGCTGATCGATTTCGGCGCGATCACGTGGCACACGCTGAACGTCAACAAGGCGAAGTGGGCCAAGCTGCCGAAGGACGTGCAGGACGTCATCCTCGAAGTCGCCAAGGAATTCGAGAAGAAGACCGGCACCGTCAACGAGGAGAACTATCCCAAGCAGCTCGACTTCATCAAGGCGCAGGGCGGAACCGTGAAAGCCGTTCCGGATGCCGTGAAGGCCGATTGGGCGAAGTCGCTGGCCGGCTGGCCGCAGGAGAAGGCGAGCGAACTCGACGGCAAGGGCATTCCCGCGTCGCAGGTTCTGCGTCTCGCGCTCGAGGAAGCCGAGAAGGTCGGCCACAAGTGGCCGCTGCGCTATGAGATCAAGGAGATGAAGGAGTCGGCAAAGAAGTAATTTGCTCGACGGCATGCGGCCGGGTTGAAGGACCCGGCCGT
>CAMDBL010000220.1 GCA_945889015.1 Devosia equisanguinis
ATTGACGCGGAACGTCAATCAAAGCGCTTGCCAATGGCGCGGCCAGCGTCAATCATCACTTCGCTCGGCCGCCTCGTCTCATCCTGATTGACGCGCCGTTCTCATCCAGATTGTCGCGCTATACTCGATCGGCGCACGGGCGACGAGCTCGCCACCGAGGTCGAGTGCGACGCGAGCCGCGTTGCCCTCGACCGCGAGGAGCTTGCCGGTGAGCTGGTTGGCGGTGCCGACGAAGGTGTTGACGAACAGCGAGGCGGGCCGGTCGTAGATCTCGGTCGGGGTGCCGAGCTGCTCGAGCTGGCCGAGATTGAAGACGGCGACGCGGTCGGCCATCGACAGCGCCTCCTCCTGATCGTGAGTGACGATCAGCGTCGTCGTTCCCGCGAGACGCTGGATCTGCTTGATCTCGATCTGCATGTCGAGCCGCAGGTTCTTGTCGAGCGCGGCGAACGGTTCGTCGAGCAGCAGGATCGACGGTTTGACCGCGAGCGCGCGGGCGAGCGCGATGCGCTGCTGCTGCCCGCCCGACAGCTCGCGCGGGTATCGCGCCGCGAGGTGTCCGAGCTTGACCAGCGTCAGCATCTCGTCGACGCGCGCCTTGACTTCGGCCCTCGGCATGCGCCGCGCCTCCAGTCCGTAGGAGACGTTTTCCGCGGCGGTCATGTGCGGGAACAGCGCGTAGTTCTGGAACACGATGCCGACACTTCGCTTGTTTGGCGGCAGATGGTCGATGGCCTCGCCGCCGACGACGATGTGACCCTCGGTCTGATTGATGAAGCCGCCGATTGCGCGAAGCAGCGTGGTCTTGCCGCAGCCCGAGGGGCCGAGCAGCGCGACGAGCTCGCCGCCCTTGACGTCGATGGTGACATCCTGCACGGCGGTCGAGGCGCCGTAGCGATGGGTCACCTGGTCGATGAACAGGGACTGGCCGGTCGTCACAGTGGCCCCCATGATCGCCTGCCGAGCCCGTTGGAACCCGGCAATGATCCGTAGACATTTATTCCAGCCGCCGTGCGAGGCGGCTTGACAATTCGAAAGCGTAGACAAAAACTGGCGATACGCAATAACGAAGTTTTGTTGCAAAATCAGTGACATAATCGTAATTGCATGCAATTTGGGCGGGAGGCTCACATTTCAGGCAAACCACGCAAGCGCGTGCTCTCGAAGCCCGGTCCGGATCGGCCGGAAGCGTATGCCGTGGTCGGTGGGTCGCTTCACGATCAGACAACGGAAAATCTCCGCGAGTTGATCGTCGAGGGGGATTTCGAGCCTGGCGCGCGGCTGGTCGAGGCGGATATGTGCCGTCGTCTGGGAGTATCGCGGACGCCGCTGCGCGAGGCCTTGAAGGTGCTGGCGGGCGAGGGGCTGGTCGATCTGCAGCCCAATCGCGGCGCGCGGGTGGCGCGGATGTCGGCGGCCGGCGTCGCCGACCTGTTCGAGGTGATTGCGCATCTGGAAGCGCTGGCCGCGGAACTGGCCTGCAAACGGATGACCGCAAGCGAGCTGCTCGAACTCGAGGCGATGCATGTCCGCATGATGGAGTGGCACGCGAGCGGACGGCGGCACGACTACTTCGAGATCAACGATCGCATTCACCGTGCCATCGTGGCGCGCGCCGGCAACCAGATTCTCACCGCCACGCACGAGCAGCTGATCGCGCGCGCCCGGCGGATGCGCTACCAGGCGTTGCATGCGTCCGGCCGATGGGATCAGTCGGTCGCCGAGCATGTCGCGGTGATGGATGCCTTCGCGCGTCGCGACGGCAAGGCGGCCGGCAGAATCTGGCGGCGGCATGTGCTGGCGACGGGGGCTCTGATCGCCGCCCAGGTGCCGCCCGTGGACGCGGGAGACGAGACGTGGTGACGAGCGCGCAGTCAGGTGTCCCGGCTTCCGCGCTCGTCTCGGCGCGGGCGCTGGCGCAATCGGTGTGGGACGGGCGAGCGAGTGCCGCGGCGGCGCTGGCTGAGGCCCGGGCGCGGATCGAAGCACTCGATCCACACCTCAACGCCTTCCTGGCGCTGTCCGACACCGCGTCGAGCGAGGCCGCGGCCATCGACGCACAGCCGCGCCGTCACGGCGAGTTGTGCGGCGTTCCCGTTGCGATCAAGGATCTCACCGATACGGCGGGACTGTCGACCACCTACGGCAGCGTGCTGTTCCGTGATCATGTTCCGGCGACGGACGAGCTCGTCGTGGCCCGGCTCAGGACCGCGGGCGCGGTGATCGTCGGCAAGACGATGACGCCGGAGTTCGGCTTCGGCGCCATCTGCGCGAATGGACTGCGCGCGGCGACATGCAACCCTTGGGATCTCGCGCTGACCTCGGGCGGGTCGTCGGGTGGGTCGGCGGCGGCGGTGGCGGCCGGACTGGTGGCGCTCGCCCACGGCACGGATTTCGGCGGCTCGGTGAGGACGCCGGCGAGCTTCTGCGGGGTGTTGTCGCTGCGCCCGACACCGGGGCTGATCCCCTCGCCGCAGCGCGGGCTCGCGTTCGATACGCTCGCCAGTCATGGCGTGATCGCCCGCTCGGTCGACGATCTGGAGCTGTTCCTGGACGCGGTCGCCGGCCCCGATCCGCGCGACCCCACTTCGCTGCGTGTGACGGCGGACGCCTTCGAGCCGCTGCCGGGTCCGCCGCGGCTGGCGGCGACCGTCGATTTCGGCGGCGTCGCACCGGTGTCGAACGCGGTGCGCGAGGCGATGGCGGCCGCGATTGCGGTCGTCTCGAAGAAGGTCGGGACCGTCACTGACGCCGCGCCCGACTGTGCCGGAAGCATCGCCACCTTCAAGACGCTCCGCCAGCCGATCATTCGTCATGCCTACGGGGCACTGCTCGCGGAGCACGGCAACGCCCTCAGCGAGACGGTCCGCTGGGCCATCGGCCAGGGGGAGGCGATCGGCGCGGCCGAGTATCTGGCGGCGGAGGCGCAGCGCTCCATCCTGTATCGGCGGTTCACGGAGTTCCTCGGCAGGCACGATGCATTGATCGCGCCCGCCGCTTCGGTGCTGCCCTGGCCGAACGCCATACCCGACGTCACCGCCATCGACGGGGCGCCGCTGGCGAGCGTGATCGACTATCTCGCCGTCACGTTCATCGTGTCGCTGGCCGGCTGTCCGGTGGTGACGCTCCCGGCCTGGACGGCGGGCGCGCTGCCGTTCGGCATCCAGCTCGTCGGCGCGCCGGGATCGGATCGCCGTCTGCTCGCCATCGCCCGCCACATCGAAGCGGCGTGCGGTTTCTCCTACCGGCCGCCGCCGCTGATCGCATAGACATCACCGGCGTGCCGCTCGGCCCGCCCGCCCCACCACGAACGACCAAGGAAACGCCATGGCCCGCATCGGAATGCTGACTCCCTCCTCCAACATCGTGCTGGAGCCGATCACCTTCGAGATGGTGCGCGGCGTGCCGGGTGTCTCTGTCCATTTCTCGCGCTTCAAGGTGACGGAGATCGCGCTCAGCCAGCAGGCGCTCGGGCAGTTCACGGTGGAGCCGATCCTGGCCGCGGCCGAATTGCTCGCGCATGCCAAGTGCGACGTGATCGCCTGGAACGGCACCTCGGCGAGCTGGCTCGGCTTCGAGAGCGACGAGCGCCTCGTCAGCCAGATCGAGCAGGCGACGGGCGTCAGCGCCGCGACCTGCGTGCTCGGCTATCGCACGCTGTTCGAGCGGCTGAAGCTCTCGAAAATCGGCCTCGTATCACCGTACACGGACGACGTGCAGTCGCGGATCATGGGCAACTGGACGAAGGCCGGCTACAAATTTCCGGCCGAACGTCACGCGGGGCTCGCCGACAACTTCTCGTTCTCGACGGTCACCGAGGCGCAGATCGCCAAAGACGTGCGCGAAGTGGCGGCGGCCGGCGCCGACTGTGCCGTGATCTTGTGCACCAACATGCGCGGGGCCGTGCCCTGTGCCGAGCTCGAGTCGGATCTCGGCATCCCGCTGCTCGACTCCGTCACCGTCACGCTCTGGGCCGCGCTGGAGCGCATCGGCGCCGACAAGAAGCCCTTCCGGAAATGGGGGCGGATGTTCGACGTGTGAGGCAAATCCGGTCGATGCCGGGCAAAGAGGCAGACTCTGCCGCCTCTTTGGTCTGGACAGGCGCGGCCTTGGCGCGTCACCCTGCATTTTTCGTGGGCACCGTCCGGAGCTGCGGCTCCGAGCCCGACAAGGAGGAGAGAAGCGATGCAGACTGCACTCATCGGTAGGGCTCGGACGCTGACGGCCATGCTGGCGCTGACGGCCATGGCGTCGATGGCGCCGGCCGGCGCTCAGGACGCTCCCAAGCTCAAGGTCATGGGCATGCCGCTCGCCACCGGCAATATCCAGAAGAACCGCGAGCAGCCGTTCTTCGAGAAGCTGAAGGAGACCACCGGGATCGAAGCCGACTACAAGGTGCTCGATCAGACCGGCATCAAGGAATTCGAGCAGCTCCGCGTCGGCAAGTCGGGTCTGTTCGATCTGATCGGCCTGCGGCTGGGCCAGGTCTCGCGCGACGAGCCGACCATCCTCGGGCTCGACCTCGTCGGGCTGAACACCAACTACGACACCGCCAAGAAGGTCGTCGCGGCCTACCAGGGCGTGGTCGGCGAACGGCTCGAGAAGCAATTCAACATGAAGCTGCTGGGCGTGTGGCCGTTCGGCCCGCAGCTGATCTTCTGCAAGCCCGCGATCTCCGGGCTCTCAGATCTCAAGGGCAAGAAGGTCCGTATCCTCGACGGCGTCATGGCCAAGATGATGGAGAAGGTCGGCGCGACGCCGGTGACGATGGCGTTCGGCGAGGTCTCCCAGGGGCTGTCGCTCGGCACCATCGACTGCGCGGTCACCGGGCCGAGCTCGGCCAATTCCGCGGGATGGCCCGAGAGCGCGACCCACGTCTATCCGCTGGCGCTGCAGGTCGCCGTCCAGGGCTATGCGATCACGCTGTCGGCGTGGGGCAAGCTGAAGCCCGACCAGCAAGCGAAGCTGAAAGGCGCCATCGAGAAGCTGACCGAGGACATCTGGTCCTACTCGAAGGAGCTGTGGGACGACGGCATGCGTTGCAACGCCGGCCAGGATCCCTGCACCACCGGCAAGAAGTACAAGCTGGTGACGGTGCCGGTGAAGCCGGAGGACGTCGAGACCGTGAAAGGTGCGGTGAAGGACATCTCGTTCCCGGCCTGGGCCGAAGCCTGTGACAAGGTCAATCCCGGCTGCTCCGAGGGCTGGAAGAAAGCGGTCGGTCCGATCATCGGCATGAAGTAGCATCGTGCTGTCCGGCGGTGGCTCGCGATCGGAGCCGCCGCCGGTCCGCCGGCCGTGACCACTGCCCGGGAAAGGCTCGCGCATGAAGCAGATCGAGCGCATCGCCGCGAGCCTGTTCGGCATCGGCTTCTTGACGCTGGCGTTCGCCGTCGCCGTCGAGACCATTTCCCGCAAGGTCTTCAACCGGTCGCTGCAAGGTGTGGACGAGCTCGGCGGGTACATCCTTTCCGTCGGGGCGGCGATGGCCTTCGCGGTGACGCTGTGCGGGCGGGCGCACATCCGCATCGACATCGTGCATGATCGCCTGCCGCGCGCCCTGCGCATCCTGCTCAACCTGCTGGCGACGCCGGCGCTCGCGGCCTGCGCCGTCGCGATCTTCGTGATGGCGGGCTATTCGTTGCGCGACACCATCGCTTTCAATGCTACGGCCCAGACGCCGTGGGCGACACCGCTCAAGTATCCGCAGACGTTGTGGCTGGCTTCGCTCGGCGTGTTCTGCCTCGTCGCGCTGGTCGAGACCGCGGGACTGCTGCGGCTCGCGCTGCAAGGCCGCTTCGACGAGATTGATCGCCGCTATGGTCCACGCGGCACCAAGGACGAGCTCGCGGAGGAGCTGGCCGATATCAAGGCGCGCGGCGTCGCGGCGCCCGGCGAGACCGTCGAGACGAAAGGGAGCGGCCGCTCATGAGCCAGGTCGCCGTCGGCCTCACCGGCTTCTGCCTCATGGTCGCGCTGATGTTGGTCGGCATGCCGATCGCGGCGGTGATGCTGCTGCTCGGGCTGACCGCCGGCGTGATGGCGTTCGGCACCGCGTTCTTCACCTCCTCGGCGTCGATCGCCTGGGGCGTGATGAGCGAGAACACGATGACGGCCGTTCCGCTGTTCGTGCTGCTGGGCGAGCTGCTGCTGCGATCGGGCATGGCCGACCGGATGTACACGGTGTTCGCCGCTTGGCTCGGCCGGCTACCCGGCGGGCTCCTGCACACCAACATCGGCTGCTGCGCTCTGTTCGCGGCGACGTCAGGTTCCTCGGTCGCCACGGCCGCGACGATAGGCACAGTGGCGCTACCGTCGCTGCGCAAGAACGGCTATCCGATGTCGGATTCACTCGGCAGCCTCGCCGCCGGCGGCACGCTCGGCATCATGATCCCGCCGTCGATCAACTTCATCATCTACGGCTCGATGACCAACACCTCCGTCGGTAAGCTTTTCATCGCCGGCATCATTCCCGGGCTGATGCTCGCCGGCATGTTCATGACCTGGATCGTCGTCAGCCATACGCTGCGCGCGGAGAAAGTGTCCGTCGTCGAGGTGCCGCGGGCCGAGCGGGTGCGGCTGCTGCGCTATCTGCTGGAGCCGGTCGCCGTCTTCGGCGTGGTGATGGGCACGCTCTACCTGGGGATCGCGACCGCGACCGAGAGCGCGGCGCTGGGGCTCGTCGTGGCCATGATCTTCATCGTGGCGCAGGGCAAGCTGAGTTGGTCCCTGCTCGAGACCTGCTTCGTGTCGAGCGCCCGCACGACCGGGATGATCCTGCTGATCGTACTCGCCGCCTTCGTGTTGAACCTCGCGCTGTCGCTCAGCGGTATCGGCGAGGCGCTGACGAAGTGGGTGACGGGCTTCGGCCTTGGCCGCGTGCAACTGCTGATGTCGCTGATCGTGTTCTACCTGATCCTCGGCATGTTCATGGACACGCTGTCGATGATGGTGGCGACGATCCCGCTGGCGTTTCCGGTGATCAGCTCGGTCGGCGTCGACCCGATCTGGTTCGGTGTCTTCATCGTGCTGATGTGCGAACTCGGCCTCATCACACCGCCGGTCGGCATGAACCTTTTCTTGGTGCAGGGTATCCGGACCGATCCAGGGCCGGTGACCGACGTCATCCGCGGCGCGCTGCCGTATGCGACCATCATGATCGTGTTCGCTCTGCTGATGATCCATTTCCCTGCCCTCGCCACCTGGCTGCCGGAGCTGATGCGCGGATGACATGGCATGACTGACCTGCAGAAGCCGATCCGCGTTGCCGTCGATATCGGCGGCACATTCACGGATCTGCAGATCCTCGATGGCCGTGCCGGCCGCAGCGTCTCGCACAAGGTGCCGACCACGCCGGAGGATCCCTCGATCGGTCTGGTCGAGGGCATCAAGTGCGCGGCCGTGCGCTACGGCTTCACGCTCGACGATGTCGGCTATGTCCTGCACGGCACCACGATCGCCACCAACGCCGTGCTGGAGCGCAAGCTGCCGGCCGGCGCGCTGGTGACGACGGCGGGGTTCGAGGACGTCCTGGAGATCGGCCGGCACAATCGCAAGGACGTCTATTCGGTCTGGCCGCAGCCGCCACCGGTCCTGATCCCGCGCGACCGCCGCCTCGGCGTGAGCGAGCGGATGACCGCGCGGGGCGTGGCGGAGGTCGCGCTCGACGAGAAGGCGTGCCGCGCCGTGATCGAGAGACTGGCGCGGCTCGACATCGCGACCGTCGCGATCTCGCTGCTGCACGCCTACGCCAATCCCGCGCACGAGATCATGCTGGAGAACGAGATCGCCCGTGCGCTGCCCTATCTCACGGTGTCGCGGTCCTCGCAGGTGAGCCCGGAG
>CAMDBL010000221.1 GCA_945889015.1 Devosia equisanguinis
GCGGCCGCGCTCGGTTTCACGCTGGAAAACGTGGCGCTGATCATCACTGGTGCGCTGGTTGGCTCGTCGGGTGCGATCCTGTCGTACATCATGTGCAAGGGCATGAACCGCTCGTTCATCTCGGTGATCGCAGGCGGGTTCGGCGGTGAGACGGCGGGGCCGGCGGGCGCGGGCGGCGGCGAGCAGAAGCCGGTGAAGATCGGCGGCGCCGAGGATGCAGCCTATATTCTCAAGAACTCCTCGAAGGTGATCATCGTGCCGGGCTACGGCATGGCGGTGGCCCAGGCGCAGCACGCACTTCGCGAGATGGCCGACAATCTGAAGAAGGCCGGCGTCGAGGTGAAGTATGCGATCCACCCGGTCGCCGGCCGCATGCCCGGCCACATGAACGTGCTGCTGGCCGAGGCCAACGTGCCCTACGACGAGGTGTTCGAGCTCGAGGACATCAACTCCGAGTTCAGCCAGGCCGACGCGGTCTACGTCATCGGCGCCAACGACGTCGTCAATCCGGCGGCCGAGGATGACAAGTCCTCTCCGATCTACGGCATGCCCGTGCTGCAGGTGTGGAAGGCCGGCACGGTGCTGTTCAACAAGCGCTCGCTCGCATCCGGCTATGCCGGCATCGACAACCCGGTGTTCTATCGCGACAACACCGTGATGGTGCTCGGCGACGCCAAGAAAATGACCGAGGAGATCGCGAAGTCGGTGGCGGCGCACTGAGGCCGAGGTGTCCGCCCACTGGTCGGACACCCGCGCTCTGCTGCGCTTCAAGCTTATGATTGTTGGCCAAGTGCACGACGCAGCTCGGCGAGTTCGCGCACGAGCTTCGAGGGACGGTAACCCCGAGCGTTGAGGCGTGCCTTCTGGTCACGCTCGCGCAGCACGACATCGCGGGCGTCGGCGTCGTCCTTGCGCCGCTGGCGGCGATACATCCGGCGCGTCAGAGCCCACCGCCTCTGCTCGATATTTTCTTGGGTGCCCATACAAGTTTTTCCTCGAGACCGTGCTGGAGTGGAAAGTGAAGGGTGCCGGGGCGGCGTCGCGCCGCGGGGGAAGTGAAGACAAGAGCGGTGCGAGCCCGCCCCGGCGCAGGATTTGTGGCCTACCCTGGGCGTTTCACCGGGTTCCCCGGTCTGCGGGTTTGCACCGCAGTCGGCCAGGCGAGCCCCGGATGGTCGGACGCGCGTTCCGTCCAAGCACCCGGCTCTGCAGCCCACCCCGCACATTCGAGACGCCTCGCGAGCGCACCCCTTCGTGGGGCGGGATGGGTGGAGTGTGAGGCCCGCGGAGGACGCGGGGATTACTTTTTTCCGCTCGACGCTCCGCGGTAGGGCTTGGGACGCGTCCGGCCGCACCTCAGCCACTTGTGATGGCGTTGATCGGGTTCGCCATTTTATTCGCCTGACGATCGTGGCAGCGTGGTTGCCATGACCTTGGCTGCTCCAATGCCGTCCCCTCCGCGCAAGCGCCGCTTCACGGCGCGGCGTGCCCTGCTCTGGCTGTTCGTCGGACTTCCCGGGATCGCCTATCTCGGCGTGTGCATCACGATCGGCGTCAAGCAGCGGCAGATGCTCTACCGGACGGATGCCGGAGGCGGCGGCGCCGTCGCGGCGGTATCGATGGGGCCGGTCATTCCCGACAGCCAGGCCGTCACCATCGCCACCCCCGACGGGGAGCGGCTCGCCGGCTGGTATGCCCCGCCTCCCTCCGGCCAGCGCGTCGTCCTGTTCCTGCACGGGCAGGGTGGACGGCTCGCGGTTCAGACCAACCGCTGGCGCCGTCTGCGCGAGGCGGGGCTCGGTGTGCTCGCCATCTCGTATCGTGGCTATGCGGGATCGACCGGCACGCCGACCGAGACCGGCATCGCGCTCGACGCCCGCGCCGCCTACGACTGGCTGCGCCAGCGCCATGCTGCCCACGCGATCGTCATCCACGGCCATTCGCTGGGATCGGGCGTCGCCGTCGGCCTCGCCGCCGAGGTCGAGGCCGCCGCCGTGATCCTCGAGTCGCCGTTCACGGCGGCGGTCGATATCGCGGCCGAGCGGTTTCCGTGGCTGCCGGTGCGCCTGTTGATGGT
Organism: Devosia equisanguinis; assembly: GCA_945889015.1. Taxonomy (GTDB): domain Bacteria; phylum Pseudomonadota; class Alphaproteobacteria; order Rhizobiales; family Hyphomicrobiaceae; genus CAMDBL01. Next base: position 2,078 of record CAMDBL010000221.1, read on the forward strand.
CGATCAGTTCCGCTCGCGCGACCTGATCGGCAAGGTGAAGGTGCCGGTGCTGATCGCTCACGGCGACCGCGACCGCGTCATCCCGTTCGCGCACGGCGAGCGGCTCTATGCGCTGGCTCGGGCCCCGAAAGTGTTCGAGCGCTTCTCGGGCAGCGATCACAACACGCTGGTCCGCGATGGGCTCTACGACCGCATCAAGCCATTCCTGGCGGGGCTGAGGTGATGGGGGCCCGCAAGCTCAACGCCGCTCGACGATCGGAAGGTCGAGCACCTCGAAGATGTGCCGGATCAGGGCTTTCTTCCGCCGCTTGATGATGTCGCGGGTCCAGACCGGCTCGGACGCCAGTGCCGCCAGCATCTCGAAGCGCGGCAGGTCCGCATAGACGCCGCGTTTCTCGGTGTAGGGCCGATTGCCCGCGGCCGCTTGCCGCTCGCCATCGAGCGGCACGAGGTTCCCGAGCGCGTGCGTGTATTGGAAACGGTCGTCGTCGTCGGGAAACTCGAGAGCCCAGTCGGAGCCCGCTGGCGGGTTCTGCGGCAGCACGTGCTCGACGGTGGCACGGCCGATGTAGCCCGGTGGCTCGCTCCAGAACGAGGCCTCGGTCCAGCGTACGATGCAGCGGCGGATCACCGGATCGTGCAGCGGTGCCGTCAGGACACGCACCATTTTATTGTAGGCGCCGCGGTCGAAGGTCAACGCCAGCGCCAGCGGATCACGGCCGCTGCTGGCTTGCGCCAGGGCCTTGGCGATGATGCGGGCGCGGTCGTCGGCGGATTAGCCGGCGAGCGTCATGCCGAGACAGCGTCCGTGCAGGGCGGTGAACCGGCGCACGAACGTGTGCCACGTCTGCGGCGGGACCATGCCGCCCTCGTCGCGGCGGACCATGTACTGGCGATACCAGAGCAGCGCCAGCGGCTTCCATTCACCCCACGGGAAGAAGCGCAGCTTCCAGATGGCGACGTCCACCGCGCGGGCGCCGGGAGCCTTCATCCTGTCGTGGAGCTCCCGCCAGGCGCCGGCCATGCCTTCGAGGTAGCCGATCCAGGTGCCGATCGAGTCGGGGTTGGTCGTCTGCTCGATGTGCGCGGCGAGCTGGGTCAGGCTTTCCGGCCCCTGCGATTCCCGGCGTGCGAGAAAATCGACCGCGACCAGGAAGCCCTCGAGATCGTCCCCGAGCAGGTGCTGCAGCCGTGTCCAGCGCTGCGAGACCTCCTGCGCCGCCGCATCGTCGGGGGCGAGGTCCATCAGCTGGCCCTTGAACAGGTCCACCTTGTTGAGCCGCACGCCGTAGAGGTTGGTCGACACGAAGATCTGCCGGCCCATCCGCGCGCTGCAGACCTCGGTCTGGCCGATCTTGACGTCGCGCAGAAGCCAGCGCGCGAAAAGCTCGCGGCGCTCGGGCTTCCAGCCTTTGATGCGCCGCAGGAACGTCGAGGCGGTGGCGCGGATCAGTTGATCGGAGGGACTGAGATTGCGGCGCTGCCGGCGCACGCGCGCGGCCTCGCCACGTGGCTGGACCTCCTCCTTCAGCATGCGTTGCGTAGAGCGCAGGTTGTGGCGGTAGATCCGTCTGCGGCCGTCCTCGTTCAGCACGATGGCCCGATCGATCTCGGCGGCCAGTGCGGGCTCGGTCGAAAGGTCCCGAAGAATGGCGAGCAGGATCGTCAGCGTGGTGACACGCTGCAAGCCGTCGAACAGGTGATAGATACCCGGCGCGGGCTGTTGGACGACGATCGAGCCGAGATAATAGACCCGGGATTCCAACGTTTCGATACTGACGGTCGGCGGCAGCGCTGCGCTCGTGGCATCGTCCGCGGCATCGCCGGCGGGGGTGGCTGGCGCGGGGGCGTCGTCGTTGGCCTCGCCGGTCTCCGGCGCCGGTCCGCTCTCGAATGTACGCACGAGATCGTTGAGCAGCATCTCGCCCTGCTCGGGCTCCCACTGATACTCGCGCTGGACGGCGGCCGGGTGATATTCGCCGAGGGCCAGCATGTCGGCGATGTTGAGAACGCGGCTCCGGATCTGCTGCGCAGGCGACGGATCGAGGTTGAAAAAATCAGCCATTCCAGTCTCATACACAAACGCATAGCAGGCGCGAGCCGAGCCCACGGACAAGGTACGCAGGGGATGAAACGTCGTCAAATCGTCATGCGGGGGCGTTTCGCGGGGGCCGCGAGGGTGTACGCGGCGACCGCGCCCCGGTAGTCTTCCGCCAAAGCCATCGACCACGGGGGACGCTCGGGCATGATCTACAACATCACCATTCTCAAGACGCGCGCGGGCGCGCCGGCACGCGCCTTCAAGGGCATCGAGGCCTGGCATGGCCGCACGAAATCGCGCGGCAGCCTGTTGGCGTGCTGGCATGCCGACATCGGCGACATCAACCAGATCCTGCTGATGCACGCCTATGACAGCCTCGATGCACTGCATGCCGATCGTCGCGACTGGCTGATGGCGGGCGAGCGGTTCGGCGCACCCGACGACGTCACCGGCATCACCATGAGGTGCGCCCCGCAGATGGCGGGGGTGCCGGAGATCGTCCCGGGCAAGCGCGGCCCGATCTACGAGGTGCGGACCTACGTCATGGAGCCGCACGACTATGCCGCCGGCCTGCAGTCGTGGGCGGACGCGCTGCCCGGGCGATCGGCGGTGACGAAGCCGCTGGCATTGTTGTGGACGACGGATGGCCCAGCCACCGGCCTGATCCACATCTGGCCGTACGCGTCCGTGGAGCAGCGCATGGAGACGCGACGCAAGGTGATCGAGATGGGGGTATGGCCGCCCAAGAACGGTCCGCGCTACATCGTCTCGCAGCAGTCGGACATTTTCCTTCCCGCGCCGTTCTCGCCGCTCTGCTGAGAGAGAAGCCGCCGATGAGCGATCTCACCGCGAAATTCAATGCGCACATGCCGCCGATGATGAAGTTGCTCGGCGTCGAGTTCGTGCTGGTCGAGACCACGCGGGTCGTCGGCCGGATGGTGGTGCGGCCGGACATGGGCAACGGCAACGGCGTGCTGCACGGCGGCGCGTTCATGGCCTTCGCCGATCATGTCGGCGCGATCGGGGCGGTCGTCAACTTGCCGAAGGGCGCGACCACCGCGACGATCGAGAGCAAGACCAACTTCTTCCTGCCCGGCAAGATCGGCGAAACGCTGACGGCGGAGGCTCTGCCGCTGCACATCGGCCGCAAGACGATGGTCTGGCAAACGCGGATCACGGGGGCGCACGGACGGCTCAGCGCGATGGTCACGCAGACGCAGATCGTGATGCCCACCGACCGCAGTCAGGAGCGCGGATGACACGATTAGGCCGGGCTGTCAGTTTGCCCCGGCCAGTGCTCTGGTCGCCGGTGCCCCGCGCGAGGTGCCGCGGCGCTCGACCTGGTCGGGCGCCGATCCGAAGCGCTGGGAGGCGGGTGCGGACGGCCGGGCGATCCGCTCCAGCGGCATCGTCAGTCGCGTCCGGTTGCCATCGGCGCTGTCCGAGGCGAGGTGCAGCCGTCCTTGATGGGCTTCGGCGAGCGCGCGGCTGATGGTGAGGCCCGCATTGCGGCTGAGCGAGGACAGTGTGCGATCGGGCAAACCGCCGGGCGGAGACTCCAGGATCTCGCGAATGACGGCGTCCGACAGCTCGGGGCCGCGGTCGGTCACCTGGAACACGAGGCCGCTCGCCTCGATGTAGGCCTCGACCTTGACCCTCGATTTCGGCGGCGCGAACTGGATCGCTCCATCCAGGATCAGGCGGAAAGCCTGGCCGAGCAACGAGCAGTCGCAGCGCATTCGCGGGTCGCCGGGAAGGGTCACGGCGGTGTCGATCTTGATGGCGCGTCGATCGGCCTTGTCGAGAACGGCCTCGACCGTTTCCATGACGAGGTCGCGCAACGGCACCTGCTCCTCGCGGATGAGAAGACTGTGGGTCAGGACACGCCCGGCATCCATCATCTTCAGTTGCGTCGCCGTGATTTTCTGCAACGCCTTGTGCAGATCCTCGGCGCATTCCTTGTAAGTGGGCTGGCCGAGGGGACCGTGCGACTCACGGCGCAGTACGTCGGTCACGCTGTGGGCGATGCGCAGCGGCGCCTGGAACTCAGACACCAGAACAGTCAGCAGCTTGTCCTTCAGCTCACCAAGGAACTGCGAGGTGCGCATGGTATGGCGCAGCTCCGCCTCGGTCTGCGCGGCGCGATAGACGTAGTTCACATGCTGGGCGAACAAGGGCCAGTTGATCGGCTTGGCCACAAACGAGGTGGCGCCGGCGGCGAAGGCCTGCTCGATGGTCTCGGTATCGTCGCTGCCGGTGACGACGACGATGGGGACATGGCGATTGAGGCTGTCCTCGCGCACCTTGGCGATCAGCTCCAGGCCGCACATGCGTGGCATCGTCAAGTCGACGACCGCGAGATCGAGCGGGACGCGGGACAATCGCTCCAGCGCCTCGACGCCGTCGGAGGAGGTGCGGATGTGATAGCCCTCGGCCTCCAGCGTCGCGCTGGCGATCTCGCGATAGAACGGATCGTCATCCACCACCAGCAGACGCCTGCCGGTCGTACGGGCTGCCGCGGCCTGACTTGACATCCCTTGCCTCTGGTCATGAAAACGGTGGGCTGAACGACATCAATAAACCCCTCGTGTGTTCAAGCCGTTAATGATTTCGGTCCGGCGCACGAAAAACTGCGAATTGGTGGAAAACGCGGCGCGAGCCGGATGTGTGCTCTGGAATTGGACGGGCGTAAATGAATTGAGTGATCGGCGAGCCGCTCCCTCTCTGTGGGGATGAAGAAGATACTAAAAACATTGGAGGTTTGCGTGAGGATCGAACGGGGTGTCGCCGCGATCCCGGACTGTGGCGTTAGAGCGAAGCGGGAGTTCGCGATCCGTTTACCATGTTTGTTCCGTATCGCCTCGAATCTGGTTCAGGTGATTTTGAATTAAGGTGTCTTGCCTATTTTCGGTGACGTTCGCCACCATCATGAGTTTTGCGTAATGACTCCCAATCCCAGCGGCAAGCCTGTCCTCGTCGGTCGTCCCAAGCCTGTCGACCGCACGACGGACTGTCCGCATGTCGAATTGCTGGTGCGCCAGCTTCTGTCCCAAGTTCGGATGGCCGTGATCTACGGTGGCGACAAGGGCGTCGATGGCGCGGTGATCCGCAAGAGCCACAACCAACGCTCGTGGAAGAGCTACGAGAGTGTCGCGCGCGACATCGCGGCGAGCCTTGGACGCATCGGCTGCCAGAACGTGGTGGTGCTGCCCGACGACATGCGCCTGGCGAGCCGTCTGGAGGCCGAGCGGGTTCACATGGCGTGGTTGAATACGGGCGGCGTCCAGGGTCATAGCGCGATCTCGCATGCCCCGTCGCTGCTCGAGATGCTCGGCATTCCCTACATCGGTCACGATCCGCTGACGGCGGCTTCGCTCGACAACAAGTTTTTCTTCAAGCGGCAGTTGATGGCGATCGGCATTCCGACTGCTCCGTTCGTGGTGTGGCATCCCTCGACGTCCCCGGCCGATCCGACCCGCGATCGCAAGTTCGCGCAGGCGTTCCGGGGCTGGGACGGCGGTTTTATCGTGAAGCCGATCACGGGGCGCGCCTCGCTTCACGTGCACTACGTCGAGAACGCCAGTGGTCTCGCCGAGCGGGCGAGTGAAGTGTTTGCCACAACTCAGAACCATGTGCTGATCGAAGCCTTCCTCTCCGGCCGCGAGTACTGCATCGCGGTCGCTG
>CAMDBL010000222.1 GCA_945889015.1 Devosia equisanguinis
CTGGCGTCCTTTCCGATGCGGGGCGTGATCGATCCGTCGGAGCACGCGGGAGGGATACGGCGCCGGGGTCTAGGCAACGTCGGACGGACGTTGTTGGCCACGGAGGTCGGGATCGCTGGCCGCGGCAGGATCGTCAGCAATGGCGTGGCCAGCCGAGGCTGCTGGACGCAGGTGGTGGGGCGGACGGGTCAACCGTCCCCTGACTGTCCCAAGGGCAGCGCCGAGTGCGATCCCGTCCCAAAATCGCCGGTCGAACGGGCGCCGGAGACGGCCCTACAAATGAAATGTCAGGCCGCCCCCGGCGCCCGACCCCGCTTGATGCGTCCGCCGAGATGGGTGGACGCCGGACGATGGCCGTGCGCGTGAATGAGAAGCGATGCCTCTGTTCGGCGGCGCGGCGATGGGGTAAGCGGTGAGGCAGCATCGGGACAAGCGCAGGGAGTGGTGGGCATGGCCGAGACATCTGGACAAAAGGACGTCGTCACCGCGGCCGTTCTGGTGATCGGCGACGAGATCCTGTCGGGGCGCACCAAGGACAAGAACATCGGCTACATCGCCGATCACATGACGGCGATCGGCATCCAGCTGAAGGAGGTCCGCGTCGTCGCCGACGACGAGGACGACATCGTCGCCGCGATCAACGCCCTGAGGAAGCGCTGGGACTATCTGTTCACCACCGGCGGCATCGGGCCGACCCACGACGACATCACGGCCGATTGCGTGGCCAAGGCGATGGGCGTGCCCATCGGCCACCACCCCGAGGCAGTGGCGATGCTCGAGGAGAACTGGAAGAAGCGCGGCGTGGAGGCGACGCCTGCGCGGATGCGGATGGCGCGGGTGCCCGAGGGCGGCATGCTGATCCGCAACTCCGTGTCGGTGGCGCCGGGCTTCATGATCGGCAACGTGATCACGATGGCCGGCATTCCGAGCGTCATGCAGGTGATGCTCGACGACGCCACGCAGTATCTGAAGACCGGCAAGAAGATGAGCTCGGTCACCATCGACTGCGGCCTGCCCGAGGGCGTCGTCGCCGACATGTTCGGGGCGCACCAGAAGCTGTTCCCGGACGTGCCGATGGGCAGCTATCCGATCATGCGCGACAACAAGCCGACGACGCAGCTCGTGCTGCGCTCGACCGATCCGGCGCGCCTGGCGGAGGCGGAGGCCGGGCTCCGGGCGAAGCTCGCAGGCATGACATAAAGGCGGGCGCCGAGTCCGACTTGGGCTCGAAGCCGTGTTAACCATAAAAGTTAATCCGGACTCGCCATTGGTTAACGAAGTTGGTTGTTTCCCGGCGCGCAGGCGGACGGGGCGGCTCGGCTGTGCAGTGTCATGCGGCAGCAAGGGCTTCAATCATGCATGCGTTCACTATCGGCCGTCGCGGCCTTCGATCGCCAGTGCGCTCGGGGGCGCGTACGTCGCGCAGGGCCGCCTTGGGGGCGATCGGGGTGGGTCTCGCCGCAGCGATGATGCTTCCGGCAGGCGATGCCGGCGCCAAGACGCCGGGCTCCAAGTATTGCTTCCTGGGCGTCTGTCACCGGGTCAAGACCATCGCCGAGACCCAGGCCCTCGTCGGCAAGACCGAGACGGTCCAGGCCTCGTTCTACGACGACGCCAAGCGCGACCGGTTCAATCCACGCAACGTCACCTCGTCGGGCGAGTACTTCAACGCGATGCGCCCCGACAATGCCGCCAGCCCGGTGCTGCCCGACGGCACCAAGGTCATGGTCTGGAGCCCCACCACCAAGAGGGCGGCTATCATCCGCATCAACAACGCCGGGCCCTACTGGGGCCGGCGGCTGATCGATCTGTCGCGCGGGGCGGCCGAGAAGCTGGGCTTCGCCCACAGCGGCGTCGCGACCGTGCAGGTGCGCGTCCTGGAGGCCCCGACCCGTGCCGAGGCCACCTATCGCCGCGGCCGGGTCTATCCCCCGCTGCCGGGCTATCTCGGGGGCTTCGCCAGCATCGATGCGGCGTTCACGGAGGCCCGTATCGCGCTAGGCGGCAGGGACAGCGCCCCCGTCATGGTGGCGGCCGCGACCTGGGATGCGCCGGTGATGCTGGTGAGTGCAGGCTCGGTGCTGCCGCCGCCCGAGATCGGCCAATACACGTATGAGGCGACGCAGATGCCGGTCGCCGAGTTCGAGGTGGTGCCGGCGGCGATGCTCGTCGCGGAGGCGACCCCGCCGGCGGCCCCGTGGAAGGTGCTGGCTGCCGCAGCACTCGCTCCCGTCGTCGCCGAGCCCGTGCAGACGCGGCTCAGGCTCGGGGTTGCGCGGGTGGTGGAGAGGCGCGCGGCACGTAAGCCGGCGCCCCCGCAGGTGGGCAAGTCCGGTAAGCCGGCGCCGACGCGTCTGGCGATGGCGATCCAGCCGGTGCCGCGCCCCGGTAGTCAGCGCGGTGCCGCTGCCCCTGTTAACCAGCCGGCAAAGGCACCTGCAGTGAAGCGCCAACCCGTCATGGTAGAAAGCGAGGAGGAACAGGAACCGCGCTGGGTGCCCCGCGTTCTCGACGGGGTGTATTGAGGACGGGGCTGCTGCCCTTGTAGACAGGGAGCAAGGCTTGTCCAGAACGTCTCGGCAGTCAGGCGCGGCTGCGGCCCTGGCCTTGCTGCTCGGCATCGCCGGCCAGATCCCGGCCGCGGCCAAGACACCCGGAACAACGTATTGCTATCTCGGCATCTGCCATCGCGTGCTGACCCTGGAAGAAACCGCTGCCCGGGTCGGCACCGGCAGCATTGTCGTGGCGTCCCACTACGACGTACCCTGGCGAGATCCCTTCAACCCCAGTCTGTACACGTCCTCGGGGGAGGTGTTCCGCGCCGACAGCGACGACTCTGCGGCGAGCCCCGTCTATCCCGATGGTACGCGCCTGCTGGTCTGGGAGCCGGAGAGCGGGGGAGCGGCCGTGGTCAGGGTCAACAATGCAGGGCCCTATTACACCGATCGCATGCTCGATCTGTCTCGTGGAGCGGCCGAGAAGCTCGGTCTGGCCGCCCGCGGTGTCGGCCGCGTCGAGGTGATGGTGCTGACGGCGCCGATGCCGGAGGAGGCCGCGTACGTCGCCGGCCGCGTCTATGATCCGGTCCCTGGCTATCTCGGCGCGTACCCGAGCTTGGCCGAGGCTTACAGCGCATGGCGGGTGATGCCGGAATCCCAGGGGAAGGGGCCACCGGTGACATTCCGATCGATCGAGAGGAATGCCGCCTCCGGCGCTACAACGTCGGCGGGACGGGTTGTCGTCATCCCCGCGTACGGACAGGCCGCCCGCGGCAGACGGGGAGCGAAGGTCGTCCTATTGCCGGTCAAACAGAGGCGGATGGCGATGCTGCGAGCCGTAGCTGCCAAGCGCGCCGTCACCGCGAAGAGACAGGCCGCCGGTCACTGAGCAATCCGATGATCAGGAAACCGTGACGGCGCCTGATTTGCCGGTCTCGGCGGCAGCGCCGGTCACGGGCTTGGCGACCGGGGCATCTCCATACAACTCGTAGTGCAGCTCGAGCTCATCGAGGTAGGCGGCGGCGAGATCGAGCAGAGCGCCGATCTCTATCGAGCCACAGAGCTGGAACGTCTCGGTGATCTTCAGATCGTGAAGACGCGGCAGGGTCAGAGCGTCGGCCGGAAGCATGCCGCGGCTGCGCAGATAGGCCATGCTGTCGCGGCCGGTGTTGAAGTCGAGCCCGGTGCTGTCGGCGAGATCCGCGGAAGCATCCGCGACGACATGGGTGCCCCCGACGAACAGATCGGTGATGCTCTTGAAGCGGTTGTCGACACGCCGGACCTGCTCGGCGTGCTCGCGGGCGCGAATGACCCGCGTCACCAGCCGCGTCTCGATCGAGCGGATTGCTTCCAGGAACTCGCGCTGCCCGGCGAGTCGCCGCTGGACGTGGACCATGTCCTTGCTGTCTGGCGCCTCGTCCACCGGCACACCCAGCGCCATCAGGTCCTCGCCATGGGCCAGCACCGCATCGAGATGGTCGGCGATCAGATAGATGGAAGGATTGATCATGGGGTTATCGGTCGTGGACATCGTCTTCGGCGATCCTTGTTCAGTCGACCCGGTTCGGTCGGCCCTGCTCGGTCGGGTGGCGTCTCAGCCGACGCACTCGCCTTTCGTGATGATCGGCGCCAGGGCGCGCTGCACGTCACAGCCCTTGAGCGAAAGCCAGAGACCGAGTGTCGAATCGTTCGCCGCCTGCCATCGGGATTGCGGGTCGGAGAAACGATCGATTTCCATCAGGCTCAGCGCGATCGCATCATCCTCGATGGCACCATCGAGCCCCAGCCGCTCTCGCAGCGTCGACACCATGTCCGCCCATATCGTTCCGCTGGAACCAAGCCGATCAGCGCAGGGCGCCGGAACGGCCGGGTCACCGATAGCTTGGGTACGATCGGCCACTTGGTGGTCTGTTCCGAGGCTCAATGTCATCGCAGGCTCCGGCTCGAACGGAAGCGACAACGCACCGGACCCCGGCGAACACGTAGGGATTAACTGTGATTCGAGCCGCGGACGGAAATGGATAAAGCGTTCATTCAGCGCGCGGTTCTGGAATGTCCAGCTGAAGTTGCCGTAAAACGTCCCCTGTGAGCGGTTCAGGCGGTGGCGACGTCGCCGGCGCCGCCGAACGCGGTCCAGCCTCCGTCGACGTAGAGCACGGTGCCGGTGATGTAAGGCGCCCAGTCGGAGACGAGGAAAGCGGCGGCCTGCGCCACCTCCTCGGGCGCCCCGAGCCGGCCGAGCGGTGTGCGGTCCTCGATCCGTTTCACGTCGATCTTTTTGTCCGCGATGAGCTGGTCGACCATCGGCGTTCGGATGTAGCCGGGTGCGACGGCGTTTACGCGGATGCCCGAGCCGCCCCATTCGCAGGCGAGTGCGCGCGTCACCAGCATGACGCCAGCCTTGGACGCGCCGTAGGCGGTGCGGCGTGGGAAGCCGCCGGTGCCGTTGACGGAGGCTACGTTGACGATGGCACCGGAGCGCTGCGGCAGCATGATGCGGGCGGCGGCGCGGCAGACGAGATAAGTGCCGCGCAGGTTGGTGTCGAGCACGCGCTGCCAGCGGTCGATGTCCTGGTCGACGGTTGCGGTGATGGCGTCGGCGAGCCCGGCCGAGTTGAAGACGAGGTCGAGCCCGCCCAGCGCCGCCGCGGCCTCGTCCACCATGCGGTCGACGTCGGTCTCGACGCGGACGTCGCCGGGCGTGAGAGCGGTGGCGCCAATGTCGCCCGCAACGCGGCTCAAGCCGTCCGCGGTGATGTCGGCGATCGCGACCGAGGCACCCAGCTCGCGCCAGATGCGGGCCGTGACCGCGCCAATACCGCTGGCGCCGCCGGTGACCAGCGCACGCTTCCCGGCTAGAGAGATCGGGGGGAGGGGCATGACAGGCTCCTCATGTGGGTGGAAGGTCGGTCGGAGCGAGCGCTCCGCGTTGTCCGACGACTTCGCGGTTCAGGTTCCGTCGGAGTTCGAGCGGACCAGTGCCCTCGCTCCGACCTGCGCCTGTGTGGCTACGGCTTCAATAAGAGCTTACCCTGCACGTTGCCCGCTTCGAGCCGGCGATGCGCCTCCGCGGCTTGGTCGAGCCGCAACCGGTCGTCGACCCTGGGGCGGATGCGGCCGTCGGCGAGCTGCGCGATCAGGTCAAGCGTGCACTCGCGCCGTTTCTCGGGCCAGTGATCGAAGGTGTGCATCGAGAATGCGCGCACCGCAGGGCTGTCGCCGAACTTTTTCTTCAGGGCGCCTGCGAGATCGACCTCGGTCTTGCCGCCGAGGTGGCCGTAGTGGACGACGATGCCGAGCGGCGCCAGCATGTCGAAGTGCTTGAGAAACGTCGGCCCGCCGACAGGATCGACGATCACGTCGACGCCGCGCCCGCCGGTGATTTCGGCGACGCGCTTGCCCACGTCCTCGCGCGAGCGGTCGATGGTGTGGGCACAGCCGATCTCGCGGGCGAAGGCCGCTTTCTTCTCGCTGCTGACGACGCCGATCACATTCAGGTCCGCGCCCTTGGCGAGATCGACGACGGCATTACCGACACCGCCGGCCGCCGCATAGAGCAGCACCGTCTCACCCTTGCGGGCGCGCGCGGCGCTCCACAGCACGTGCCATGCCACCTGATAGTTGGCCAGGCAGGCCGCACCTTCCATGTCGATGCCGTCGGGCAGGGCGTAGGCCGCTGTCTCCTCGACGGCGACATACTCGGCATAGCAACCCCCTCGCTCGGTGCGCTCGCGCGCGGAGACGATCACCTTCTGGCCGGGCACGAAGGCTTTCACACCCGTGCCCACGGCCTCGACCGTACCGCTGATCTCGGTGCCCGGCGTACACGGCAGCTTCGGCATCCAAGCGTAGGCGCCGGATCGGATCAGGATGTCGGGTATGCCGACCCCGATCCACTGCGACTTGACCAGGATCTCACCGGCGCCGGGTTGGGGCATCGGTACATCGACCACCTGGAGAACATCGGGCGGGCCGGGCTTGACGAACTGTACGATCTTCATGACGGAGGCGCTTCCTCTGGGACGTTTCTGGACCTGGTCGTCTTGGCGGCGTCCTCGGCATTGCGTGCCGCGGCCCGACGGTAGAGCGCGAGGCTTCCCCAGGTGCGCGTCGACAATTTCACTGCGGCGAGCCGCAGTAAAGCCTTGAGCCCGTAGGGCAGGGTTGCGCGAGGATAGCGCGTCCCCCACGGCGAGGCCGCGAGCATGTCCTGGTAGCGGCGCTGAAACCGGATGGGGTGGCGATTGCGGCGGCCGTCCCAGGGTTTGCTGCCACCGAGGAAATGGAAGATCGCCGCGCTCCGATCCTCGTAGATCACGCAGGCGGGCTGGAAATTCCAGACGAGATCGAGCTTCGCCCAGCGCCTCCGGCAAACGTAGTTCAAGGCGCACTGGTCGGCCTGGACGAAGCGCTCGGGAGTGTCGACCAGTGCCGCCAGCGTTCGTGGCCCGACGTCGGCCTCGCGCCACGCCCGCCAGTCGATCAGCAGCAGGCCGGCATTGAAATAGTCGCCGTCCCCACCGAGATCGAGCCGCCGCTGAGCCTCCTCCCGCCGCCCGATCAGGATGCGCCCGACATCGACGACGGCGCCGAGGACGGCCCCGTCGAGCGGCAGCGCCGCCAGTGGGGCGACGTCGAGATCGACGAGGGTGTCGCCGTCGATATACAGCACGCGGTCGAGACCGGCCGGCAGTAGCTTGTGCATGACGAGACGGCCATAGGTCGCGAGCGGGAGGGCCTTGGGACGCGGCAGTCCGGCAAGGTCCGCCTCGGCGATGCGCGAGACGGTTGGCCAAATTCCGATACCGTGCAAGTAGCCCAGTGCCGCCTCGAGCGCGTCCTCGTCGGTGTCGGCATAGAGGAGGCGCACGTCGAGTGGCACGCTCGCCGCAGCAACCAGCGATGCGATCGAGAAGCACGTGCACGGCAGGAAGCCGCGATCCGTGACGTAGACGCACGTGAGCGGAACGCTCATCGATCACTCCAGGCCGATTTCCCCACCTCGCCGGCCGCTCTGTGGCAGCCTGTCGAGCCTATCCCTTCTTAATTCGATCCGTCCGCGTCGCGCTACGCTGATCTTGGGTCTGTCTACATTGCCCACGCGACAATTCGACCGGTGGTCGCCCCAG
>CAMDBL010000223.1 GCA_945889015.1 Devosia equisanguinis
CTGAAGAGCCTGCTGCGCAAAGCCGCCGCCCGCACCGTGGCTGCGCTCTGGAATGCCATCGCCGACCTGATCCCAACCGTCACCCCCAACGAAGCCCTGAACTGCTTCCGCAATTCAGGCTATGTACGGTCAGCCTGAATCCGCTCTAGAGCCACGGGCTGTCCTGATTCACGCTTCAGCAAACGGGGACAGGTCGCGGCACGCACGGCAGTACTCGTCTCCCAGCCTCGATCGAGAGTGGCTTACTGCCGCCACGCCTTGAATTTGCTCCGGGCAAGGCGCACCTTCCGGCCATCTCAGCCGATCTCAGGAGCAAAGCCATGGCCCAGGCCCCAATCAAGACACCGATCCAGTATCTCGACAAGGCGGCCAACACGCTGCGCGATATGGGTCTGATGCCCGCAAAGGTCGAACCGGCGCCCATCAACGCTCTGCTCGAGAAGATCTCCGACCTCGACAAGGACAAGATCGCCCTGATCGCGCGCACGCTCGGCCAGACCGAGGTGTTCAACGAGGTGGTGCGCCGCGAAACCGCCGAGATGACGGTCGGCCAGCGCTACCAGCTCATCACAGACGGCTTCAACTCGATCCGCGACGATGCCAAACGGATGGTCGACCAGGTCGAGGACGGCAAGATCGGCCCGCTCGAGCGCGGCTCCAACATCTGGATGAAGCTGGTGCGCGGCGACATCGCCGACCGCTTCGACAAGGTTCGAGGCATTTACGTCGAGGTGACAAAGGAGACCAAGAACCAGATCGAGCGGGAGGCGAAGATCCTCGATGCCTACCGCGACTTCCGTGGTGCATTGAAGAACGCCGAGGTGATGGCACTGGAGGTTTTGAAAAAGGCGAGCGAGAAGCTCGAGGCTGCAAAGAAGGAACTCGCTGCCGCATCCGAGCAGGTCGCCGGCTTTTCCGGCACCGAGCCGGCCGAGCGCGCCCAGCTCGAGCTGATCCGTGACGAGCATCTGCGCCGCGTGCAGGACGAGGAGAAGCGTTATCAGATCTCGAAGGATCTCTCCGACAACCTGACCATCTCCTATAACACCTCGGAGGTGGTGATGGCTCGACTGATGCAGACTACCAACGCGAAGGAGCGGGTGTACGGTCAGGCCGTGTCGTTCTTCTCGACCAACGACAGCGTGCTGACGGCCTTGAAGGCGTCCTTCACCGGCTTGTTCGGCCTGCACGAGTCGACCAAGACCCTCGACGCCATGAAGGAAGGCATGTCGAAGAGCCTCGAGGATCTCTCCGAGATCGGAGGCAAGGTGCAGGAGGCGGCGATCAAATCCGGATACGGACCAACGATCCGCTCCGATGCGGTCAAGAAGCTGGTCGACAGTGTCGTCAACTTCCAGGAACGCTCGATCGAGATCATCGCGGAGATGAGGAAACTCTCGACCCAGAACTCGGCGGAGATCCGCGACGCGGTCGAGGAAGGCAAGAAGCGGATCGCGAGGCTCTCGGCGGCTGGCGAGGCTTTGCCTGCGCCGCAGGCTTGATAATTCCAGCCGGAAAGCCGTAGGTCGGTGCGAGGCCGGCACTGCCCGTGCCGGCCGAGACCCGACTGCTCCTGGCGTCGGATCTTGCTCTGCTCACTTCGACCTACGCCGAGACCAGATGCCCGATCACGCAACCACCACGCCAGCCCCCGCCGCAAAGCCCGCGACGCTCGACGACGTCATGATCGCGATGGACGTGGTCGACACCATGCGTCACCGCGAGAGTATGGTCGCGCGCGAGCTTAACGAGGCCGGGCGCGAGGCCGAGCTGATCGCCCGATTGAAGGCGATTTATCACCAGCAGGGAATCGAGGTTCCCGACAGCGTGTTGGCCGAGGGCGTCAGAGCGCTTAAAGAGAGCCGCTTCACCTACACGCCGCCACCTCGCGGCTGGAAGCGCAAAGCCTACGAGGTGTGGGTGAAGCGTAACCGGTACGGCACGTTCGCGGTCGTTGCACTCTTGGCGCTGTTGTCGACCTGCACCTACCAGCACTTTGCCGTCACCCGGCCTGCGCAGTTGGCGGATCAACAGGCGCGCGTCGAGATCACGGAGACACTGCCCAAGGCGATCCGGCAAGCGCACGCCGACGTTCTCGTCGCCGCTCCCAGCGACACGGCCGCCCGCGAACGAGCCGCCGCCCTGCTCGCCGACGGCGAACGTGCGATCCGCGACAGGGACCGGCCCGGCATGCAAAAGTCGGCGACGGCGCTGGGGACGCTGCGCGACGAGATCGTCCGCGAGTACACGCTGACAATCGTCTCGCGGCCCGGCGAAACCAGCGGCGTTTGGCGCCGCCCCCCAGCGGGCAGCAGCGCACGCAACTATTATCTCATCGTCGAGGCAATAGCTCCAAACGGGCGCAAGCTCGCGCTGCCAGTCCGCAACGAGGAGAACGGAAAGACCGAGACCGTGGAGAAATTCGGCGTGCGCGTGCCACAAGCCGTTTTTGACCAGGTCGCCGCCGACAAGCGCGACGACGGCATCATCCAGAAAAGCCGCTACGGCAGCAAACGGCGCGGCACGCTCGCCGTCGACTACCTGATGCCCTTCGAGGGCGGCATGATTACGAAGTGGTGAGCGCGATGCAGACCGGACGCCAGACGCTCTCCCAGATCGAGCAGACGATCTCCAAGCTGCACGCCGACGAGACGCGGCTCGACAGCGCACTGAAGTCCGCCGACGCCGAGGCAGAGCGGCTGCACACCGACCGCATTGCCGCGTTGAAGGAGCTCGCCCGCATCAAACTCGACGAGATTTCTGCCGGCCGGCTCGTCGCCAACCTCGACAACGCCGAGCGACGCGCCCTCGACATCCTCGAAGATAGCCGCCATCGGCTCGCCACCGCGACCGAGCGGCGCGAGGTGGCGGTGGCCGAAGTCGAAACCGCAGAGCGCAACCGCCACGATCTCGCCGGCACCGTCGAGGACGCGTTGGCTGCCGTGGAAGTGATCCGGGCGGACGCCGAGCGCGCCGTTCAGGACACGGCGAATTGGCGTACGGCGAAAGCAGCCTTCGACGAGGCAAACGGAGTTGCGGCCGAGGCCGAGAAGAAGGCGCGGCAATCGCAATCCGAGCTCGGCGCCAAGCAGCGCCCCTACGATGCCGACCCGCTGTTCAAGTACCTTTGGAGCCGCGGATTCGGCTCGCCCAGCTACGACGCCGGCAACTTCGTGCGCATGGTCGATCGAGGCATGGCCGATTTCATCGGCTATTCCGACGCGCGCCCCAACTACGCCATGCTGCTGGAGATCCCGCTGCGGCTGGGCGAGCACGCCAAGGCCAAGCGTGCCGCAGCCGACAACCGCAAGGCCGCCCTCGCCGCAATCGAGCGGCAGGCGATGTCGGCGGCCGGCATCGACGCCAAGGAGCGGGCGCTGGCCGAGGCACGCCACAAACTCGCCACTGCTGAAGCAACGCTTGCCGACAAACGGGCCGTCCTGAAGTCGATCGACGAGGAGCGCGCCAAGCTCGTCATAAACAACGGCACGCCCGCCTATCTTTCGACATTGGAGGCGATCGCGGCGGGTGACGCCGCCGACGACATTGCAACGCTGTATTCCGAGGCGCGGCGCACCGCGACGACGGCTGACGAGCGGATAGTGAGGCGCATCGAGCTGATCGACCAACGGATGGCGACGATCACGCGTGAAATGAGCGAGCTCAGACGCTCCGCTCGCGATCTCGCCGACCGGCGCGGCGAGGTCGAGCGCGTGCGCGACCGCTTCCGCTCAGCAGGCTACGATCATCCGCAGGCGACGTTCGGCAACGACAGCCAGATCGGCCAGGTGTTGGGGCAAGTGCTCGAGGGCGTGGTGCGCAGCGGCATCCTGTGGGACCTGCTACGCGAGGGCTTCCGTACGCGCCCCTCCCGCGGCCGGCCGGATTTCGGCGCGCCGGGCTTCCCATTTCCCTTCCCGATGCCCGGCGGCGGCGACAACGGCACTTCCGGCGGCGGCTGGCGCGAGCAGAGCTCGCGCGGCGGCTGGTTCCCGACCGGCGGTGGCGGCAGCCGCGACAGAGGCAGCAGCCGCGGCAACGACGACTTCACCACCGGCGGATCGTTCTGATCCTGCGACCGCCTTCAACGTCCGCCGCTCAACAGCTGCGAACTTTCCTCCGGTGCGGATGATCAGCCGACAGAACCGTCAATGCCGAAGTGCTCCCAGTATGCGCGCGGCACAAGGTAGTTGTTGCCCATCAGGCGGCGCGGAGCATCGTCCGACATCAAGCAGACCTGTCGGATGTCGACGATCAGATGGGCGGCCGACGTCTCGGTCCAGAACCAGTCGTAAAGCTTCCGGCTGTCCTTGGGACCTGGTTGAGCTTGCGCCGCCTCGAGGTAGAAGGCCTTGATGTCCTCGACCGCAAGCTTCAGCACTGCGTCGGGAGACTGGGTGGGAACGGGGCTTGGCGGAGCGCCATCCAGCCAGGACACCAGGAAACTCACAACGCCGTTGACGTCCAGACCGGCACTACCGAAGGTCGTGCGCCCTCGTCGCTCCCGGCTGAGATCGTACCAGGGACGCAAATCGGCGACCTCACGGCAGACACGATCGGCCAACGACGTTTCACCCTGCGAAGGCGCGGTGCTGACGGTACAGACCATCCCCGTCATATCCCCAGGATCGGCGGCCGGTGCCTCCTCCGGGTAGTCGGACAAAACCGGTCCGAATGGTGTCTCCAACAGCGCGATCAACGCCTGCAACACCCGCGTCTGGAAGGGTGCATCATCCGGCGTACCGAGCGGCCGGCCGAGTTCGAACGGTACCCACAACGCGCGTGGCGGGCGGATCTTCTCCGTATGCAGGCGCACGAGGCTGATGCCGGCGGTCGCCAGCCCTTCATTTTCGAGGTAATGGCTGAGCGCGCCCACGGCGCGCGTGCAGGCGGGTCAGACAGGCACCAGGAGGACGGCGTCCACCTGATCCTGCTTCAGTAGACCCGCGAGCTGCCGTGCCGGACGCTCGATCGCGGCGGGAGAAGATGCGCCCATGAATGCGTAATGCATCGAGGCCACGGAGCCAATCTCCCCAGCCCTCTCCAACTCTTTCAGCCTATCGATCGGGAACACGACGTTGTGGTCGTCCTGAAAGCCCGTGCGGTCGAAGTTGGTCGAGATGTGGCTCATGACGAGGTCGGCGGCCGCGACAT
Organism: Devosia equisanguinis; assembly: GCA_945889015.1. GTDB lineage: Bacteria > Pseudomonadota > Alphaproteobacteria > Rhizobiales > Hyphomicrobiaceae > CAMDBL01. The sequence goes on from CAMDBL010000223.1 coordinate 5,155, forward strand.
CGCCTGGGAGCAACCGGTAGTCGGCCGAGCCGACCGTAAACGGCGTATCACCTCTCCGCTGCAAGCCAGCCGTCGAGATGATCGCCATACGCGACTGGCGGGCGGGTTTAGCCAGCGTCCACGCCGTCGACACGAACTTCGGCATCTCCATGCTGGTGAGATGCCTCTGGGTCGCCTCGTCGAAATCGCTGATCCGCGCCATCGGTGCACCGCTTCTGCCACATTTCCATTCAGCGGCGCCGATGGCGGCAAGTCAACTTCAATCGACGGCGGCCACAATCACGCGCCAGGACGTGATCCGAGCTAAGATGAAAAATGTGACCGCCGTTACTCTCTCTACTGCGCCGCCTGCAGAACCGGCGGCAGGCCGGCGAATGCGGGCATCACGTCGCGGCCGAAGCGGCGCAGATGTTCGCGCGAGCCTCCGGGGCCGTTGAGGAGGATCAACTCCACTCCGGCTTTGCGCAGCCGATCGACCTTGGCCGCGATCTCGTCGGGCGACCCGTATAGTGCACTTTCCTCGCTGGCCTCCTTGGTCTCGGCGAACGTCATCATGCTCGACTTGTTGTCCCTGCCCGACTTGGCGAGATCGGCCATCCGCAGCGTCGCCTGCAGCCGGTTCTCGACTGCCTGCTCCTTCTCCTGCACGTTGCGCGCGACATAGAAGGCGCGACAGACGCCGACCGACATCGGATCGAACCTGCGTCCGCGCTTCTCGACCTCGGATTTGAATAGATTGAACCGCTCCAGCGTGACTTCGGTCGAGGCGAATTGGTCGAGCATCAGGTTGAAGCCGCGCTCGGCCACCTGCGCGATCGACTTCGGGCTGCCGGCGGCCATCCACATCCGTGGATGCGGCTTCTGGAACGGCGGCGGCTCGACGATGATGTCCTTGAACTTCCAATACTTGCCGTTGTGGGAGAAGCGCTCATTGGAGGTGAACGCCTTCATGATAAGCGCGAGACTCTCCTCGAACCGCTCCTCGGCCTCGGCCGGATCGATGCAGAAGCTCTCGAACTCGTTGTTGCGGTAGCCCTTGCCGACGCCGAACTCAAGCCGGCCGCCCGAGAGCAGATCCAAGGTCGCCGCCTGCTCGGCGAGCAGCACCGGATTGTGCCAGGGGAGCACCATGACCGCGGTGCCGACGCGGATGGTGGAGGTCTTGGCCGCGACCCAGCCGAGCAGGTTCATGCTGGCGGAGACCTGGCCGAAGCCGGTGAAATGATGTTCGACGACGAACGTCGCGGCATAGCCCAGGGCCTCTGCCTCGATGTTGTAGTCGACGTAGTCCTTGAAGCCCTGCCCGCTGTCCACGTCGGGCCCGCCGCGCTTGGCCTGCGCACTGCCGAAGAGTCCGAATTTCATGCGTCCACTCCCGTATATAATAATCGCACGATAAATATAAAACGGGCGTTTGCCGCCTCCTTGATCAGGATCAAGACGATGAGGGCCCCCGTCGAAATGCGCGAAGGGTAGGCCGAGCGCGGCCCGTTGCGCGCTCAGGCGGCCGGCGCGACCGAGAGGCCCAGACGCTGTAGCAGGGCCCCGGTGCCGAGTCCCGCCAGTCCACCGACGTCACGATCGGTCGACAGCTCCCCACAGAACTGCCGCCAGCCGTCGATGTTCTTGCTCGGCACACCGATGATCACGGGAATCTCGCTCTCGATCGCCTCGGCGATCAAGGGGCGGAACCCCTGGCCTTCGCTCTCAGACTTGCCGAACTTGTTGAGGATCAGCACCTCGGCACCACCGGCCAGCGCGCCGCGCACGAGCCCCAGCGCCCGTACCAACTCGGCGGAATCCAGCCGGCATCCGCGCGCGTGAGGACCGCGGTCCTCCGAAATCTTGAGGCGGTCGCCGCTGACGACATCGACTAGGTACATGTCGCAGCGCGGGCGGTCGCTGCGGGGTTCGTCGTGCTGGACGAAGCCGCAGCAGCGCACGCCGGCAGCGGTGAGCGCGTCGGCGACGGAGCGCAGCACCTGGGCCGCCTCGGCGCCATCCTCGTAGATCAGGGCCGTGATCGGGTGAGCGGCAGTCAAGCGTCCCATGGGTCGCCTCTTTCTGCGGTGCAAGAGGCGACACGACTCCCCGACCGAATGTGGCGCCCTGCGGGGCTCGAACCTGCGCCCCCGCGCTTGGAAGGCGCAATACCTGATCCCATAGGCTTCCGCAAGAGCCCGCATAAACATTGATTTTATTGCTATTATTCAACATCAATCCCGCCCTCGCCCGCAGTAGACCCCCCCCGCCACGGTTCGAAAACGGCTCGCAGGGCATCACGCCGACCGCCGCATAGCTCGAGAGGCGCGTGAAGGCCTATCCCGGCTTTCTCCCGCGCCTGAGGAGCATCGGGGCTCCGACTCAGCGAAAGTGCTTCTGCGACAAAGACTTCAGCAGAGCAGAGGCGATCCCCGATGCCGACACAGTGTAGCCAGAGCGAGATGGACTTTGGAAGCTACGGCAGCCGCA
>CAMDBL010000224.1 GCA_945889015.1 Devosia equisanguinis
AGGCGCGCCGGCTGCTGTGGCCGATCAAGAAGAAGTACGGCAACAAGATCTCCTGGGCCGACCTGATGATCCTGGCCGGCAATTGCGCCATCGAGTCGATGGGCGGCAAGACCTTCGGTTTCGGCGGCGGCCGTGCCGACGTCTGGGAGCCGGAGGAGGACATCTACTGGGGCGCCGAGGACACCTGGCTCGGCGACAAGCGCTACCAGGGCGACCGCCAGCTCGAGAACCCGCTCGCGGCCGTGCAGATGGGCCTGATCTACGTCAATCCGGAAGGCCCCAACGGCAATCCCGACCCCGTCGCGTCCGGCCGCGACATCCGCGAGACGTTCGCGCGCATGGCGATGAACGACGAGGAGACCGTGGCGCTCACCGCGGGCGGTCACACCTTCGGCAAGTGCCACGGCGCGGGTGACGCAGCCCTCGTCGGCCCCGACCCGGAGGCCGCGAGCATCGAGCAGATGGGCCTCGGCTGGGCCTGCAGCTTCGGCAGCGGCAAGGGCGGCCACACGATCAGCAGCGGGATCGAGGGCTCCTGGACGCCCACCCCGATCAAGTGGGACAATACCTATTTCGACCTGCTGTTCGGCTACGACTGGGAGCTGACGAAGAGCCCGGCCGGCGCGCATCAGTGGGTGCCGAAAAATCCGCGCCCCGAGCACATGGCGCCGGACGCCCACGATCACTCGAAGAAGGTGACGACGATCATGACCACCGCCGATATGGCGATGCGCATGGATCCCGCCTACGAGAAGATCTCACGCCGCTTCCACAAGGATCCGGCCGCATTCGCCGACGCCTTCGCCCGCGCCTGGTTCAAGCTGACCCACCGCGACATGGGCCCGCGCGCGCGCTATCTCGGTCCCGAGGTTCCCGCCGAGGTTCTGGTCTGGCAGGATCCGGTGCCGGCCGTCGACCATGACCTGATCGACGCCAAGGATGCCGCGGCCCTCAAGGCCAAGATCCTCGCTTCGGGCCTGACGGTCAGCGAGCTGGTCTCCACCGCCTGGGCGTCGGCCTCGACGTTCCGCGGCTCCGACAAGCGTGGCGGCGCCAACGGCGCGCGCATCCGCCTCGCCCCGCAGAAAAGCTGGGAGGTCAACCAGCCGGCGCAGCTGGCGAAAGTGCTGGCGAAGCTGGAGGAGATCCAGAAGCAGTTCAACGCCGGCGCGGGCAAGAAGAAGGTGTCGCTCGCCGACCTGATCGTGCTCGGCGGCAACGCCGCGGTCGAGCAGGCGGCCACCCAGGCGGGCACGCCCGTCGAGATGGCGTTCACGCCCGGCCGCACCGATGCGACGGCCGAGCAGACCGACGTCGAGTCGTTCTCGGTGCTCGAGCCGATCGCCGACGGCTTCCGCAACTACGCCAAGGCCACCTACACGGTCTCGGCGGAGGAGCTGCTCATCGACAAGGCGCAGCTACTGACGCTGACGGCGCCGGAGATGACGGTGCTGGTCGGCGGGCTCAGGGTGCTCGGCGCCAACCACGCCCAGGCCAAGCACGGCGTGCTCACCGACCGTCCAGGCAAGCTGACGACCGACTTCTTCGTCAACCTGCTCGACATGGGCACGCAGTGGAAGCCGGTTTCGGACGCCAAGGACGTGTTCGAGGGCCGTGACGCGGCGAGCGGCAAGGTCAATTGGACCGCGACCCGCGTCGACCTGGTGTTCGGCTCGAACTCGCAGCTCAGGGCGCTCGCCGAGGTCTACGGCCAGTCCGACGCGCAGAAGAAGTTCGTCGCCGACTTCGCCGCCGCCTGGACCAAGGTCATGAACGCGGATCGTTTCGACCTGGCCTGATGCCACGAAAAACGGGCGCAATCGAAATTCGATTGCGCCCGCATCTTTTTGAAGTGGAGCGAGGAGGGCCGGTGGTCCTCCTCGTCTCGTTTGCGAGACCCCGTCCGGCCTACTTGCCGAACGGATTGGGCCTCGGCGTCGCGTCCGACGAAGGCGGAAGAATCGGGGGAGAGCTTTGATGATCCACCTCACGCGGCGAGACCTGATGCGTGCCGCGCTGCTGACGGCGTCGGCGGCCGTGACGGCGCCGGTGCTGGCGCGTGGTGGAGCCGAAGCCAGCCCCAAGTCCAACCCTCTCGCCCTGCTCGGCGTCGCCTCGGGAGATCCGACGTCCGACGGCGTCGTGCTTTGGGCCCGACTGGCGCTCGATCTGGCCGATACCGAGAGATGGGGCCTCGATGCCGACGCCTACCGGCTGACCTGGGAGATGCAGCGCCTCGATCGGTCCCCGGGACGCGGTGGCGGCGTGCGCCACGGCACCGCGTTGGCCTTGCGCGAAAAGGGCTATGCCGTCCACGTCGAGGTCGATGGATTGGCACCCGACACCCGCTATCGCTACACGTTCCGGATCGGCGATTTCACCCAGAGCGGGACGACGCGCACTGCGCCCGCACGGTTCGCCATGCCGCGCCAACTGCGGTTCTGCGCCTGCTCGTGCGCCGAGTACGAGAACGAGCTGTTCTTCGCCTACGACGAGATGGCGAAGGAGAAGCCGGATTTCATCGTCCACCTCGGCGACTACATCTACGAGGAGACCTACGACCGGTACTACAAGACGGGTTCGGACAATCGCGCGCGCCGGCTGCGCTTCGATCGCGAGGTGCCGTTGAAGACGGTCGGCCAGTATCGCCGCCGCTATGCCGAGCACAAGGCAGACCCGATGCTGCAACGTGCTCATGCCGCCGCGCCCTGGATCGTGACCTGGGACGATCACGAGGTCGCCAACGACTATGCGGCCACGAGCTCGGCCGACGAGACCGAGGCGGACTTTCTCGCTCGCGTCGTCGCCGGCTACCGCGCCTATTTCGAGAACCTGCCGATCAGGCTTTCGACCCTGCCGGTGCGCGCGGGCCGGCGGCAGCTCTACCGCCAGCTGGGATTCGGTCGGCTGATGAGCCTCCACATGCTCGACGAGCGTCAATACCGCGATCCCCAGGCCTGCCGGTTCGACAAGCTGCCCGGCGGCAAGAACATCGGGCTCGCCGACTGCCCGAGCCTGGAAGCGGCGCGCACGGTGTTGGGACCGGCGCAGGAGCAGTGGGTGGCGCGGCGGCTGTCGCGTTCCCGGGCGCACTGGAACGTGCTGGCGCAGGGCGTCATGTTCGCCCATCTCGAGACCCGCCGCGACCCGCGCCTGAAAGGGCGCACCGATCCGCACATGTGGAACGACACCTGGAGCGGCTACATCCCCGCACGCCAGCGCATGGTGGACCTCATCGCCCGCAGGCGCGACAAGAACTCGGTCTTCCTCAGCGGCGACATCCATGCGCATTTCGTCAACCGCGTGCATCGCGACTGGCGCAACACCGCATCGGACGTGGTGGCACCGGAATTCGTCTGCGCGGCGGTCTCCTCGTTTGTTCGCGACCTCACGCCGATCGTCGGCGACGAGGCCAACCGGCCCGTGATCGCGTTCCACGATTCGAGTTCGCAGGGGTATATGAGCTGCACGGTGACGCCGGACAGCTTCGAGACGACCATGGTGCGCATCATCGACCTCGACCGGCAGGCCAAGACCGCCACCGCCGACCGCTCGACCCGCTTCCGCGTCGAGCGCGGTGATCCCGAGCCGCATCGCGTGGCTTGAGGCGGGGCGGTGGCGCGGGCGAGAGCGCTAGGCGGCCGCCCATCCGATCCGCCCCCACCCCGGCAGCTTCACGGCGGGTCGCCGGAGGTCCACGCCGGCGACCAACCCGAGCATGTTGATCTCGAGCCCCTCGATCCAGGCCAAGGTCAGCCCGAACAATCCGCCGACCGAAAGCTGCAGGCCGGTGTGGCTCGGCGACGTGCCGGCATAAACCGGCCAACCGGCGAAGTCCTTGCCCACCGCGGTCGGCAGCAGCGCCGCCGCCAGTTGTGGCACCTGCCGCGCCACACTCGCCACGAAGGTGTTGGAGTTGGGCCCTGGCCAGACGGTGTAGCTGCCGTGACCGCCGAACGGGTAATTCGCCACGGCGCGCCGGATGCTCGGAATGGCACGCTCGGCGTCGGCGCCTCTGAGGGTCAGGACGATGTCGGGCACGTTGCCATACCAGCGCCCGTCGGCCGGGTAGCTGTCGATCCGCAACGCGCTCCCCCATCCGACGACGTCATAGCGGGTGTAGCGCGACGCGCCCTTGGGCTTGACGACGATCCACGTGTGATGCGCGAATATGCCTTTCCAGCGCCCCGTGCGCCCCGCCAGCACATGCACGACGGCGTCCGGCTCCCTGGCCGCCGCCGGCAGGATGCCCGACGAGGACCAGTTGGCCTGTCCCCACGAGGCCGGTTGATCCTGGAACTGCCACCACACAGCATGGGTGATCAGCGGCAGCAGGAACAGAACAGCCAGTGTCCAGGTGAGGGTGCGTGTCATCCAACACTTTCGATACGGCAATCATGGCCGGGGTTGGGACAAAGCCGAACCTTGCGCTGAGCGCGAGTAAAACCATCGTGACCGGACGTGCTCGTGCCGACCGCGACGTCGCACGTCCCGCCCGGCGCCGCACTGAGATCCGGCCATCGTCGATGTCGCAGGCTTGCAGGCCGCTTCGACGTCGGTGGCGGTTGCGGGCAGCGTTGGCCGGGCGCAAAATCGGGTCGCGTGACCGGCGAACGGCCGCGACCTGGAGCTGGCCATGACCTCGGATGTCGGGAACGAAGGCGCTTTGAACCTCACGCGCACCCTGGCCGAGCAGGCGGCCGGCCGCACCTACGCTGCGCTCACCGACGACCAGCGCGCGCTCGTTCGCCAGTGCGTGCTGGACTATATCGCCGTCACCCTCGCCGGCGCTCGCGACAACGCCCCGAGTGCGATCCTGGCCGAGCTGGCCGAGATGGGCGGCGCGCCGGACGCGACGATCTTCGGACGGGGGCTCAAGCTCCCCGCGCTGTCGGCCGCGCTCGTCAACGGCACGGCCAGCCACGCCCTCGATTTCGACGACGTCAACATGACCATGCCCGGTCACGTGACCGTGGCCGTGCTGCCCGGCATTCTGGCGCTCGGTGAGGCGCGCAGCGCCTCCGGCAAGGCCGTCATGGAAGCCTTTGTCGCAGGCTACGAACTCTCCTGCCAGGTCGGCGCCGCGGTCGCCCCCGGCCACTACCGCCAGACCGGCTTTCATGCCACCGGCACCATCGGCGCGCTCGGCGCGGCGGCCAGCGCCGGCCGCCTGATGTGCCTCCCCGCCGACGCGATGGCGACCGCCATCGGCATCGCGGTGACCGAGGCCGCCGGGTTGAAGTCCCTTTTCGGCACCGACTGCAAGCCGTTTCACGCCGGCAAGGCTGCCCAGAACGGGCTGCTCGCCGCCCGCCTCGCCGCCCGTGGGATGACGTCCCGCAGCGATGCCATCGAATGCCACCAGGGTTTCGCGGACACCCACTCGCCGACCTTCGATGCGGCCCAAGCCTTCGCGCCGCCGGCCGCCGGCCCGCTGCACCTGCACGACAATCTCTTCAAGTATCACGCCGCCTGCTACCTGACGCATGCCGCCATCGATGCCTGCCGCGCACTGAAGCGGGCCCACAATCTGGTTCCGGACCGCGTCGGGCGGGTGGTGTTGCGCCTCGACGAGAGCCTCGACCGGATCTGCAATGTCGCCTCGCCGAAATCCGGCCTCGAGGCCAAGTTCAGCCTCAGGCAGACGGCCGCCATGGCGCTCGCCGGCGTCGACACCTCGGGCCTCGTCAGCTACAGCGCGGAAACCGCGAACGACCCGCGGCTCGTCGCGCTCCGCCAGAAGGTCGAGATCGAGTTCGTCTCGGGCTGGTCGCAGACCCGCACCGCGGTCGAGATCGAGACCACCGACGGCGCCCAATTCCAAGCCGAGCACGACGCCGGCATCGCCGCGACCGACATCGCCGGGCAGGGCCAGCGGCTCGTGGAAAAGTTCACCGCGCTCGTCGAGCCGCTCTACGGCACCACCCGCTGCAGCGAGATCATCGCCCTGGTGAACCGCCTCGACGAACTCACCGACGTCGGCACGCTCGCGGCAGCCTGCCGCGCCGAGACGGCGGTTCTGTCGCGCGCGGCCTGACGGGCTCCGCCCCTCGACCGCTGCCGGCGGTGGACAGAGTGGCCTGTGGACAGAATGGATTGCCGGATGACCTAGGGGCTTCAATGGTTTGATATGTCCGCGGCGGGGTCGTCGGGGGACGAGGATGAGGATTCTTCACACGGGGGACTGGCACCTCGGCCGGCATTTCGAGGGCCGCTCGCTGGAACAGGACCACCAGGCCGTCCTCGATCAAGTGCTGGAGGCGTTGCGGACGCACGAGCCGGACGCCCTTGTGGTCGCCGGCGACATCTTCGACCGCGCCGCGCCGCCCGAGACCTCGGTGCGCCAGCTCAACGATTTCATCCAGCGCGTCACCGCCGAGACCAGGGCCGCGATCGTGATGATCGCCGGTAACCACGACTCGGGCGACCGGATCGGCGCCATGGCGATGCTCGCCGACCGGCGGCGGGCCCACGTGCGCGGCCCGCTGGTCGCCGACGAGCAGCCCTTCATCCTGACCGACGCGCACGGCCCGGTCGCCGTCTCGGCGCTCCCCTTCGGCTACGAGCATGCTGCGCGCGCCTGTTTCGCGAACGCCGACATCCGCACGCCAGCGGACGTCATGCGCGCCCAGATCGCCGCGACCCGCCCGCATGTCCCCGGCAACGCCCGCTGGGTGGTCGTCGCCCATGCCTTCGTCGACGGCGGCACCGACAGCGACGCGGAACGCTCGCTGAGCCGCGCCGTCGGAGGCATCGAGACGGTCCCGGCCGACGTCTTCGAGGGCGCGCATTACGTGGCGCTCGGTCATCTCCACCGTCCCCAGAGCATCGGCGGCGAGCACATCCGCTATTCCGGCGCGCCGCTGGCGTTCGGCTTCGACGAGGAAGGCGACGAGAAGTCGATGGTGCTGGTCGACATCGACGGCGGCGGCGCGGTTGCGACACGGCTGATCCCGTTCGCCCCGTTGCGCCGCCTGCGCACTTTGCGCGGCCCCCTCGACGCGCTGCTCGCCGAGGCCCGCGCCCATCCCTCCGAGGATCTCGTGCGTGTCGTGCTGACCGATCCCGAGCGGCGCATCGACCCGATGAAACGGATGCGCGCGTTCTACCCGAACGCCTGCTCGCTCGCCTACGAGCGCGAGGCGCCGCTCGAGCTCAAGTCCGCGACCGGCCGCCGTCACGCCGGGGTCAATCCGGCCGCGGTCGTCGCCCTGTTCATCGAAGCGACCCTCGGACGACCGCCGAGCACGCAGGAGACGGCGATCGTCGCCGCCGAGCTGACCGGCGTGCCCGAGCAGGTGGCCGCCGAATGAGACCGCTGCTGATGAGGCTGCAGGCCTTCGGCCCCTATGCCGGCTGCGAGGTGGTGGACTTCCGCCCCGCGATCGACAGTGGCCTGTTCGGCATCTATGGCGCCACCGGCGCGGGCAAATCGTCGATATTCAGCGCCATGACGTTCGCGCTGTTCGGCGAGGCGGCGAAATCCGATCAGGACGCCAAGTCGCTGCGCTCCCACCACGCCGATCCCGGCGTCGTCACCGAGGTCGAGCTGGTGTTCGAGATCGGCGGCCGGCGCT
>CAMDBL010000225.1 GCA_945889015.1 Devosia equisanguinis
ATCACGAAAGCGGCGATGGGGCACCTGAAGCCGGGAGCTACCATCATCAACACCGCCTCGATTCAGTCCTACGAGCCGTCCGAGCAGCTGCTCGACTACGCGACGACCAAGGCGGCGATCGTCGCCTTCACCAAGGCGCTCGGCAAGCAACTCGCCGAGAACGGCATCCGCGTGAACGCAGTGGCGCCGGGCCCGATCTGGACGCCGCTGCAGCCGAGCGGCGGGCAGTTCCCGGACAAGCTCGTCGACTTCGGCAAGCAGACGCCCCTCAAGCGCCCCGGGCAGCCCGCCGAGCTCGCCCCCGCCTTCGTGTTCCTGGCATCGCAGGAGTCGAGCTACGTCACCGGTGAGGTCTACGGCGTCACCGGCGGCAATCCGACGGCGTGATCCTCAGAGCGGCGTCAGAGCGGAAACACCAGACACGTCGTGGTGCCGTGCGCGAGCACGCGGCCCTTGGCGTCGACGATCCGCCCCTCGGCGGTCGCCGCGCGACGTCCAGGATGGATCACGCGCCCCTCCGCCCGAACCGGCCCTGTATCGGCCAGGATCGGTCGAACGAGGTGCACCTTGTATTCGAGCGTGGTGTAGCCGTGGCCCTTCTCGAGCGTCGTCTGCACCGCGCAGCTCATGCAGCTGTCGAGCAGCGTGCCGGCATAGCCGCCGTGCACCGAGCCGATCGGGTTGTAGTGGCTGTGGTTGGGCTCGCCGGCGAACGCGATGAAGCCTGGCTCGACGGTGTCGAGCCAGAAATTCATGGCCTGCGAGATCGGCGCGAACGGCAATCGTCCCGCCAGAATGCCCTGCATCAGCTCGAGCCCGCTCATCGACTTGATCGTCTCGAGCGGAATGACGCCGTAGGTGCGCTTCGTCGGGCTCGTCATCGTCGGTGTCCATATTTGGGGTCAGACCCCTCGGTTGAACCTATCGGCAGAAATCCAGCGGTTTGGGCGAGGGGTCCGCCCCCGTCGCCCCAGGCGCTCACTCTCCCGAGCACGCCTCGATCGCCTCCTCGAGCTCGGAGCCGAAGGCTTCGAGCTCCTCGGGATCGAGGCGCTGCTGGAGCGCCACGAGCGCCGGCACCAGCGAGGGATCGGACAGCACGCCCGCCGCCTCGATGCTCCAGGCACCTTCGAACTCGGCGGCCAGCTCCCGCTTCAGCGGCTCAAGCACGCGTGTGTCGCCGCGCCGGGCGAGCCCGATCAAGGCCTCGCCGCGGATCTCGGCATCCTCCTCGCCGAGCCGTGACAGCATCGCCTCGCGGATCGCGGGCGTGTCGGCGTCGGTCTGCTGGCCGAGCGCGAACACCGCCCAGTTGCGAACGTCGCGATCGGCGTCGCCGCACAAGGCGGCCAGGCTCGCGGTCGAGACGTCGTCGTCCTTGCCCATCAGCGCGTGCACGGATGAAAATCGCACCTCGTTGCTGGCGTGGCGGGCATAGGCGGCCAGCTCCGCGGGCGTCAGCAGGTCGAGGTGCCCCGCTGCCATCACGGCGGAAGCGACCACGTCCATGTTCGCATCACCGAGCAGCGTCTTGATCAGCGGCGCGGACTCGGCCGCGAACGGCAGCTCGTCCGGGGCGCCGAGTTGCCCCAGCACGTCGGCGGCGGCCTCACGCGTCAGCGGGTCATCGCTCGAAGCCCACCCGCGGCAGATCTCGAACGTCTCGCGATCACCCCGCGCACGCAGCGTGTGGATCGGCGCCCAATAGCCCTCGTCCTCCTCCAGGTCCGGCGAGCGCCGCACCAGTGCCGCGACCTCGGCCGTCGGCATGTCCTCCATCTGCTGCATCAGCGTGACGAACAGATCCTGGTAGGCCTCGGTCTCCGCCTGCCCAGCGCGCTCCATCTCGGCGATGCGGCGGATCAGGTCGGCGGCGGGAGTATTGGCGTCGATGCTCATGTGGGGCTCGCTCACGGCTCGGGTTTGATGGGACTCGGTTGACGCTCCTATACCCCAACGACCACTTTGCCGCAGTGCACAATCTGCGCTACGACATAAACCTTCGCACTTGCGATCGGCCGCGCCCCAGCGCCGCGGCGTTCCGCGTCCACCTGCCGGGAGCCCGTCATGACCACCGTCCGTCCGCGCCGCAGCGTCCTCTATATGCCGGCGTCGAATGCCCGCGCGCTGGAGAAGGCGAAGACGCTGCCGACCGATGGACTGGTGCTCGACCTGGAGGACGCGGTCGCCCCCGAGGCCAAGGCGGCGGCGCGCGAGGCGCTGGTCGCCGCGATCAAGGCCGGCGGCTATGGCAAACGCGAGGTCGTGGCTCGCATCAACGCGCTCGACACGCCCTGGGGCGCCGACGACCTGAAGGCGCTCGCCGCCGCCGGCCCCGATGGCATCCTGGTGCCGAAGGTCTCCTCCGCCGCCGAGGTCGAGAAGGTCGACGCCGCGCTCGCCTCTGCGCCCGCCAAAACGCGGCTGTGGGTGATGATGGAGACGCCGCTCGGCATCCTCGACGCCAAGGCGATCGCGGCGACCGCGAGGAAGCCCGGCTCGCGGCTGTCGGTGTTCGTGATGGGCACCAACGACCTCGTCAAGGAGACCCGCGCCGAGCTCGACGCCAACCGCACGCAGGCGCTCTACTGGCTCTCCGTCGCCGTCACCGCCGCCCGCGCCTACGGCCTCGACGTGCTCGACGGCGTCTACAACAACTTCCGCGACGCCGACGGCTTCAAGGCCGAATGCCTGCAGGGCCGCCGTCTCGGCATGGACGGCAAGACGCTGATCCACCCCGACCAGATCGCCACCGCCAACGAGGTGTTCCAGCCCTCCGACGCCGAGACCGCCGCCGCGCGCAAGATCATCGCCGCGTTCGAATTGCCGGAGAACCAGGGCAAGGGCGTCATCACGCTCGACGGCCGCATGGTGGAATTGCTGCACGCCGAGATGGCCAAGCGGACCGTCGCGCTCGCCGACGCCATCACCGCGATGAAGGGGTGAGGCCAGCGATGACCAGGAAATCCAATCCCGGCAATTTCTTCGAGGACTTCGCCCTTGGGCAGGTGATCCGCCACGCGACGCCGCGCACGGTCACGCTCGGCGACGTCGCGCTCTACCAGGGCCTCTACGGCGCCCGCGTCGCGGTGCAGTCCTCCGATGCGTTCGCCCAAGCCCTCGGCTACCCGCGCGCGCCCGTCGACGACCTGCTCGTGTTCCACGTCGTGTTCGGCAAGACCGTGCCCGACATCTCGCTCAACGCGGTCGCGAACCTCGGCTATGCCGACTGCCGCTTCCTCGCCCCCGTCTATCCCGGCGACACGCTGTCGGCGACGTCGGAGGTGATCGGCCTTCGCGAGAACTCCAACAAGGAATCCGGCGTCGTCTACGTCCGCTCGACGGGAAAGAACCAGCGCGGCGAGACCGTGCTCGAGTATTGCCGCTGGGTCATGGTGCGGAAGCGCGACAAGGCCTCGCCCGCGCCCGAGGCCGTCACGCCGAAGCTGCCCGAGCGCGTCGATCCGGCCATGCTCGCCGCCGCCGTGCCGAAGCTCGACGTGACCAAATACGACACCGCGCTGTCGGGCTCGCCCGCCCGCTGGGGCGACTACGCGGTGGGCGAGAAAATCGACCACGTCGACGGCATGACCATCGAGGAGGCCGAGCACCAGATCGCGACGCGCCTCTACCAGAACACGGCCAAGGTCCACTTCAACCAGCACGCCCAGGCCTCCGACCGCTTCAAGCGGCGGCTGATCTACGGCGGCGTCGTCATCTCGCTCGCCCGCGCACTGTCGTTCAACGGCCTCGCCAACGCCTTCCACATCTCAGCCATCAACGGCGGCAAGCACATCGCGCCGACCTTCGCCGGCGACACCATCTACGCCTGGAGCGAGGTGCTGGAGAAAGCCGAGATCCCCGGCCGCACCGACATCGGCGCCCTCCGCCTGCGCCTCGTCGCCGTGAAGGACCGCAGTTGTGCGGACTTCCCGCTGCTGGACGCCGCCGGCAAACCGTCCGAAGGCGTGGTCCTCGACCTCGACCTGTGGGCGGTGATGGCGCGGTAGGGAACCTGTAGGTTGGGTTAGGACCAAGCGCGAGCGCAGGTCCGTAACCCGACATGTCACGGCACACCGTGGGGTTATACCGAGAAGCACAAGTACTGACTTGTGCGACGAGGTATAGCGCGCGGGGTTGGTGGGGCGGCCGCGCGCAAACAAAAGAGGAATACCGTCGAGCCGATCAGTAGACACATGAGTCAAGACTTCGGCTCGACGGTATTGCGCGCCGAAATCAACGGACCGATCACACCGCGCAACCGGCGCGACGAGAGGGCTCGCTCGACCGCAGATCATCCGCATCGGCCGATGCGCTTCGCGCGCGGGCCCCGGGGTCATGCCGGAGGCGTGCTTTCAGCACGACACCCGGCTGGCGGGACACCCGCCAGACCACCCGCATTTTTTTGGCATTTCTGCGGCGATTATACAGAAGCAGGCGTGGCGTCCCCCCTCTCCCTGCAAGCGAAGCGCAGCGGGGAGAGGGTCGGGGTGAGGGGCGGCTACAGGCGCGGCGCCAACATGCTCCAGGTTCGCCCAACACCCGATCGCGACGATTGCACGCTCTTCAGGCGCCCCGTCACCATGGGCCGAACACTGCCTTTGCACTGCTTGGATGCCGCACCGCACCATCGCTGCGCACAGCAACAGGCTTTGAGTTGACGATGGCTGGCATCGCAGCTGCCGCGATGCAATGGTGCGTAAATCATGTGGGAAAAGCCCGAACACCTGAAATCCGTCGCCGTCGCCCGCCCCTTGAGGGTGGCGTACCTGATCGCACTGGACACATGTCCGCACGCGATCCTGGATGCCATCTTCGCGGAATCCTACAGCAGATGGGGTGGCCGGCGAACATTGATCGTGCCAGCCACACAATCCGGCATCGATACGGGGTACGCCGACTGGCTCTATTACTATGATGCCGATGTCATCTACAGTTTCGTTGACCTCACGGACGATGCCGTCGCCACCCTTCACGAGCGTTACGGACCGGCGTATCTGGTTCGGCACTACGAGCCGCAGGTTACTCCTGATCAGGAACCGCGATATCGCATCGAACTGCCCATCGGCGGTATGTCCAGCTTAACTGTGCTCCCAGCATTTCTCGAAAGGGCACGTCGCGCCGACGGTTCGGCCGAGGGAACGCAGGTCTTGAATAGGTTCAGGGCCGAGAGTCCCTTCTTGCTGGAGAATTTTGGATTTCACTCGCAGAGCTTCGGCGGTTGGAGAGCCAAGTCTGCCTTTCCGGAGCTGCATACGGACTTGTTATTTGTCACCGAGAATGTCCTGCAAGACCGCCATTTTTATCAGGACAAGCGCAACACGTACCTGACTTCTGAAAGTGCAGTGCTTGACGCTCTAGGCGAGCGCCGACCACTCATAACGGTGGCGCAACTATCCGGATGCTTCACGCCATATCTTGAAACTCTCGACAACCATCAAGAGGGGACCTGTATCATCGTCGGGGACACACTTCGTGATCGGGTCTTATTCTGGAACGTCTATCAGCGACACTCTGTGATTGCTCTGTCGGAGATCGCCACGCTGCGCTTGTCAACCAAACAGGCGCACGATGATGAGTTCGTTCAGCGGGTCGGCAAGATTCTCGATCTTCGAGGGTTGCCATCCTGGAACCGGGATACGGACCACATCAGCGTGATCTCTTGCTCGGTCACGCAAGCAGAACTGGAGGTGTGCGCCGCGCGTTTGCGTATCGCGTCTAGTTGGCGGACAGCCACGGTGCGGCATCACGCCGACCCGGTTGAAATAGCGCCGACCTTTGCTGATCCGGAACGAGTGAGATGGCAGATGAGCCACTTGGCTCGCATTCCTGATTCAAAAGCAACGACCGAATTTCAAGGGAGGCGTGCACCGATCCCGTTGGCCGTGCCCTGGCATGCCAAGGAGAGCGTCCTGCCGCCAGGGCTGCGCGACGGCAACTGGATGGTTGACCTATTTGTCGATCGCTTTGAAGATCATGATCCTTATAGCAATAAGCGTGACAGGTGGGCGCTGCCCCGCCGTCTGCGGATGGAGCGCGCATTTGAACTGGATGTCGAATACGAACGGGAGCATCACCACGAGGTGACCTTGCTGCGTGTGCAGCGATCTGGGGCACTGACGACGAATCTCAATCAACGAGTAAGTCGAGCCGCAGTATCGGCGCCGACTGATCTCGATGCATTGCGGTTCGGCTTGTGCAACAAGTGGGAGTGGTCGCCTTTCGACCAACGCAGCGGGAAAGGCCCCCAAGGTCGGCAACGATTTGCCGAGGCCGAACTGTCAGACGAGGGACGGTATCTCATTGGTGTCCTGGCCTTGTTCGACGGCATCACAGATGCATTCAGTGTCTTGATGAGTGGCTACTGGCGCGGGGTTCTGCAGCATCTCGGCGCCGTCGCAACTGACCGCGATGCAAGCAAGCGAGACGAGTTGATCAAGGTCCTGCGGCGCCGCCTCCGTCAGCCGAAGGGGGCGTTGAAAATTGAAGGCGATGATCAACTGAATCGTCTAGCCGAAGAGGCCATGCGTGCCGCGCGAACAGTGGGGCGCGCGAGCCGACATATCAGCTACGGCCAACTCAAGTCGCGATGGGAAAAGTTCGCGCTCGATTACGATAGAGCAAACCCGGAGGACAGGGCCGGCGATGTTGAGAGCGAAGGCAGTCGACTCGACGGGGAATTGGATCGCTCGATCCAGTATCTGTGCCAGCGTGAGGTGCTCTATCAAGGCCGCGAATGGCAATGCCGTTCATGCTTTAATCGGAACTGGCTGGGGATCGACGACCTCAAAAGCACGATGGTTTGCAGCGTATGCGGTCGGCAAGTACCTGCACCAGTGGCGGGCGAGTGGGACTTTCGCCCCAACCCATTCTTGATCGAGGCCTACCGCGAACACGGGATAGAAGCAGTCATCTGGTCCTTGTGGCAACTTGCCGATCGATGGCGCCACGCATCGTTCTACTTTGCCCCTTCACTAAAGTTGTGGGTCGACAGACCGGAGTCATCGCGCGCGCCCTGGGATGTCGAGGTTGATGCTATCGTAGTGCTCGACGGCAAGGTTTACTTGATCGAGGCGAAAACGAGCGGAGGCCTGGATGATAGCGAAGTCGCCAAGCTGGTCCTGGCAGCCGAGCGTGTCCGGCCTGACGTGCTGCTGTTGGCATGCATGGACAACGGCGGCGCCGCGCTTGAGCGGGCGACTGAGAAGTTGAAGGCCGTATTGCCCGCCGGCGTTGCGGTCGAAGTCACGACATTCAACAAGGTCGGCCTCGATCGCTTTCCATTCCTTCCCGGTTGAGCATGCCACACATGCTGCGCCTGCTCAGGACCAATCAGGGTCACTCGCGACGTCGAACGGCCGGACTTGAAGATCATCGTCAGCGGCAGCTTGGTCCTCAATTTCAGTCGTTCGGCTAAGCAACGACGGAGCCAGTGGCCGCCCCTCACCCTGACCCTCTCCCCGTACGCTGCGCTACGGGGAGAGGGGACGGCACGGCCGCTCCCTCTGCGAAACCGCCAA
>CAMDBL010000226.1 GCA_945889015.1 Devosia equisanguinis
CTGGTCGGCGTGCACGATCAGGCCGACGGCCATGCTCAGCACGCCGCCTTCCTTGCGCAATTTCTCCGCATACGGCACCTGATAGCCGTAGCTGACAGGGCCCGAGCTGACGACCGGAGCGCCGGTTATGCCGCCCGAGCTGCAGTCGACCACGTCGACGCCCTTGTCCTTGACGATACGAGCGAGCCGCACACTCTCGTCAGGGCCCCAGCCGGCATCGTCCTGCACAGAAAGGCGCAGGAACAGAGGCTTCGACGCGGGCCAGTAGTCGCGCACGGCCTCGACCACCTCGATGCAGAAGCGCATCCGGTTGATCTCGGAGCCGCCGTACTCGTCGTTACGCGCATTCGCGAACGGCGAGAGAAACTGGTGGATCAGGTAGCCGTGCGCACCGTGGATATCGAGCACGTCGAAGCCGGCCTCGTTGGCGCGACGCGCCGCCTGCGCCCAGGCGTCGATGACCTTGGGGATCTCGTCGCGGGTCAGCGCGCGCGGAAACGGCTCGGTCTCCGGCGACTGCAGCGCGCTCGAGGAAACCAGCTCCCAGTCGTCCCAGTCGTCGACGAGGCTCTCGGTCGCCGACGTGCGCAGCAGCGGCCGTCCGCCCTCCCACGGACGAAAGCGCCGCGACTTGCGACCGGAGTGGCCGATCTGGATGCCTGGAACGGAACCGTGCGCCCGGATAAAATCGGTGCAGCGCCTGAGACCGGGCACATGCTCGTCGCACCACAGCCCGAGATCGCCGACGGTACCGCAGCCGCGCCGCTCGACCTTGGTCGATTCCATGATCACGAGGCCCGCACCGCCGGCGGCATAGCGGCCAGCGTTCATCAGATGCCAGTCGTTCGCGAAGCCCTTCACCGCGGCGTACTGGTGCATCGGTGCGACCACGACGCGGTTCTTGAGCTTGACGTCGCGCAATGCGATCGGCGTGAACAGCAGTGGCGTCGGCATGGCGTTCCCCCTCGATCCAGCGCTCTCGACACGGCGTTCCGGTGGCGCGGCTTCGAAGCCGATAGACTTGCAGGGAACTGCCAGCCGGGCAAGCAGGGGTAGTCGAGCGCCGTTGGGAGTCAGCCCCCCTTGCCCGAGCGATCACGGTCGCCCAAGCCATTTCGGCAAGGGTCTGACCCGTTCCGGCCCCGCCTCAGCGCTCTCCGGGTTTCAGTTCGCGGACCAGACGGAAGCCGACGTGGTAGTAGCGTTGGTCGGCCGGCACCGCCTCGCGGTAGGCCGAGCGCAGATCCTTGGGCGAGTAGCCCCAGGCGCCGCCACGGAGCACGCGCTTGCTGCAGTCGCCGGTGAGACGCGCGCTGCCGTCGCTCGGAGCACCATTGTGGGACTTGACCCAGCAGTCCTCGACCCATTCGGCAACGTTGCCGTGCACTTGGGACAGCCCCCAGAGATTGGGCTCGAACTCGAACACCGGCCGCGTCGCCCTGCGGTACTCGCCCGGCTTGCCGCCGGCGTACGTCAGCGTGGCATCGAAGTTGGCCTGCTCCGGCGTGATCCGATCGCCCCACCAGAACGGCGTCGCGGTGCCGGCGCGGGTGAAGTATTCGCGCTCGGCTTCCGTCGGCAGCCGGTATGTCGCCCCCGCCTTGGCCGAGAGCCAGGCGGCGAACGCCTTGGCCTCGGGCCAACCGATGCAGACCGCAGGGTGATCCGGGGCTTGCGGGAAACCCGGGTTGCGGAAAGAATAGTCAGCCCGCTCCGCCCAGTCGCCGGCGACGAATGCACGGCAACCGTCGAGGCCCTTACGGCCGGTCTCGCGCACGAACGCCTCGATCTGGCGAACCGTAACCGCGCCGCGTCCGACCGCCAGAGGCAAACCGATCGTCACCTTGTGCTGAGGCCCTTCGTCCGGCTCTCGCCCGGGCTCGCTGGCGGGCGAACCCATCGTGAAGCTGCCCGCCGGAACCACGATCATCTCGGGGCAGGACTCGCAATCCTTGATGGTGTCTCCCGACCGGCGCCTGATTGGTGCGGGCGGCGGCAACGGCACGGCGGGATCGGCACTCGCGACCTTCGGGGAGGTGGCAGGCGCAGCCTTCTGCGCCTCGGCAACCGCTGGCGGCGGTGCCGACACGACCGCATTTCCGGTCGCGGCCGGCGGTGCCGGCTTCGCCTCACCCGATGGCAGGGGCCTCGCCGCCGGCTCGACCTTGGCGACAGTGGCTTGCCCCTTGCGCCCGGCGTCGGCCTCCGCCTTGATCGACTGCCCACCGGTGTTGACGCCCGTGAAGCCCGCCGCCGGCGCCTTGGCCGGAGTCGATGAACTCGGACTCCACAGACGGAAGCCGATGACGGCGATCATCCCGATAGTGACCGTCCCGACGCCGCCCGCGATGATCAGGCCCCGGATCCGGCCGGCGTGGAGGCCAGTGGAGCCCCCGCGTCCACCGACCGACGGGGCGCGCCGGGTCGCGCCCGGCAGCGGCAGCCCGCTCTCCTGATCCAGCGGCTCGACGGCGAACACGTGCACGGGCTTGGGGATGTTCTTGACCGTCTGCTCGCCGCGATCGACGAACCGAGCCGCAACCTTGCCCGCGACTTGCTCATGCACCCATCGTGAGATCGAAACGCCGCCGGGCGTGGCCAGCGCCTGCAGACGCGCCGCGATATTGACGCCATCGCCCAGCAGGTCGCCATCCTGCTCGAAGACGTCGCCGACGGTGATGCCCATGCGCATCTTCATCTTGCGCGCCTCGGGCACCTCGGCATTCCAGGCGGCGAGACGGCCCTGGATCTCCAACGCGCACTGGGTGGCGGCGACCGCACTCGGCAGCTCGGCCAGAACCGCGTCGCCGGCCGTGTTGAAGATGCGACCGCGATATTTCTCGGCGACCTCCTTGAAGATCGCGCGACAGCCCTCGAGACGCTGCAGCGTCTCCTCCTCGGCCTCGGCCATCAGCTTGCTGTAGCCGACGATGTCGGCCGCGACGACGGCAGCGAGCTTCCGCTTCAGGTCCATGTCATCCTCGTCACCGATCGTCTCCGCCGAGCTCTGAGCGGCTCAGAGCGCCTTGGGCCGGCTGCCCGCGGGAAGACCTCGCCGTCCATCCTTATACCGCGTCGGCGCGTCGGGTTCACCGCCGGACCTCAGGCTTACTTTCTCTCTCCAGCGGCGTGAGGCGGCAAACATGATGAACGAACGCGAGCCGGCGCCGTCGGCCCTAGCCGGGTAGCGCTGTCGCGGTTTTTCGGCTATTCTGTCGCACCTGTGTGCCGACGCCGTCTCGAGTTGTACAGCGCTCAAATGTTACCCATTCTGCGTCGCCTGATCCGCATCGCCGGAATTCCCCTGCTCGCCGTGCTGCTGGCGTTGTCGCCGGCTCTCGGCCAGACCGTGGACGAGCATCCAGCGCCAGCCCTCGCCAGCGAGGTGGCAAGCCTCACCGCGGATGGACGCTATAGTCGGGCTCTCGAGAAGGCGCTGGAGCTCACCCGCACCGTCCGCGAAAAGGCTGGACCGCAGAGCGCGCACTATGCCGCCGCCATCTCCTGGACGGCCTCCATCTACCAGACGCTCGGACGCCTCACCGACGCCGAGCCGCTGCTCGAGGAGGCCTTGAGGATCTACGAGCGGGCTCGTCCGGCCGGCCATCCTGACATTGCGACCGCCATCAACAACCTCGGCTTCCAGCATCAGGCTTCCGGCCGCTACGAGGAGGCCGAGCAGCTCTACAAGCGGGCCTTGGAGCTGCGCGAGCGCGCAACGCCACCAGACGAGCTGGCCGTCGCCGACAGTCTCAACAACGTGGCCCAGGTCTACAAGCGGCTCAGCAGGTTGAGCGAGGCCGAGCCGCTACTGCTGCGCTCCTACGAAATCCGGGAGCGCCAGCTCGGGTCGGAGCATCCCGCAGTGGCGCAGAGCATCCAGAATCTCGCGGCCCTGCTCGAGCTCAACAACCGGTTCACGGACGCCGAGCCGATGCTGCGCAAGATGCTAGCGCTGCGCCAGCGAGCCCAGCGCAAGGACCATCCCGACATCGCCGCCGCCACCAGCAAGCTCGCGCAGAACCTCTACAAGCAGCAGCGCTATGCCGAGGCCGAGACGCTGTTTCGCAGCGCCCTGGCGATGCAGCGGGCGGAAGCGCGCGGGGGGGCCGAGAAAGCGCGCCCCGTCCAGGGCCAGGGCAAAGGCCAGAGCTTCGCCAGCGTCAATTCAGCGGGGCAGTCACAGAACGATCAGCAGGGCCCGAAGCTGGGTGACGGCGCCAGTGTCGTCACGCTGTTCGATCTCGCCCTCAACCAGATCGAGCAGGACAAGCTCGAGGAGGCGGACGAGTTGCTGCAGTTGGTGCTGGCATCCAACCGCCAGACCTTGACCCCGACGCATCCGGCGATCGCCAACACGCTGATGGCCTCCGCTGAGGTGGCCTCACGCCAGGGCCGCCATACGGACGCGCTCCAGGCGATCCGCCCGGCGACCGAGATCCGTCTCGCCCGTAATACCGACAACGATATGAGCCGGCTCAACTACCTCAAGCACGTTCGCTTCGCCTGGCGCGCCTACGCCGCGATGCCGCCCGAGAGCCGGCCGCGTAACCTCCTGGACGAGGCCCTGGTGGTCGGCCAGCGCGCGGCGCAGACCGATACAGCGGCGGCGATCACGCGCATGGCGGCCCGCCTGTCCGCCCAAGACAAGGGGCTCAACGATCTGGTCCGCGAGCGTGACGATCTCGACGGCCTACAGGTCATGCTGGAGCAGCAGCTCAACCGCGTGATGGCGCTGCCGAAAGAGCAGCGTGGCGAAAGCGAAGGCGACATGCGCCGCACGCTATCGACGATCGCCAAGCGCCTCGCCGACATCATGGATCGCGACCTCAAGACTCGGTTTCCGGAATATTTCAATCTGCTGAAGCCGGAGCCGCTCAACACCAGCCAGATCACGGCGCTGCTCGGTCCGGACGAGGCGCTGGTGCAGATTCTCTGCAGCTACGACGAGACCTTCGTGTGGGCGGTGACGAAGGAAGCCGTGTCCTGGCACCGTATCGACCTCGATCCCGAGCGGTTGTCGCGGATCGTCGGACAGCTGCGAGCTACACTCGACATCGAGGATCTGAAGAGCGGGCTCGGCCGCGGCGGCCAGCTGTTCGACCTCGGCCTCGCCCACGAGCTGTATCGTCAGGTGCTCGGCCCCGTCTCGGCCACGATCGCCAAGAAGCCCAACCTGATGGTAGTGCCCTGCGGCGCGCTGACCAGCCTACCGTTCCACGTCCTCGTGACCGAGCCGCCCGCCATCCCCAAGCCGACGCTGAAGGACATGAACACGGCCTACAAGGGCGCCCAGTGGCTCACCCGCCGCCATGCCATCTCGGTGCTGCCCTCGGTGCCGAGCCTGAAGAACCTGCGCCTGCTGCCACGCCAGATCGAAAGCCGCAGACCGCTGATCGGCTTCGCCAACCCTGTGTTCGCCCGCGCCTCGGCCCCGGGTGACAGCCGAACGGTCTCGCGGCCCGCGTCAAGGGCCGGGTCACGCGGGGTGGCCAGCAACACCCGCAGCAGCCTGACCACGGTCGTCTCGCGAAGCGGCTATGCCTCGTTCTGGCGCGGCCAGTCCGCCGACCTGGACGCCCTGCGCCGCGACTTGCCCGCGCTGCCGGAAACCGAGGGCGAGATGAAAGCCGTCGCCCGGAGCATCGGTGGCGCATCCGACCTCCGGATCGGGCTCGCCGCGACAGAAACAGCGGTGAAACGCGCGCAGCTCGGCGACTATCAGATCGTCTATTTCGCTACGCACGGTCTCGTGGCTGGCGAAGTGAAGGGCCTCGGCGAGCCCGCGTTGGCACTTAGTCTGCCGGACGCCGCGAGCGAGCTGGACGACGGTCTGCTGACGGCATCCGAGGTGGCACAGTTGCGGCTCAACGCCGATTGGGTCGTGCTCGCCGCCTGCAACACGGCGGCCGGCGACACGCCCGGCGCCGAAGCGCTTTCAGGCCTCGCCCGCGCCTTCTTCCATGCCGGTGCCCGCGCGCTGCTCGTCTCGCACTGGCGGGTAGGCTCGAAGGCGGCGGCGCGGCTGACCACCTCGACCTTCGACATGAAGCGCCGCGATGGCGGCATCGGCCGCGCCGAGGCGCTGCGGCGCGCGATGCTGGCGTTCGCGGCCGACGGCAAGGATCCCTGGAACGCCTATCCCGGTTTCTGGGCCCCCTTCACCGTCGTCGGCGAGGGCCTGAAATAGTGAACGGGCCCCGGATTGCTCCGGAGCCCGCCTGAAACTTCAGCCGATCGCGAGAGCGCTCACCACTCCACGCGCATGCCGACCTTGCCGCCGAGGCCGACGACATCCTCGCCGCCGCGCACCTCGACTTGGCCATAGTACGAATAGCCCGAGGGCAGGTCGACCTTGGAGGCCAGCGCACCGAGAACGCGGAGCTTGCCCTCGTCGACCTTTGCGACGCTGTCGACGAACACCGCGTCGTTGACGAGGCCGGAGACCGCAACGTCGCTGTAGAGCAAGCCGGTCAGTGTGGTGGTGACGAGGTAGCCCTGCGATGTCAACATGCGATTGCCGAGGCGGAAGCCGCCCTGCACGCGGAACACGCTGCCGTCCTTGAAGCCCATGATGTCGGCGGCGCTACCGTAGTCGGAGTAGGTGTAGCGCAGACCGAACGTCGGCTCGAGCCAGCTGCTGGCGCTGAGATCGATGCGGTAGTTGACGTTGCCGGCCAGCGTGAAGTCATTGACGCTGCTGTCGGCGTCGAGGCTGATGCGGTCCTGGCTGCCATTGAATACGAACGGGCCGCCGCCACCGCAGCCGTTGTCCAAGACGCGGTCGAGAACACTGCCGCGGCGCTCGAGATCCATGACGTCGACCTTGAAGAGCGCGTCAGCCGAGAAACCGCCCGAGAAATACGATCCGTACGCGCCGAGGATGGTGCCGTCGCGTTTCAGAGTTGCGCCCTGGCTCGTCGACTCGTGCAGGACGTTGCCGCCGTCCGTGAGAGCAAAGGTCGTCTGATCGCTGAACTTCGAGTTGGACTGCGAGTGGCCCGAAATCAACCCGATCTGGTATCCCTGGCCACCGCTGCGCTCGGTCACGTCCATGCCGCCGAGGTAGCCACCACCGACGGTGCGGCGCGTCAGGTCGTTGTCGCCAGGGGCATTGAGGCCCTCGTGCCGCTCGAAGTCGATGAACGCTTCGGCCCAACTCGCGTAACCGCGCGTGGTACCGATGGCGGCCGGCGCATAGGCAGGGGCGTAGGACACCGGCTGAACCACAGGAGCCGAGACCGGACGCGGCTTCGAACTCACCTTGGCGACCACCTGACCGCCGGACTTGGCAGCAGCAGGAGCAGTGGCGGACGCCGGTGCAGCGGGTGCGGCCGGAGCGGCAGCAGCTGCAGCCGGAGCCGCCTGCACGACAGGGGCGGGAGCCGGAGCCGACACCGGCGTGATCTGCGCGGGCGGAAGCTGGCAGGCCCCGCCGACATTTATGGTGCCTGCCGGGCAGGCCTCGGCCACAGCGAGACGGCGGCTATGGTGCCTGCCGGG
>CAMDBL010000227.1 GCA_945889015.1 Devosia equisanguinis
AGCGAAATCAACGAACGTCGAGGAGACGAACAAACGAAAGGCCTTGACCAACATAGACGTTCATCCCCATCGACCGGGCCAAGATCATGGCGCTTTTTTGCGACCGATGGCGAAACACATGCAATGCAGTCACTTCACTCTTACCCGCAGCCTGCAAACGTCTGCGCCAGCGAGACAGTAGCGCAGCAACGGGGGTGGGGAAACGGATGTCTGCTGCTGTACGTAGAGCGGGGGAAGGGCTCAACCGGCGCCACCCGCAGGAAGCAGACAGAGGTTTTGCCAAGTGAACCGTGGCGCTCGGAGAGGTCAAGAGGCGCCGCAACCGTGAGACCGGGCGGATCAGATTCGGCGTGGTTCAACGGACGCCGAGATCGGTGTTGGGATCGACCACGGCCACGCGATCAAACCGTTGCCGGGATCACGAGATCCGGGCGGTGCCGCGTGATGAGGGCTTCCGCCGCGCCCGGCGCGGCGTTGAGCGTGCCGATGTCGAGGAACACCGATTTCCGATCCCAGATCTCTTGGCCCACGGTATCGGTGCCGGTGGGCGACAGGATGATCTGGTTCTTCTTGCGCTTGGCAACCACGATGTCGCGCCAGGCCAGCTGGCGCCGGCGGCCGAACAGCGTCCTGGCCGTGATCGCTTCTTCGGTAGCGGTGACGACGCTGGCGTTGGTCAGCCCGGCATAGAGCAGCCAGAGCCCCGGCGCCAGCACGATGCCGCCGGCACGAACAGCAACGGCGCGCGCACCCACACCGGCGCATCGACGATGAATTGTCCGCGCGTCACCTGCGCCGTCCAGGTCGGATCGAGGGCCTCGATGCCGAGCCCGATCATCAATGCGCCCAGGGCTGCCGGCACGGCGCCGAAGGCCAGCGCCTTCCATCGCTTGTAGCGCAATGCCGTTGTGGCAGTGGGTGGAGCGGTCATGGCCGATCGCGGCTTGCGGCCCGGCGACGTCGCCGAGCGGATGAGGTCTTGCGTGCCGGCAGCACACGCCGAGGGGGAGACCCTGTCAAGACGGCTTGACCGTCATGCGGCGGTAGGATGGACGACGGTCGGTGTCTGCCTTCTGTGGTGCGGTCATGTGACCGGCCTTGGAAGCCGTCGCCGCTCGAGTGAACCCGGCGCTCGATCGCGACCTGCCCGGCTAGCGCGGCTGCATCCTTCCTTGGGTGCAGCCGTTTTCTGCTTGCTGCCTGCGCAGGATCGGAGAGCGCGACGAGGCCCGGGTGTCAGTGGCCCTAGGGCTCGTCGAGACCCGCCGTGTGCCAGAGGTCATTGAGCTCTTCTTGCACGCCCCAGCCGACGTGGCGGGCGCGTGATCTCAGCTTGTCGAGGCGCTCGACGTAGGCGTGGCGCTCGGTTACCGGTATTTTTGAAACCAAGTTCAAGGCCTGGGCATACATGCGGATCAGCGCCAGGAAATAGCCCTCGTCCTCCATGCCGCAGGACTCGAGGAAGCTGAGCGCCTCCTCGCAATAGAACAGCGACAGCTCCGCCAACCCGTCCGGGCGGCCGATCGCCTTCTTGTAGTCCGTGATCTCCTTCTTCGCCTTCGAGACCGAGATCGGCTGGTCCCTGGTCGAGTCCGGGTTGATCCAGCGCGAAATGATGCTCTTGTAGTGTTTGAGTTGATCGTGGCCCAGGCCGAGGCGGGCGTGCAGGAAGGCCTGGTTGTCCTTGCTCGCAGCATAGAGATCCTGCACCAGGCCTTGCAGGCCGGCGTGATCGAAGGTCAGGAGCGCCGCCCTGACATCGCTCCAACTGGGTGAAGTCTTCTTCTCGCTCGCCACATCCACAACCCTTCTGGCGGTGATCTTGCCGGATACATTCACCGGCTTTGATTGCCGTCGTCCCATCGACATCGGTATGAGCGCAAGCGGGCCTCGATGACCATCCCAAGAAACTTTCCAGCCGCCTCGTCTGCGACACCTGCAAGGACGCTTATCGCTTGAGCGTGGCTGGTCCGCCCGACAGCGCACATATCGATGTGAGAGCCGGGAGCGACCTTCCGGTTCGGCGGTGAGGGCGTTGATGCCTCTGTGCATTCGCCGTCATGGATCTTGCCGCGGATCCTGGTTGTCGTGCGTTTTGGTCGTTATGGTAGCGTCGTCTGTTGGCGCATCGCGTCACCGGCCGGCGTAGCGCGTTCCCAGGCCAGGCTCTCGTGCACCGAGCCGCGGGCTGGAATTTATCTTGTCCTGCGGGACACGCGCGTCTCGGCCGCTGCCGCTGCGCGGGCGGCTTCGATCCTTGGCGCGACCGTCATCTCGCACGGCAAGCCAGCACGCCACGATATCGGGGCTGGCGCAAGATTGACCGGACGCTCATCCCGCCTACACTGCCGACAGCCTCTCCCCTCCGCCGCCTGTCGTCGATGGGCCCCGTGCTTCGTTGCAAACGAGGCGCGCGGCCTGTCCGGGAACCCGGCAGGCCTGCTCGGGGCTGATCCCGACAGGAGTACGCAAGGGAGACCTGGCGATGGCGAAACCTGCATTTCGCGCCTACACCGTCATCAAGCGCGACGGCAAGGAAGACTACTGGCTCAACCTGGGAGTAGCCTTTCCGCACGAAGATGGCGAAGGCTTCAACATCCTCCTTCAGGCCCAGCCGATCGACGGCAAACTCGTCCTGCGCACCTACAAGGACGAGGAAGAGGAGCCGCCGAAGGCGCCCGACAAGGGCAAGGGCCGGAGGTAGCTGACAAGCCGCTTCCCGCTTGACCTCGGCCCCGCGTCGCCAGTCGGCGCGGGGTCATTTTTCGGCCCATGTGCTAAACTGCTGCCATATGTCTCAGCGCACCGATATCGACCGGCTCGCCGCCGTCATGCTGGCCGAGTTCGCCCGCCTCAACGAACGCTTCGATCGGCTCGATCCGCGCCTCGACGCCATCGGTGGCCGCCTGTCCGGCATCGGCCACGAGCTCGGCGAGGTCATGCGTCGCCTCGACCATCTCGATGCGCAGATCGGTGATATCAGGGGCTTCGCCAAGGAGATCGATAGCTTGCGCGATCGCCTGCGCACCATCGAGATGCATCTCGGCATCGCCCGCCAGATCGTCTGAGCCGGACACCCTGCGCCCTGTCTCCCGCCCGCCCTGCGGCACCCGATCCCCGGATGTCGCTAGCAAACAGGAGAGCAGTGATGAGCAGCAATGCGCAGCGCATCCGCGCCTTGAACGACGCCTTCCGCACCAGCCTCGATGGTGGGCGCGTGATGATGACGGCCGGCGTCGACGCACTCGACGGCGACGTCAAGGCCATCATCATCCGCAAGGTCGCGGCCTTCAGCGACTTCAACGCGGACAACGATCCGCACGGCGAGCATGACTTCGGGGCCATCGAGGTCGCCGGGCTCAAGGTGTTCTGGAAGATCGATGCCTACGATCCGACCATGACCTACGGCTCGGAGGACCCCGCCAACCCCGACGTCACCACGCGCGTCATGACCATCATGCTGGCGGACGAGTATTGAGATCTCTCTGCCGTCGAGCCGCATTGGCTCGACTCGAAGCCCGGACACCAGCGCCGGGCTTTTTTTTGAGGTCAGGCCAAGTGTGGCCGATGCTGCCCCAGGAACTTGTCGACCGTCCCAACGCGTGCGTCGGGCGGCAGCCTCCGCATCAACAGATTGACCTGCGCATCGTAGGGCGTGACCACCAGGATATCGGCCACCGTCATCTTGCGCTGGTGGCTATCGCTATCGCGGAACGTCCGGCCGACGAGTGCCGAATAGCTGTCGAGATCAGACCGACACGATTACGGTCAGTTTGCATCGACCGCCTTAGTGAGCTTCTGAATGGGCGCTCGACGCTGGGGATCAGATAGATGAAGCAATCAAACCAGGCGTTCCATAAGCTTCGGGATGTCGGCCTGACGCGTGACGCGCTCCTCGGCATTGTTTCTGCTCGTCGCGACGAACGAGAGCGCCTGCACCACATCATATTTGGTCCCCGCGCGTTCGGGCGAACCGGGCACCCGAGCCAAGGGCCGGACTGGCTTCTCGGTCGCTAGGCCGGGAGCGAACGGATCCTCGATTTCGACATCCCTGCCACTGTCGCAGATGTGAAAGACCCGCGCCGAAGCCTTCTTCCCCCATTTTTCGGATAGAGTTCCGTTGGCCCAGGTCGTGATTCCGTCGATCGCAACGCGCTCCTCTATCCACCGACCCATTCTTCTCCGGTCGGCCTCGACTTCTTTGAGTGCAGGGCGGATCCGCTCAGGTAACGTCCGCAATTCCAGACCCTGTCCGTGACGTTCATTGATTTCGATCTTCGTCTCTCCAATCACCAAGCCGTTCGCGCAAACGAACCGGAACCAGCCGAACAATACGGAAAGACGAGAAGATCCATCGACCGAGTTGAAGCATTCGAGCCTCAACGCGAGCTTCTCGCCGTGACTGTCCGTAAAGTCATATCGACTAGGCAGATAAATCCGAAAATTCATCCATTCGCCAAGCTCTGATAGTCCAACCTCATACCGAAGCTCACCCGGCTCGATCTTGGCTTGCTTCACGTTGATCAAGCCGTCCCGGCATAGCGCAGCGACCTCGCGATGCGGTGCGAGAGAATAGGTGTGCGAGACCACACCGACGGGCATCTGTCTCTCGGTCGCAGACAGCGGCAGCCGAATGACGGTCTGGAGAAATGGATTGGGCGGCTCGCCCGCACCCGCGATAAACGGTGCCAATTTGAACTCTGGCAGCACGGACTGAATCGCATCCCAACCACCGGCGTAGTATTGGACCTTCCGTGATCGCCACAGCGCTTCCCCTGGCATGATCGAAATCGCGTTCATGTGCATCCCCCCTGGTGGGTCTCGGATTCAGCTGCGAGGCGGCATAGGAGCTCGATCGCTCGCTGATATTTTTCTATTCGGGCGCGATCTCGGTTGGTCGGAGCTGGTATCCGCCGCAGATCACAATTGTCGCGGAGGTCCGCAAGCTTCACCGCCCGAGCGAGAGGATTGCTCCCGGCGCGCGTAACAAATGCCATGTACTGCTGTTCATCCGCGAGGTCAGCGTCATGGTCTTTCGTGACAGCTATCAGCGCCTCGATGATGTGCGGCGCAAAACCGTGGGACGCGATCCTTTCGAACGTCCAGCCGGGGCAATCCTCGACAACATCGTGCAGCAATGCGACAATTCGTTCTTCTGGAGTTGTGAGGCTGAGTGCCATTCTCAGTGGGTGCAACACGTAAGGCTCGCCGCCCTTATCCACTTGGCCCGCATGGGCGGTCGCAGCGATCGTCAAGGCGGTCTCAATTGTGCTCAATGCGGGATCTCCTCGACCAGTTTGCGGGCGTGGCTCTGACGGAGCTTTTTTACGTCACCGATTTGATGTTCTCCGGAGTGAGATGATCCTCGCCCGACCAGCGGTAGGCGACCAGGGCGCCATCCTTCGCGATGCTGTAGTCCAGGCATACCGCTACCGAGCACTCCACGCGCGGTTCGCCAGATAGCCAGTAGTGCCCAAAGAAAACCGGCTTCCGATCACTGTACGAGAACCGCCGATCCGGCAGCTCAGTGTCTGGGAGTTGGTGAGCCAGGTCCGGCCCCATGATCGCGGCCGTTCGGTACGTAGTCGCGTCGGGGCTCCACCATTTGACGCGGGCTTGGCGGCGTTGCGTTCCCTCGGCATCTACGAAGCTGATGCCATCCGGCAAGCGGACCTCCGGCCCCTTCAGCAAGACATCAATGGCTTGATAAGCGGCCGTACCCCGGGTGAGCGCAGTCGTGAGACCGTTCGGAGTGAGCCGCCCCTCAGCGTCAACAGCATTGTCCAGTGCGCGCCGGCTCCCGTCATGCCAGCAGGCATGAACAACACGGATATCGTCGGTCTCAACCCAAAGGGGCAGCGTCTCGAACCAATCAATCATCTCAACATGCAGTGGCGAGCCATCGGAGCCGACCTGTTCGAGGAAAGCGCGATGCTGCCGCCAGTGGCTGTCGTTATGAGCTCTCAATGGCTGTTGGGTCTTCGGATCTGTCCTCACCCAGCCAATTGCATTGAACTCGTGATTTCCGAGCACGCATTGTGCCGTCCCAGCTTCGCACATGGCACGAACCAGACGATAAACCTCGATCTGCTTTGGGCCGCGATCGATCAAATCTCCAACGAACAGTGCCGTTCGATTCCGGTGTCGATAGGCGCCACGGCTCTCTCGATACCCCATCTGCTCAAGCAGCGCGCGAAGATGGTCTGCATAGCCATGCACATCTCCAATCACGTCGATACCGACATCGATGCCTTGCTTTGCAAGTGTCATGTTTGGCTGCCAGTCCCTTAAGATTGCGAATGAAGCCGCGAATAATTCTCAGTTTTTGAGGAGCTCGATGAAATCGATGGCCCGGCCGCTACGAACGAGGGCGACACCAGCTGATCCCATCATGAACTGAAAGCTCTGAGTGCCAGTGCTGTAATTGCGCAGCTCATCACCAGGAACGGCACGCGCGCGCATGCGTCGAAAGTCAGGACACGCCGGGAACGGTGACCTTCCGATGAGGGTGTCGAGCGTCTCGATGGCACCCGTGCGAGGCGGTAGATCGTCGATCTCGTTATCTTCATCTGCATCGCGCGAGAGGTAAGCCAGTGGCCCTTGAGGATGGAGCATCCCCTCCGGGGGCCAGCGAGCGTCGCGCTGGCGCTGTGCCGCATGCATCGCCCAAAGCTCGGCGAAGGCGAGTGCAGCGTTGAGGAGTTGCGTGCCAAGCTTGAGATAGCTCGGCGCATGGGCAGACAGATGTTCAACCACATAGCCACGAAGCGGATTGCCGGAACGACCGAGACGCGCAAAGTCAGGTGAGGGTGTGTGAACGCAACCAATGCGGCGGAAGATTTCGGGCTCCGGGAATCCGTCTGCCTCGAGAATGTAGGCCAGCTCGGCAATCTCGAGGATGCGCAGCTCGGCGGCATCTCCGTTCGCACCCCACGCATCCCGATAGGTCTTCGGCACCGATGCGCCCTGTTGGAACGCAGGCAAGCGCCGCAAATTAATCATCGATGTCAGGGTGCTCACATGATTGGGATGCTGCATAACCCCTCCAATGATGCTTCCTTCACATCATACCATCGATTTTAAGTATGCGACCTCATGCCGCGATTTGCGCAATTCCAGTGATCCCCAACTCAAGACTTGCCGCAGCATCGGAAAATCAATTCGTGAGGCTATGCCCTGCTGACCGATAATGAGAATTTCGGGTTCGGTACGGTCTTCAAGCGGGTTGGCTGAAAGCGAGCTTGCCCGCGTAGTCCTCCACTGCCGCCAGCGCATTCACTAGGCGCATCTGTTCGATCGTTCGACACGGCACATCGAGCAGCCTCGGGCTCGCAAACACCACCGCCAAAGCCTGCGCGCGCGAGATCGCCACGTTGAGACGATTGACGCTGAACAGGAACT
Source organism: Devosia equisanguinis (assembly GCA_945889015.1). Lineage (GTDB taxonomy): Bacteria > Pseudomonadota > Alphaproteobacteria > Rhizobiales > Hyphomicrobiaceae > CAMDBL01. The sequence goes on from CAMDBL010000227.1 coordinate 7,402, forward strand.
CGATGTTGCGCGGCAGCTCGTCGGCACTCGAGGTGGCCATCGAAATCAGGCACACCGGCGCCTCCTGCCC
>CAMDBL010000228.1 GCA_945889015.1 Devosia equisanguinis
TAAGGGTGGAGTGAGTGGCCCGGTGAGGCCACGGAGGAAGGTCGTCACGACAGCATCACACAAGACCCCCTCCCCACCCCGTCCCGCTGGAGAGAGGGGCCTCGAGGAGGCGAGCGCCGTCACAGAAGGCGTATCTCCACGCTCAGGACAGGAACTCCTTGCGCCACGCCTTGTACTGATCGGCGCGCAACAGGGCGTCCATCTCCTTATTGGTCGCGATCCGGGGTGCAAGATCGGCGGGCTTGCCGCCGGAATGGAGATGCGCATAGGTCTCGTGCAGGGCCTTGGCGACGGCGGCGAGGACGGGATGACCCTGGATCAGGATGCGGGCGCCGCGTTTCGCCAGCTCATCGCGCGGGACCGACGCCGGCGCGCTGCCGACGATGATCGGCAGCCGCCCGGTGGCGGCGCGGATCGCATCGAGCTGCTCCACGCTCTCGAGCCCGACCGCGAACACGGCATCCACGCCAGCCTCCGCATAAGCCTTGAGGCGGCGCACGGTCCCTTCCGTACCCTCGATGCGCGGCGCCGACGTGCGCCCGGCGATCACGAAGCTCTTGTCGCGGCGCGCCGACAGCGCCGCCTTCATCTTACCGACGCCCTCCTCCAGCGAGAGCAGCGTCTCGCCCTCGCCCGAGCCGAACGGGATCGGCAGCGCGGTGTCCTCGATCGAAAGCCCCGCCGCACCGGCGTGCTCGCATTCCTCGATGGTGCGGCGCACGTTGAGCGCGTTGCCGTAGCCGTGGTCGGCGTCGAGCATCAGGCTCAGGTCCGACGCGCGCGTGATGCGGCGGATCTGGTCGGCGAACTCGGTCAGCGTCAGCACGATCAGGTCGGGCGCGGCGAGCGTCGTCGCCGAGGCGACGGAGCCCGCGAGCATGCCGACCTCGAAGCCCACACTCTCGGCGACGCGGGCAGACAGCGGATCCCAGACACTGGCGGGCGTGATACAGGCGTTTCCTGCGAGAACGGCGCGCAGCCGCTCACGACGTTCGGTCGGTGTCATTCTTTTCGTTGCCTCGGAGCCGAGTGGTGGGGATGAACCGGCGCACGTTAGCCGACCGGCACGCGCGCGTCACCCCGTTGCAGGCCTGCCACATCGCGGACGCACGGATGGCCGAGATGCCTTTCCCTGACGCGCGTCCGAGCCTATCTAGCTGCGGCCCGCCTCGGCCGCATAGTCACGCTGGCTCACGCTGGCGGTCGTTTTACTGAGCATCGAACACGAATGGACGGCATGCCACATCCCGCTGAACGCAATCATCTCCGCCTGCTCGCCGGTTTCATCTTCGGCTCCCGCTGGCTGCAGGTGCCACTCTATGTCGGCCTGATCGTGGCGCAATGCGTCTACGTCGTGCTGTTCGTGAAAGAGCTCTGGCATCTCATGATGCACGCGACGACGTTCAGCGAACAGCAGATCATGCTGATCGTGCTGGCCCTGATCGACGTGGTGATGATCTCCAACCTGCTGGTGATGGTGATCGTCGGCGGCTACGAGACCTTCGTCTCCCGCCTGCAGCTCGAAGGGCATCCCGATCAGCCTGAGTGGCTCAGCCACGTCAACGCGAGCGTGCTGAAGATCAAGCTCGCCATGGCGATCATCGGCATCTCCTCCATCCACCTGCTGAAGACGTTCATCGAGGCGGGCAATCTCGGCACGGCCAACGCCAAGTTCACCGAGGCCGGCGTGATGTGGCAGACCATCATCCACGTGACGTTCATCCTGTCGGCGATCGGCATCGCCTACGTCGATCGCCTCGGGAACTACGAGATCATCAAGAAGCACAAGCACGAGTGAAGGACAGGATGCCACCCGTTCGCGTCAGGTCTTCTTACTCCGGCGCGGCTTCAGCTTGCGGGGCCCGAGCAGCTCGCCGCCGGTCTCGATTTTGCGCGACATGAAGATCGCGGCATCCAGCTTCTGGAAGCTGCGCTTCTTGTAGAACCGCAGCGCGTCCTCGTTGTTTTCCGCGACCTCGAGCACAATGTGGGTGCAGCCGCGCAGTCGGGCCGCGTGCTCGATCTGCTCGAACATGAAGCTGCCGACGCCGAGGCCGTGGTGGTCGGGATGCACCGCGATCTCCTCGACGAACAGCGGGCGCATGCCCCGCTTCTCGAAGTAGCGGTGATTCATCCAGCTGTCGGTACCCAGGATCTCGTAGGAGTATTCCGAATAGCCGACCAGCTCGACCTTGCCGTCGACCGTCGCCTCGAACACGAGCTGCTCGACGCCCTCCTGCTCATAGGTCTCCATAAAGCGGTTCTTCGAGCGGGGCCGCTGATATTCGACCGTCTCGCGATTGACGTCGCGGAACACCAGCTTCAGGAACTCCCAGACCTTGTTGATGTCGCGCTTGTGCATGCGCCGCACGCGCAGCTCGAGCTCGTCGCCCGTGGCTTCGGCATCACGGCTCGGGTCCTCGATTTTTTTATCGGCAGCCATCAGTCCAATCTCCTGGGGAGCGTTTAGCCGAGCGGGGCCCCCACCGGAAGGCCTTCTTGCGGGAGAACGGCGATCGCAAGGTCGCGGAGGTAGCGTTCCGTAATGTTATACTGTATCGAAACGCCAACTGATCGCGGGAGATGGGCATGCGACGTATCTGGAGGCGTAGGACGGCTGGTCCGTTCACCACGGCAGTGGTGATGCTGGCCATGGCCACCGCTGGCACACCGGCGGCGGCCGAGATCAAGGTGGTGGTCACGTCCAAGCCGGTGCACGCCCTGGTCGCCGGCGTAATGGCGGGTGCGGGCAGCGCGCGGCTGCTGATCGAGGGCGGTGCGTCGCCGCACACCTATGCCCTGAAACCCTCCGACGCCAAAGCGCTGAACGAGGCCGATGTCGTCTTCCGGATTTCCGAAGGGCTCGAGCCGTTCACCGGCAAGGTCTTCAAGACACTGCCACGGAAGGTTCGCGCCGTGACCCTGGCGGACGCCCCGGGCTTGACCCTGCTCTATCGCCGCGCCGGCGGCCCGTTCGAGGCTCACGGCCATGCCAAGTCGAAGGCGTCCGAGACGGCTCGCGCACACGGGCACGGCCATGACCACGACGATCACGACAAGCGCAGTGATGCCCACGTCTGGCTCGATCCGGCCAACGCCAAGGCCATGACCACGCACATCGCGAACGTATTGTCCGAGGCTTCGCCTGCGGATGCGGCGACGTTCCGGGCCAATGCTGCCAGGCTCGACAAACGGCTCGACGCACTTGCGGGCGAGCTTGCAGCCGAATTTCAGCCCCTCGCTGCCAAGCCCTTCATCGTTTTCCACGACAGCCTGCAATATCTGGAGTCGCGCTTCGGCCTAACGGCAGTCGGCTCGATCACCGCCAATCCGGAAGAGCAGCCGAGCGCAAAGCGCCTCGTCGATCTGCGGAGGAAGGTTGCAGCCCTGGGCGCGGTCTGCGTGCTGTCCGAGCCGCAATTTCCAGCCAAGCTGGTGACCAGCGTCATCGAGGGCAGCAGGGCTCGCACCGCCGTCGTCGATCCGGAAGGTGGCCTGCTGATGCCCGGCCCCGATCTCTATTTCGAGCTGATGCGCAAGACGGCGGCGTCGCTCAAGAGCTGCTTGCAATAAAGGGGACAGGGGACAGGGGACAGGGGACAGGATCGACCAGCGGCCTTACCTGTACCTTGTCCCCTGCAACCTAGAACCTCATGTCACCTGCGTCCGGACCAGGCGGCCCAGGGCGTCGGACCACCGGCCTCGCGCGAGCGCTGGCCTTGGGCGGCACCTTGAGCGGCACCAGTGCTGGCGCCGCGGCTGCTGGAACCTTCGCTGCGCGGACGGCGGCTCTCCTGGCCGGCGCTCGCGCCCGCCGGGGTGGTGCCGTTGCTGCGGCCTTCGCCCTGGCTGTTGCCACGGTTGCGCTGACGGCCGGCACCGGGCTGTCCGCCACGGCCACCGCCACCACCCGCCGGACGGCCGTCGCGGCCTTCCTGCTGCGGACGGCCACCGCGCGACTGCTGGGGACGGCCTTCACCACCGCGACCTTGACGCTGGCCGCCTTCGGGACGCCGGCGCGGCGCCTCGTCGAGGGCCTCCAGCGCGTCGTTGTTGTGATGCGCGCCGCCTGGAGGGGCGCCGACCACGGTCAGCGGACGGCGGATCAGCCGCTCGATGTCACGCAGCAGCGGCCGCTCGTCGGGCGCGCAGAAAGCGATGGCGATACCATCCGTGCCGGCGCGCGCGGTGCGGCCGATGCGGTGCACGTAGGACTCCGGCTCGTGCGGCAGCTCGTAGTTGATCACATGCGTGATGCAATCGATGTCGAGGCCGCGCGCGGCGATGTCGGTCGCCACAAGCACGCGGGTGCGGCCCGAGCGGAAGTCCTCGAGCGCGCGCTGGCGGGCGTTCTGGGACTTGTTGCCATGGATCGCATCCGAGCCGATGCCGGCGCGATCGAGTTGCTCCGACACCTTGTTGGCGCCGCGCTTGGTGCGGGTGAACACGATCACGCGCGACATCGCGGGATCGGCGAGCAGGTTGGTCAGCAGCTCGCGCTTGGCGGTCGCCGAGACGTGATGCACGCGCTGGTCGATCCGGTCGACGGTCTTGCCGGCACGCGCGATCTCGACGCGGGCCGGGTTCTTCAGGATCTCGCGCGACAGCGTGTCGATGTCCTCGGGCATGGTGGCCGAGAACAGCAGCGTCTGGCGCTCCTTGGGGGTCATCGCCACGATCTTGCGAACGTCGCGGACGAAGCCCATGTCGAGCATCCGGTCGGCCTCGTCGAGGACCAGCACCGAGACCTTGGAGAGGTCGACCTGACGCTGCTGGCAGAGGTCGAGCAGGCGGCCGGGCGTGGCAACGAGCACGTCGACGCCGCGCTGCATGGCCTGCACCTGCGCGCCCTGGCCGACGCCGCCGAAGATGGCGGTGTAGGTCAGCTTGGCGTGGCGGCCATAACTCTTGAAGCTGTCGAGGATCTGCACCGCGAGCTCACGCGTCGGGGCGAGGATCAGAACGCGAGGCGCCTTCGGCAGCGGACGGGTGGCCGTGGCCGCCAGCTTCTGCAGGATCGGCAGCGCGAACGCGGCGGTCTTGCCGGTGCCGGTCTCGGCGATACCGAGGAGATCACGGCCCTCCATCAGGGTCGGGATCGCACGCTCCTGGATGGGGGTGGGTTTCGTATAGCCGTCGGCGGCGAGCGCACGGCAGAGGTACTCGGCGACGCCGAGGTCGGAGAACATCTTGTCGGTGGTCAAGTCAAAGTCCTTTGACGCCAGCCGCAGCCGAGCTTGGCCCGGGGATGAGGGACTGGCGCTGAGCCCGACGCGGCGCGCGGCCGGCAGGCTGTTTCATCAGAGAGGTCTCGGGGAAATCCGCTGTCGCAGGCCGCGGGACTGACATGGAACCGGGGCATACACGACGCGCATCGCGCGAACCGCGAAACATCGACGAGGCAGGCTATGACGGATTTCGCAAGAGATGTCAACGAGTTTTTGTCAGGGGTCGGAGGGAGTGCGGACTTTTTAATCCCCAAGCCGAAGCGGGTGCCCGGCGCTTTGGTCATCGGCTTCGATCACGCATACGATGATGCCATCCTTGTCGGCGCCCAGTTCCACGACGTCGCCCAGCCTGACACCTGACCATCCGCAGATGTCATGGAGACGATTCAGCCCTTCGTGATCCGATCGAGCCCGCGCATGTAGGGCCGCAGCGGCTCGGGGATGACGATCGAGCCATCGGCCTGCTGATAGTTCTCCATCACCGCGACCAGCGTGCGGCCGACGGCGAGGCCGGAGCCGTTCAGCGTGTGCACGAACTCGGGCGAAGCGGCCTTGCCGGCTACAGAGGATTTCGGCCGGTAGCGCGCGCCCATGCGGCGAGCCTGGAAATCGCCGCAGACGGAGCACGACGAGATCTCGCGATAGGCGTCCTGTCCCGGCAGCCAGACCTCGATGTCGTAGGTCTTCTGGCTCGCGAAGCCCATGTCGCCGGTGCACAGCAGCACGGTGCGGAACGGCAGCCCGAGGCGACGCAACACCTCCTCGGCCGAGGCCGTCATGCGCTCGTGCTCGTCGAGGCTCGTCTCGGGCGTGGTGATCGAGACCAGCTCGACCTTGGAGAACTGATGCTGGCGGATCATGCCGCGCGTATCGCGTCCCGCCGCTCCGGCTTCGGAACGGAAGCACGGCGTCCACGCCGTCAACCGCATCGGGAGCTGGTCCTCGCTGAGGATGGAGTCGCGGACCATATTCGTTAGAGGAACTTCCGCAGTGGGTATTAGCCAAAGATCCTGCCTCTCGATTCGGTTCGGCAGTTCCATCTTCGGCGTTGCCTGAAGAGCAACTGGTAGCATTGCGAGAGATCGCTCAGCAGCTGCCTTTATGGTTTGCGCACCATATCCCAAGCGGGTCATTGTCGCTATGAGCTTATTCACTTTTTCGACGTGCTCATCTTGCGCTTCAGCTAGTGCTTTAGCTTGTTCTGCGTCTTCACTCTGCATGTGGCTTGTGTCGAATGTCTCCAATTCAATAAGATCATGCGTGACAGCTTTCAGCGCTTCGATCTCGCTCCCTGGAATGCTTGGAAACTGATCCTCTCTGAACTTGGGTAGTTGAGCTGTGCCGAACATCGCCTGGTCGCGTACCAGGATTGGTGGGTTGACCTCCATGTACCCGCCGAACTGCCCCTCCGCCGGCCCCGTATGCAGGTCGAGCATGAACTGGCCGATGGCGCGCTCGAGCCGGGCGAGGTTGCCCTTCAGCACGACGAAGCGCGCCCCCGAGATCTTGCCCGCGGTCTCGAAGTCCATCAGGCCCAGCGCCTCGCCGAGCTCGAAATGCTGCTTCGGCTTGAAGTCGAACGTGCCCGGCGTGCCGACGCGGCGGACTTCCTCGTTGTCGTGCTCGTCCTTGCCGTCCGGCACGTCGGCGCGCGGCAGGTTCGGGATCACCGCCAGCTCCGCCTCGATCGCCGCGACGATCTTGCGCTCCTCCTCCTCGCCGCCCTGGATCACCTCCTTGAGGTCCGCGACCTCCCTCTTCAGCGCGTCGGCGGTGGCGGTGTCCTTCGCGCCCATCGCCTTGCCGATCTCCTTGGAGGCGGCATTGCGGCGGCCCTGCGCCTCCTGCAGCTTGGTCAGGTGGCGGCGGCGTGCCTCGTCCAGCTCGATCAGACGCGCTGACTGGGCCGGCAATCCACGGCGGCCGAGGGCGGCGTCGAACGCGGCCGGGTTGTCGCGGATCCACTTGATGTCGTGCATGGGACGGGCCTTCTCGATAGCCGACGATTTCGCAGGCTCTATAGGCGCTCGAGGTGCGACGGTCCATGGCTGCGTAGGTCGGAGCGAGCCCGGCACCTGCACTCAGCCGGGGGAGGTCCGACACGACGCAGGAAGCTGCGAGCGCAAAAATCGGGCGCCGCAGTCGGACCTCGGGCGCATAGGGCGCCCTCGCTCCGTCCGACACGACCTACCGCC
>CAMDBL010000229.1 GCA_945889015.1 Devosia equisanguinis
GTCAGCCAGCCCATGCCCTGCACGAAGCCGCCCTCCACCTGACCGATGTCGATGGCCGGATTGAGCGAGCGGCCGACGTCCTGCAGGATATCGACGCGCTCGACCCGTGATTCCCCGGTCATCGTGTCGATCACTACCTCCGAGCAGGCCGCGCCGTAGGTGAAATAGTAGAATGGCCGGCCCGTCTGCGTGTCGCGGTTCCAGTCGAGATCCGGCGTGCGGTAGTAGCCCGCTGCAGAAAGCTGCACGCGCGCGCGGCGTGCAAGGCCTGCCAACTCCGAAAAACCGATGGCGTGGTTGCCGGCCCTCACCTCGCCGCCGCGAAACACGATGTCATCGGCGGCAACCTTCCATAGCTCGGCGGCGACGGCGGCCATGCGGTCGCGGATCGTACGCGCCGCGATCTGAGCCGCCATGCCGTTGAGATCGGAGCCGGCGGACGCTGCCGTCGGCGAAGCGTTCGGCACCATCGCTGTGCTGGTGGCGGTCGGCCGCACCCAGGCGAGCGGCACGCCGAATTCCTCTGCCACCACCTGCGCCACCTTGACGAATAGGCCCTGGCCCATCTCGGTGCCGCCGTGGTTCAGCAGGATCGAGCCGTCCTGGTAGACGTGAACCAGCGCGCCGGCTTGGTTGAGATGGACGAGCGTGAACGACAGGCCGAACAACGCAGGCGTCAGGCTGAGGCCGCGTTTCAGGATCGGACTTGTCCGATTGAAAGCCGCGATGTCGCGGCGGCGCTGGCGATAGTCGCTCGACGCTTCGAGCTCGCCGACGAGCGCCGCGAGGCCCTCCGCCTCGTCCACCTTCATGCCGTAGGGCGTGGTGTCGCGGCCAGGGCCGTAGAGGTTGGCCTTGCGCACGTCGAGCGCATCGCGGCCGGTCGCGTGTGCGATCGCGTCCATGGCCCGCTCGATGGCGAGCATGCCTTGAGGTCCGCCGAAGCCACGGAAGGCGGTGTTGGAGACCGTGTTGGTCTTCAGCCGCCGCGAGCCGACGTGGGCGGACGGCGCGAAATAGGCGTTGGTCGCATGGAACATCGCGCGATCGACGACGCCCGGCGAGAGGTCGGCGGAGCAGCCGCAGCGAGCATTGAGCATGACGTCCCAGCCCGCCATCGCTCCGTCGTCGCCATAGCCGATCCGCCAGTCGACGCGGAAGTCGTGCCGCTTGCCGGTCAGCGCGAAGTCGTCGTCGCGATCGAGGCGGAGCTTGCAGGGCTGGCCCGTCACTTGCGCGGCGAGAGCGGCGAGTGCCGCCCACTGGCAGCCCTGGCTCTCCTTTCCGCCGAACGCGCCGCCCATGCGCCGTGTCTCGACCAGCACCGCGGCGTCGGGCAGGGCGAGAACGCGGGCGACGATGTGCTGCACCTCGCTCGGGTCCTGCGTCGAGGCATACACGGTCAGCGAGCCCTGCTCGCCCGGCACCGCGAGCGCGATCTGCCCTTCGAGGTAGAAATGCTCCTGGCCGCCGATGCGGAATTGGCCCTCGAGCCGGTGTGGTGCCGTCGCGATGGCGGCCTCCACGTCGCCGCGCCGGAAGGCATAGTCCGGCTGCACGCGCGCCTCCGCCGCGATCGCGTCCTCGATGGTGAGGACAGCCTTCGCCTCGGTGATCTCGATGGTGGCGAGGCGGGTCGCGCGGCGCGCCTGCTCGCGCGTCACCGCGACGACGGCGAACAGCGGCTGGCCGTGGAACAGGATGTCGGTCGCGGAGAGTAGCGGCTCGTCGCGGGCGTGTGGCGCGATGTCGTTGGCGCCGGGAACGTCGGCTGCGGTCAGCACCGCGACGACGCCCGGGGCGGCACGGACCGCATCGAGGTCGAGCGCCACGAGCCGGCCGGCAGCCTTGGGTGATCCCCCGCAGGCGACGTGCAGCGTGCCGGCAGGCTCGCGCATGTCGTCGATGTAGGTGGCGGCTCCGGTGATGTGCAGCGCTGCCGAGTCGTGCGCCGCAGAGTGATGGACGACGGCGGTATTCTCGTCCGCCCTCGGCCCTGTGGGGATGGAAGGCCCGCTGTCGTCAATCGGCATGCGCGGCCTCCCTCGGCGGCATGAGCCGCGTGACTTCGACCGGGGTTCCCGCGACCTCCATCAGTGCCTTGCGCATCAGGTTGCCGGCGACCAGCCGGCGGTAGGCAGCACTCGCCCGGTGATCGTCGATCGGTGCGAAATCGTCGGTCAGCGCCGTGAGCGCGGCTTCCCACGTCGCTGGACTGTCGAGATCGGCACCGGTGATCGCCGCCTCGGTTTGGCGCGCGCGTGCCGGCGTGCCGGCCATCCCGCCAAAGCCGATCCGGGCGCTGGCGATCCGTCGCCCATCGAGATCGAACGCGAAGGCGCCCAGCACGGCGGAGATGTCCTCGTCCAGCCGCTTCGACACCTTGTAGGACTTGAGCTGCCGCGTGGCGTGCGGGATTGGGATCAGCACGCGCCGAACATACTCGGCGGGCTTCCGGTCCTGACGCTTGTAGGCGATGAAGAAGTCCTCGAGTGGCAGCGTGCGCACGCCGTCGGCCCCGGCCAGCTCCAAAGTCGCGCCGAGCGCGATCAAGCAGGGTGCGAGATCGCCGATCGGCGAGGCGTTGGCGATATTGCCGCCGACCGTGCCGGAATTGCGGACCTGTACCGAGCCGAAGCGGCGCAGGATCTCGCCGAGATCGGGAGCCAGGGCCGCCAGGTGTGGTGCCGCGGCGGTCAGGCTCGCGCCGGCCCCGAGGATGAGCCTTGCCTCGTCTCGCTCGACGGACGACAAGCCGGCGACCCGGCCGAGCCAGATCACCTCGCGTGGCTCGATCAGTTGCTTGGTGACCGCGAGCCCGGCATCGGTTCCCCCCGCGAGCAGGGTCGCGCCGGCGTGACGCTGGAGCAGAGCGCGCAGGCTGGCCTCGCTTGCGGGCGCTGCGAAAAAGCCGGCTTCGTCGGTGACGAGACTATCATCGGCGGCGGCATCCGACAGCGCCTGCAGCGCAGCCTTGAACGAGGGCTCCGGGACCGGCCGGGCCGAAGCGGCCGCGAGCGCGGCATCGACGATCGGCCGGTATCCGGTGCAGCGGCAGAGATTCCCTGCGAGCGTATCGGTCACGGCTGCGCGGGTGATGCCCGAGCCCGATTCGTGCAGCGCGTAGAGGCTCATCACGATGCCGGGCGTACAGAAGCCGCACTGCGCGCCGTGGTGGGCAATCATGGCGTCTTGTACCGGATGCAGCCGGCCATCGGGCGCCCCGAGATCCTCGATCGTCAGCACGGCCGTGCCATGCACTTGTCCGAGAAGGAGGATGCAGGCGTTGACGGCCTGATACGATATGCGGCCGTCGTCGAGCCGGGCCAGGACGACGGTGCAGGCGCCGCAGTCACCTTCCGCGCAGCCTTCCTTGGCGCCGGTCGCCCGCTGCTCCTGACGGAGCCAGTCGAGCAGCGTCATGCGGGCTCGCGAATCGCCGACGCGGTGGCGGCGGCCACGGAACAGGAACTCGATCGCGCTTTGCATGCGGTCTCCCGGCTGGACTAAGCCGGATGGTAAGGCGCAAGCCGCCAGCTTCGCAACGATTCCGCGATGCAGCATCGAGCCTGCTCGAAAACAGTCTTTCTTGAAATGTTTGATCTCGCTCCATGGACAGCCGTCCCGCGTCAGGTATTCTCGCCGCGCCGGAGGGACACTTCCATTCGAGGAGAAATCGATGCAGGACATCAACCGTCGTTCCATGCTGGGCTTCCTGTTCGGTGGCGCAGCCGTGGCGGCGAGCGTCGCAGTGCTGCCGGGCGAAGCCGTAGCAGTCGCACTGCCCAAGCTGGAGCCGCTGGGCAAGGATGACGCGGACAGCCTGATCCATGATGCGCGTTGGCGGATCTTCCGTCGCCGGCGGCGTCGCTGCTGGCGCACACGCCGTGGTCGCGTGGTCTGCCGCTACTATTGATCGTTCGGCGCAAACTGCCGAACTGACGATGCCCCGCCAGCGATGGCGGGGCATTTGTGCATGTGCCAAGCCGATGAGTGTCGTTTATGGTGCCGCTACTCGCGGGGTCGGCCGCAAACGCCTGGCAGCCGCCGTGATCGTCGGGCTGACCGCGGCCTCGCGTCCCGCCCACCACGCTGCGCCAGCTCCGAGCAGCAAGGCGATGACGGCGGTGATCATGCTCCAGAACAGCGTGCGTGTCGTCGCGTCGGCGGCGCGGGTGGCGGCCTGCCGCGCCTGGTCGACGGCCTGGCGATACTGCTGCTCGTAGCTCGCCACCTGCCCGCGAACCTGCTCCGGCGGCGTGTTCTGGACCCGCGCCAGTGCCTGCACGGCACGCTCGCGCGCCTCGGGCTGCTGGGCGGTAGGCGCCAGCATCAAATCACGCAGGGCCACGACGGCGGCCTCGCGCTGTGCGTTCGCATCGCCGGACGACGCGCGGACCTGCTGCTCGATCGAGCTGAACGGATCGGCGCCACTGGTCAGCCCCGGTGCGATTGCTCGCAGCGGGTTGGACTGCTGGCCCGCCGCCTGCGTCGCCGATTGTGCGACGGGGCCTGCAATCGAGCCGACGGCCGACAGCGCTCCGCCCACGGCCGCGCCGAGTGTCGTCGTCAGCAGATAGAAGATTGCCAGTGTCGTGAAGGCCCAGGACGTCAAGCCATGCCATGCGGCCGTCGTCGGCTCGGGCCGCCCGGAGAGCCGCCCCGCGGCGTAGCCTCCCGCACCCGCGGCGATGATGCCTGTCACCGCCCACCAGATCGCGGCGCCGATCGAGAAGCTGCCCGCGGAAGATGCATCCACCGATTGCGGATCGACCACCCCGGCACCGAAGCCGATGCCGAGCAGGTTGAGGAGCAATTGCGCCACCATCGAGATGGCCACGCCGGCGAAGACGGCTCCCCAGGCGATCCGGTGAATGACGACGGTGCGGACATCCTCATCCGGAGTCGTGTCCCGGATCTCGGCATAATGTCCGTTGTCTGTGCGAGGGTCGGGTGTCTCCATGGCCATGGCTTACCTCGAAAAATGAGCCTCGGATACTTCAGCCGGAACGCTGCGTGTTCAGCAGAGTTCCGCCCATTTCCGGCTTCAAGGTCGGCGGACTATTCCTTGCGCCGCGAGGAGGCGGGCAGAAAAACACCCGGCCTTGAAAGCCGGGTGTCGCAACAGTGAGGCTACTCGTAGCGGCGGCGCCGCATCATGCGCCGTTCAACGTCGTCGTCCTCGTCCCGCGAGCGCCGCTCGTCCCAGCCGCGGCGGGAGGCCTCGGCATGGCCTTGCGGATCGCCGAACCAGCCGCCGTGCCGGCTGCGCTCGCTCTCGTAGCCCCGGCTTCGCTCGCTTTCGTAGCCACCCGAACGGGTCGCGTAGCGGTGGTGGTCGTCGTCGTAACGGCCAGATGCACGCGACTCGTAGCGTCTGTCGTCGTCGTCGCGACTCGACATCGGGCGACGGTCGTCGTCGTCTTCGCGGTAGCGCGAGCTGCGGCGATCGTCATAGTCCGATCGGTTCCGGTAGCCGCGCTCGTCGTCATGCCGCATACGGCTATAGGAGCGGCGATCGTCATCGCCGTCGCGCGAGCGGCTGTAGCGGCGATCCTGGTCATGATCGGAGTAGCGATCCTGCTCGCGATCCGGCAGAAATCGTCCGGAAGGGTCTCGATCCTGTTGATGGCCACTCACGTGCTCGTTCTGCTTCCGCCGGTGAGAAAACGCCACGCCGCGGAGGTGGCGCGGCTCCAGGTCGATCGATGTCTCCTCCGCCGTCTCGTCCTCCGACATTCGCTTCTGGATACTTTCGCCGAGATGGGTCATGTCGACGCCCGCCTCTTTGGCCGCAGCGACAAGGCCTTTCGATTTCTCCCCCTTGGTGTCGATCACTTCGGCGACGAGGCGGAGCAGGACGCGCACGCCCGGCACCAGCAGCTTGTCGCCCTTGGAGCGCTGCGTGAGGTCAGTCATCAGTACCGCGACGAGATCGTGCGCAATCTGAGCCTCGCCGATGGCGGCCTCGTCGACGCCCGCCTCGAGGAACGCTGGATACGCGATCTCCGTCTCGATCGCGCTGTGATGGGCCCATTGGATGCAGAGGGCCCTCAAGTCCTTCAGCCCCGCGGCGGTCGGTTTGAATCCCTCGAGCTTGGCGGCAGCCTCTTTGATGGCCTTGTGCCGGCCGGTGAGCAATTCGCCCGCATCGCTCGTCGCGTGCCGCTCTGCGCCGTTGGTCGTCGGGGCCTGCGCCTGATTGCTCGACGCGGATTGCTTGGCCACTTTCTTGCCCGGCATGATCGCTCCCGAAGCCGATGCGAGTGAAGGCTCGCGTGATCACGCGAAGGACACTCGCCTATGCAGAATACCGGACTAACTCCGAACGCAGGCCCGGGTTCCATGCCGCCGGAGAATTCCGTGGCGTCAATTTTTGGGCTGTGCTCGCGACCGCACGCGGGGCCTGGATGTGACCGGTTTCGGCGTTCCGGCCCGTGTCTCCAGCAGCTTGAGGACGGCGCCTTCCTCGCTGGGGAGATAGGGTCCGGCCTCCACGATCTCGACGATCTTGAAAGTCGGAAACGTGCCGTCGAGATAACAGGCGACGATTTCGGGGTGAACGTAGCATTTCCGACAGATCGTCGGTGTGTTGCCGAGCTTCTGGGCGACGGCCGCGATCGCCTGCTTGAGCTTGCGCTTGGCCTCGGTCGGGCTTGCGAACGGACCGGCCGCGCCGAGCGCGATCGCGGCCAGGACCGTTCCCGCCCACGTGCGGAAATCCTTCGCGGAAACGTCGGGACCGGCGATGTCACGCAGGTAGTCGTTGACATCGTCGGAGGTGACCGAGCGCCGCGCCCCATCGTCGTCGACGTACTGGAACAGTTGTTGGCCCGGCAGTTCCTGGAGTGAACGGGCGATGCGCGCGATGCGGCGGTCCTTGACCTTGAGCCGCCAGACCTTGCCGCTCTTGCCCTTGAAGTCGAAGCGCAACTCACTGCCTTCAACAGCGACGTGCCGTGTGCGCAGCGTCGTCAGGCCGAAGCTGCCATTATCCTTGGCGTATTCGGGATTGCCGATGCGGATCAGAGTGCGGTCGAGCAAATGGATGACGGTGGCGAGTACCTTTTCGCGGGGCGCGCCGCGCTTGGCCATGTCGGCGTCGACGCGGTCACGGATGAGCGGCAGCATGCGCGCGAAGCCGAGGATGCGGTCGTACTTGTCACGGTCGCGATGCTCGGTCCAGCCGGGATGATAGCGATACTGCTTGCGGCCTCTCGCGTCGCGCCCCGTCGCCTGGATGTGACCGGAAGGGGCGGGGCAGATCCAGACGTCGGTCCACGCGGGAGGGATCGCGAGACGGCGAATACGCGCCAGGGTTTCGCGATCACGCACGGCACGGCCGGGGGGATCGCGATAGGAGAAGCCCTTGCCCTGCCGATGTCGCCGGATGCCCGGGGCGGTATCGGAGG
>CAMDBL010000230.1 GCA_945889015.1 Devosia equisanguinis
TCGCGCCGATCATGGACCACAACTATATCTTCAATCAGCCCGTGGTCGGCGGCGAGTTGAGCTGGGATACGACCGCCATGAGCTTCGCGCGCAGCGATGCTCTCGACAACCGGCGCCGCACCGACATCAACCGGGTGAGCAGCGAAGTGCGCTGGCGCCGGACGCTGACCGACACGGTCGGGATCACCTACACGCCGTTTGCCGGTCTGCGCGGCGATGCCTATCAGTACAACAACTATTTCGACCCGGCGGCGTCTCTGCCCGTCAGCGACGACACGGTCACCCGGGGGATCGCGACCGCCGGGGCCACTGTCACGTACCCTTGGGTTGCGGCGACCGCCAACGCCAGTCACGTGATCGAGCCCATCGGTCAGATCGTGACGCGCCACGCCAGCGCTTCCGATCAGCGCAACCTCCCCGACGAGGACGCGAAGAGCTTGTACTTCGACACCACGAACCTGTTCGAAGTCGACAAGTTCTCGGGTCGTGACCGCTTCCAGACGGGGCCCCGGGCCAACCTCGGCCTGCAGTACACCTTCCAGCTCAATACCGGTGGTTACGCGGCCATTCTGGGCGGCCAGAGCTTCCACCTTGCCGGCGACAACGCCTATCGCGATCCGGGCCGCGATATCGACGGCAACTTCGTCTTCAACCCGTCGAGCGGCTTGGAGACGACGCGCTCGGACTATGTGCTGGGCATGGCGCTGGCCCCGTCCAGTGCCGTCCGCATCGTGTCGCAGACGCGCTTCGACGAGCGTGACGCCACCCTGCGGCGCGAAGATGCGTTCGTACGTTTCGCCTATGGTCCGCTCGCCGCCCAGGCCGCCTACTCCTACGCGGCTGCCGATCCCATGCTCGGCATCGACAAGACCCAGCAGGATATCTACGGCTCGGCCGGGCTCAAACTGACGGACCGTTGGAGCATTCTCGGCTCAATGCGCTTCGACATCGATGCCAAGGAGCGCATTCAGGACGTGCTCCAGCTGCGTTATGCCGACGAATGCCTGGTTATGACGCTGAGCTACACCGAGACGTTCTTCACCGATCCGACCCGCGACATCATCCCGGATCGTGCGGTAATGCTGCGGTTCGAGCTGAAGCACCTCGGCGAATTCAAGTACAAGACCGACGTGCTCGACCACGTGTTCGGCGAGAACCAGACACCGAACTAGCCTGCCCCGCACAGCGGCACGGCGCGATATTGTCGCCGTCATGGCATTTGGCACGGCGCGGTTCCCCGGTAGTCCGTGACGTCGGAGTGACACGCCCGAGGCACTGGAGCGCTCGCGGATCAGTCTGGAGCGGCGTCCCCGTCTGCAGGAACACGGGTGTTTCCTGGTTGTCACTGGGTCTCTCGGGCCCGTGTCGCGGGTGCTGGCCCGCCACCTTGGGCGGCTGACGTCGTAGAGGTTGCCCCATCTCGCTCACGCGCCCGGCTTTGGGCGCTCCCTGCCTTGGGACGGGAAGCGACGCAACCCGCATCACTCCCCCCAGGGACACGGCCGTGAGGCCCCTCGCCGCTTTGAAACTCTGCCACGTCGAGGCCAAGGTTGATGTGGATAGTGGATGAGCCATCGCTGCCGACCCGTTAGGATGATCCGATCAGAATCACTGCCGGCGTGGAGAGTTGCCAGTCTCGGCCGCGGCGTCAGAGCAAAAGACGAGCTGCTTGTTAGACCCAACCCCACGAGCTCGCAGCTGCACGCACGGGCAGCCGCACCCTCCACTCGACGACCGCGAGATCTGCCCATGCGCACCTGCCCCGCCAATCCGAGCCTGACCCGTCTCGCCGCTGGGCTCACGCTCGTCCTGGTCTCGGCCGCAGGCGTCACCGTCTCCGCTCAGGCTCAGACCGGGGCGGCGAACGCTTCCAAGGCGACCGCGAAAGCCTCCAAGGTCAAGGCTGAGAAGGCTGCACCCTCAACCGCCAAGAACCCGTCCGAGCAGGCCATCGTCGCGCTCGTCAACGACGAGCCGATCACCGCATATGAGGTGGAGCAGCGCGCGCGTCTCAACTCACTGAGCGCGGGCATCGGCGAGAAAGCGCAGGAGAATTTCAAACGGTTGATCGCCCAGGAGAGCACGAACAACCAGTTGAAGGCGATTCTCAACGAAGTCATTCAGCAAAACCAGGGCAAGACCCGCGAGCAGATCCTCGCCATCTTCGAGGAGCGCAAGAAGCAGTTCGCGCTCAACTTGCAGAAACAAGCGGTCGACAGCGCGCGGTCCTCCGCAGTCGGCTCGCAGCGTAAGGGCGCACTCGAGGAGCTGATCGACGAGCGCCTGAAGCTGCAGGAGGCCAAGCGCCAGAACACGCTGGCCGAGGAAGTCGAGGTCGACCGGCTGATCAAGTCGATGGCCGAGCGGAACAAGGTGACGCCTGAAAAGTTCGCCGCGAACATCCGCTCGATGGGTGCCGACATCACGGCGATGCGATCGCGCTTCAAGGCGACGCTGTCCTGGAACGAGGTGATCCGCCGGAGGTTCGGCCATCAGGTCTCCGTCACGCAGCGCGACGTCGATCGTTTCGTCGCCAAGTCGGGTGGCGCCCAGGATCAGCTGGAGCTGCAAATGCACCGCATCACGCTGCTGATCGGGAACAAGATCGATCAAAAGCAGATGGCCGCAAGGCTGCAGGAGGCGGAAGCCGTCAAGAGCCGGTTCGCCGACTGCAAAACCATTGCTGGACTGATCAAGGGCGTGTCCGCGAGCCGGCACGAGGATCTGGGGATGCGGCGCCTGCAGGGCGTGCCCGAGCCGACGCGCAGCATGCTCGCCAACGCGAGGGACGGTGAGATGCTGCCGCCGACGGTGGCTCAGGGCGGCGTCGAGTTGTGGGCCGTGTGCGGCCGCAAGGTTGTCAAGGCCGCCGAGGAGAAGGTGGCACAGGCCCAGGACGAGCTGCGTCAGAAGGAGTTCGAGCTGCTCTCGCGGCGGCACCTGAAGGATCTGCGCCAGGACGCCTTGATCGAGTATCGCTGAGGCGGCTCGGAGTCAGCGGCGGTATTGGACGAACGGCACCAGCTGCGCCACCCGATTGTAAAGTGTCCGGGCCATGGCGTTGTGGGACTGCGTCACCCAGTAGGTGCGCGTCGCGCCACGCGCATCCGCCTCGCGATAGACGGCCGCGATCAGGGCCCGCCCCGCTCCCATGCCACGGCAGGCAGGATCGACGAACAAATCCTCAAGATAGCAGTACCACGTCGGCGACCAGGTCGAGCGATGAAACAGCAAGTGCGCGAGGCCGACCGGCCGGTCGTCGCCCGCAACCGCGACGAAACCGATGGGATCGCCCTCACCCGCCGCCAGCAGCCGCTGCCACGTCTGCTCGATCACGGCCTCGGCCACCGCGGTCTCATAGAACGCGACGTAGGCGGCAAACAGCTCCGCCCACCGCTCCCGGTCATGTGCCGCAATCCGCCGCACCTCGAGTTGCATCGCAAAGCCCCGATCACAGTAGCCAGAGAGTGGCCAGTCCCAGGAAGGCGAAAAACCCGGTGATGTCCGTCATCATCGTCACGAACACCCCAGACGCCGGTGCCGGGTCGAAATCGAGCTTGTGCAAACCCAGCGGAATGAGGATTCCCGCCACCGCAGCCACCAGCAGGTTGACGATCATCGCCGCTCCGATGACCAGGCCGAGCAAGCCCGAGCCGAACCAGACGAACACGATGGCGGCCATGATCAGCGAGATCACCAGCCCGTTGAGCAACCCGACCAGGGTCTCGCGGGTGATTACGCGGCGGGTGTTGACGGGGCCGAGACGTTCGGTGGCGAGCGCGCGCACCGTGACAGCCATCGTCTGCGTCCCCGCGTTGCCGCCCGTCGAGGCGACGATCGGCATCAGCACGGCGAGCGCCACCATCTGCTCGATCGTGGCGTCGAACAGCTTGATGACGAGCGAGGCGACGATCGCGGTTCCAAGGTTGACGACAAGCCACGGCAACCGGCTCTTCAGCGTGCGCAACACCGTATCGGGCAGCCGCTCGTCACCGACGCCGGCCAGCGCCATGATCCCGTCGTCCGCCTCCTCCTGGATGACCTCGACGACGTCGTCGACGGTGACGACGCCGACCAGACGGTCGTTCTCGTCGACCACCGGCGCCGACTTCAGGTCGTAGCGAGCGAACTGGCGGGCGACCTCGGCCTCGTCTTCGGTCGCCAGCACCACGCGACGATCGTCGTTCATGATCTCCGTGATCAGCACCTGGCGCTGGGAACGCAGCAGTCGCGACAGATCGACGGAGCCGAGGACGCGGTAGGCGGGATCGACGACGAAAATGTCGGAGAACGTATCCGGCAGGTCGACGGTCTCGCGCATGTAATCGATGACGCGGCCGACGGTCCAGAACGGCGCCACCGCGACGAAGTCGGCGCTCATCAGGCGGCCGGCGCTGTCCTCGGGATAGTCGAGGACGCGCTCGATGGCCGCGCGCTCGCTGGTCGGAACCTGGGCGAGGATTTCGGCCTTGTCGCTCGCCTCGAGATTCTCGATGACGTAGGCGGCGTCATCTGTCTCGAGCTCGGTGACAGCCTTGGCCAGCAACTCGTTGGGCAGTGCCTCGGAAAGCTGGTCACGCGCGCTCTCGTCGAGCTCGGAGAGCACCTCGTAATCGAAGCTCGCGCCCAGCGCCTGGATCAGCGGCACCCGCAGATCCGCGTCGAGGAGCCCGATCAGCATGGCGAGATCGGGGGCGCCGAGATCGATGACCAGCGCCTTGGCGCGGGCGTCGTCGTGCGCCTCCAGGGCGGCCGCGACGGCGTTGACCAGCTCCGGGCTCTGCGCCCGGTCGCCATCCTCGCCGCGCGGTTCTTCTACGGTCTCAGCCATCGTGCGCCGGCTCTGGTTCAGCTGGAATAACGTCGCAGTGCCGCGAATCCACCATCGACGCGTGGCATTCGTGCCCCTTACCACAGCCCGGTTGCCCACGAAACCAGTGCACGCACGTCAGGGCTCGGGTACGCGGCAACGCGTTCACTTGCCTTCCCGGGGCAACCGCGCCTATTTCTGCACACGTCTCGACGGTAGTGTTCGGCGGATCGCCGTCGTCAGCTCTGAGCCATCCGAGCTGACGTGCCCGAATAGAAGCAGAGGACATGGATCCATGCGAGCCGCCCACCTTTTCGCCGGCGTGATGCTGTCCGCACTGATCACCGGCGTGGTGCCGGCGGCAGCCCAGTCGAGCGGCGCCACGGGCTGCCAGGCCGCGAGGCCGCTGGGCGTCGCGCGCACCATCGAGGTCGATGCGGCGCGGGGGCCCCGATTCGGGCACCAGCAATACAAGGATCTCAACGTCCTCAACGACCGCGAGGTGATCCTGACGTTCGACGACGGTCCGCTTCGACCCTACACCCGGCCCGTACTCGACGCTCTCGACGCCCACTGCACCCGCGCCACGTTCTTCATGGTCGGGCGGATGGCCGCCGCCGATCCCGAGATGGTCAAGGAGGTGGCGCGCCGAGGCCACACCGTCGCGAACCACACTTGGTCGCATCGCAATCTGCGCACGGCCAATGCCGGCGCCCAGCGCCAGGAAATCGAGCTCGGCGTCAGCATGGTGCGGCGCACGGCCGGCGTTCCGATCTCGCCGTTCTTCCGCTTTCCCTATCTGAGCGATCCGCAAGGCGCCCAGCAGTATCTAGCCGGCCGCAACATCGCGATGTTCTCGATCGAGGTCGATTCGAACGACTATCGCACCAAGGATCCGCAAATCGTGCATCGCAACGTGATGAACCAGCTCGTCGCACAGGGCAAAGGCATCATCTTGTTCCACGACATCCAGCCTTCGACGGCCGGCGCGCTGCGCCGTCTGCTCGACGACCTCGCCGCGCAGAAGTTCAAGGTCGTGCATGTGGTGTCGAAGTCGCCGGTGGTGACCGTGCCGGAGTTCGACGCGATGGCGGAGAAAGAGCTGGCCAAGCGCAAGACCGTGGTCGCCTCCCAGCCACTCGCGCCGCGCGCGATGACGTGGCCCGTGGGCAGCCCGACACCGCCGACGACCAGGGTTGCAGCTCCCATCGGCGCGGCCCGCCCCTTGGCGCCGCTGCCCGCGATGCCGGCCCCCGCCGTGACACAGCCACTGCCACCGCAGACAGCGGCGCCCGAGCCGACCCTCGCGCCTGCCCCGATCGAGCGGCCTCGTGGCCGCGGCGACGAGGCGAGCTGGCAGTCCCGCGTCTTCGACAACTACTAGCCGCAACGGCCTCGCCTGCTCCTGCCTGATCTTGTCTCCGCGACCATGGCTGGATTGCCACTCCCGGCCACGGAAGTGCGCCCGCCGTGTGCGCCGACTTGCTTCCGGTTGGCAAAATCAGCGAGTCTGCCAGCAGTTTGCTGATCTTCGAACCGGATTGTGCCATGCTGCCGAGGCTCATCGCTGTCGCTCTACTCGTCATTGCCGGCACTGCCACCGCGACCGCGCAATCCTGCGGGGGTCGCAAGGGCGTGCTCGGTGTCGCCCGCAATGTCGAGATCGACACCAGGGGTGGACCGATCTATGGAGAGATCACGAAGGCCGCCAAGGAGACGAGCTTCCTTGGTCCGAAAGAGGTCGTGCTGACGTTCGACGATGGTCCGATGCCCTGTATCACCTCGTCGATCCTGGACACGCTCGACCAGTTCTGCACCAAGGCGACGTTCTTCTCGGTCGGCCAGATGGCCATCGCCTACCCCGAGACGACCAAGACCGTGCTGCACCGCGGCCACACGCTGGGCACGCACACGTGGTCGCATCCCCTCAATATCGCACGCCTGAAACCGGATCAGTCCATCGCCGAGATCGAGCGCGGGTTTGCCGCGGTGGCGATGGCGGCGGGGCAGCCGATCGCGCCCTTCTTCCGATTCCCAGGCCTCAGTGATTCCAGCGTCTTGCTCGACCACCTGCAGAAGCGCGGTATCGCCAGCTTCACCGTCGACGTCGTCAGCAACGACAGCTTCATTGGCGATCCCCGCCGACTGGCACAGACCACGCTCCAGCGGATCGAGCAGCGGCAGGGCGGCATCGTTCTATTCCACGACATCAAGGCTTCGACCGCGAAGGCACTTCCCGTCATTCTCGGCGAGTTGGTTCAGCGCGGCTACCGGGTCGTACATTTGACGGCCGCAAAGCCCGTCGTACCCGTCACCGCCTACGATGCCGAACTCGGGGCGAAACTGGCCAAGGTCGAAGTCGCAGCCGGAGCCAAGCGACCGCTAGTTCCGTTTTTTGGAGCTGCCGACACAATGAGACTGAAGCCGGGCGACGACGCGCCGGTCACCCGCTTGAGCGCGGATGCCAAGCCTCGGGTCGTCGCTTCGCTGGTTGGGCCTGCAGCAAGGACTGCCGCGCAGGCCAGTGGCCTGTTGCGCCGCACGCTTGCACCGGATGCAGGACCGGTGGT
>CAMDBL010000231.1 GCA_945889015.1 Devosia equisanguinis
CCAGTCGGGCTTAAGCCCTCCCTTCGGCCGTCCACCCCGGCGCAGTCTCACCCTGATTGACGACGTGTCTCACCTTGATTGTCGCGCGGCACGTGCGCGACATCCTGATCTCCACCGGCAGCGTGCGCCTCAGAGCGCGCCTGGCGCCGACCGCCACCGGTGAGCGGCTGTGGGCGGCGTTGCCGCTGCATTCCAGGGCGGAGACGTGGGGGCGCAGCGTCAAGGTAAAGGTTCCGATCGAGAGCGGGCGCGAGCGCGGCGCCAAGCTGCTCGGCCAGATCGGCGAGATCTATTACCTCGCGGAGGACGACCGGATCATGATCGTTTTCGGCCCGACGCCGATCTCCATGTCCGGCGAGATCCGGCTGCCGCGTCCCTGCAACCTGCTGGCGACGACCACCGACGAGGTCTCGGCGCTGGCGGCTGTGGTCCCTGGTCAGAAAATCTCAATACTTCGAGCCGAGGGTGGCTGAATTCCGTGCACGGCTCCAGTGACAGCCGCGGAGTGGGGCCGGGTTGCGGTGCAGCCGGTGACCGCAGAGCGGCCCGGCTCTAGCCAACCTTGGGGGACGACATGAATCACCGGCTCGGCCGCAGAGCCATTTCAGCGTTCATCGTGTCGGTTGTCGCTTCCGCGGCGGCCGCGCCGGCCCTGGCCGGCGATCCGACTGGGCTGTGGCTGCGCCCTTCGACGGGTACAGAAATCCAGATGTTCCGTTGTGGCGGCAGCCTGTGCGGCCGCATCGCCTCGGTCAAGGATCCCGCACGGCGGTCCACCGTCGGTAAGGTGATCGTCAGTGGCGGCCAGCGGACGGGCGAGAATATCTGGGAGGGCGATCTGTTCAACACCGACGACGGATCGACCTATTCGGGCCAGCTCACGTTGCAGGCCGCGGGCACGCTGCGATTGCAGGGCTGCGTGCTGGCGAGCCTGGTTTGCAAGACCGAGACCTGGACGCGCGCCCGGTGAATCGGAGGCGAGGTCCCGAAAGTGTTCCGTCTCAGACATTTGCCTCCCCCTTGCGGCTGGGTTCCGGGCAAATGTCTGAGACATGAGAAACACCTAGAAAATCTATGCTTTCAGTGTTGCTCTTGTCACTGACGCTTGTCAGACCGCCCTGCAGCAACCGGGGGCCAAGCGTCAGTGACGCAAAACTAGCCTGCCGGTCTGACACAGCGCGGAGCATGACATGCGCGAGATCGTGATCACGGCGGGCGGCGTCGCCCTGAGGGCGCGCCTGCTCCAGACATCCACCGCCGATCGGATCTGGGCCGCGCTGCCGATCGAGGCGAGCGCGCAGACCTGGGGCGAAGAGGTCTACTTCTCGATTCCCGTGTCGTGCCCGCGCGAGAAAGACGCTCGCGCCGTCGTCGAGGCCGGCGAGATCGCGTTTTGGCCTGATGGCGACGCGATCGCCGTCGGCTTTGGTCCGACCCCGATGTCGCGAGGCAGCGAAATCCGGCTCGCGAGCCCCTGCAATGTCTGGGCGCGCGCCATCGACGACGTCCGCACATTCAAGGTGGTCGAGCCTGGAAGCCGGATCACGGTGGAAAAGGTGTAGGCGGAGCGCGGGCGACATCGTCGCCGCCTCTAGGCCTTGGCCAGCCTCAGCACCGCATCCGCGAACCCTCCGGGATCCTCCTGCGGCGGATTGTGGCCGACGCCCGCGGGAACCAGCCGCTGGTAGGAGGCAGAATAGAATCTCTCCTGCCCATCCGAACGATGGGGCGGCTGCACGCCGTCGTCGGCGCCGTGAATGACGATGGTCGGCACGCCGATCCGCGGTAGCCTCGAAAGACGCGCTTCCACCGCTGCGTGGCGCGGATCGCCGGCCGCCTGCCCGTTGCGGTGCTCGTAGGAGTGGACGACGACATCGACATAGTCGCGATTGTCGAGCGAGGCTGCGGACCGCGCGAAGGTCGCATCGTCGAACGCCCAGGTCGGCGACCACAGCTTCCAGAGCAGCTTGCTCAGCGGACCGCGCATGTCGCGCAGCGCATTGCGGCCACGCTCGGTGTGGAAATACCACTGATACCAGAAGCGCATCTCCTGCTCGGGATCGGCGGGACGCGCGGCCTTTGAGATGTCCTGGATCTGTTAGCCGCCGCAGGTGAGCAGTCCCGTCACGCGCTCGGGCCATAGCGCCGCCACCACGCAGGCTGCCCGCGCGCCCCAGTCGAAGCCCGCCAGCACGGCACGCTCGATGCCGAGGGCGTCGAGCAGGTCGAGCGTGTCCTGGCCGATCGCCGCCTGCTCGCCGGAGCGCAGGGTTTCGGCCGACAGGAACCGCGTGGGACCATGACCGCGCAGGTGCGGAACGATCGTGCGCATCCCCGCCGCGTTGAGGATCTGGACGACGCCGTCGTAGGCGCGCACATCGTAAGGATAGCCGTGCAGCAGGACGGCGACCGGGCCATCGGCTGGGCCGCTCTCCTCGTAGGCGATCTCGAGCACGGCGGTCTCGGCGGTCTTCAGTCGGGCCATGTCGGGGTCCTTTCCTTCTCGATCAGGCGCACGTACCCGGCAGCTTGGCTGCGAGCAGGCTCGCCAGGTCATCCAGCGGATTTCCCGGAAGCGGCACGATGCCCGCCGCCGCCTCGATCATGCGTGCCGGTGTCGCCGTGGCGAGCGGCAGCGTCCGGCAGCGCGCGTCTCCCTCCAGCCATGCCCGGTAAGCGGCCTCCATCGGCGTCATCTCGTGGACGGCCGGCGCCAGCGCCAGCACCGGCCGGCGCGACCATACCGCTTCCGACAGCATCGAGCTCGAGTCCGCGGTGACCGCGACGAGCTCGGAGGCGGCCAGCAGTTCGCCGAGTGTGCCGGTGCCGGCGCTGCGCACGTCGATGAAGCGCTCGACCGCGCCGTCGGTCGAAACGAGCGCGGCGAGCCGGTCACCGACCGCGTCGGGCGTGCGGCGCGAGTTCGACACGATCCAGCGTGTGCCCCAGGCGGCATGCGTTGCCGACAGCAGCTCGAGAAGTGTGTTCCAATCGGCCTCGTTGAAACGCGTGCCGCCGCCGTCACCGCCAATCAGAAGCCCGGCGCGCTGCGGCGGGCAATCCGCGCCGATCCGTGCAGGGAGCACTGGAAGCGTGTCGGGATCGAGCCGGCTTGGCTTGAGCGTCATCAGCGGATGGGGATGACGTGCTTGTGCGGAATAGGACGTCAGTACCAGGGCGAACCAGGACGGGCGGAAGGCGCGCAGCGAGCCGTAGAACAGATTGGGCACGCTCAACATGCGCGCCAGGCAGACATTCGCCGGCATTGTCTCCGCGCCGGCCGAGACGATCGAGTCCACTGCCGGAACGGCATCCGGATCGAGGCCATGGGCCAGCCATAGCAGCGTCCGCGCCGGCACGCCCGCCGCCAGCAGTGCCGCGACAAGCCTGCCCGATACGAACGACCGCCGCTTCACCTCGAGCCGCTCGATCAGCACTGGCCGCCGCCGCGCCATTGCCGCGACGATGCCCTCGGACAGGTTGAAGTGACCCGGCCGGCCGTCGGAGATCAGGAGGACACGCAGATTTGGCATCGGCTTTCGCGCCACTGGGGACGTCGGGTTATTCACGACTTCGTGCACGGCCGCAACGTCCCCCGCAACGGCGTCCTGCCTCGCGCACGACCAGCTTGCCCAAGCCCACCGGAGCGTGCGAAGGGTTGGGCCCGCCAAGGTCGAGATTTCGAGCATCCGGGGACGAGGAGGGGGCTGATGCGGATCGCCGTGTTTCTGCTCGGGCTGGTGGCTGGCTTACTGATGGCGCCGCATCCGACGCGTGCACAAGCCCAGCAGGTGGTCGAGATCCCGACCCGCACCGCCCAGAGCGTGCGCGCGATCCTGCTGCGCAGCCCCGCCGCCAAGGGCAACCTGATCCTGCTCGCGGGCGGACATGGCAATCTTTCGATCGGCAAGGATGGCGCCATCGCCTGGGGCAAAGGCATCCATCTCGTCCGCGCCCGTGCCGATTTCGCCAAGGCCGGCTTCAACGTGCTGTTGCCCGACATCGCCAACGACCACAAGCGGGGTGAGGAGGCCGTGGTCGACTATCGCTCGTCGGTGGCACACGCCATGGATCTGGGCGCGCTGGTCGCCTACATGCGCCGGCTGTCCGGCCCCGTCTATCTCATTGGCACCGACCGCGGCGCCGTATCCGTCGCCAACGCCGCCGTGCGCCTTTCCGCCGGCGACCGGCCGGACGCCATCGTCATAGCATCGGGCATGCTGATGAACGTGACGACGAAGCAGGCGTCCGTCGAGCGGCTGGTGCCCGGTTTGCAGCGGATCACGCTGCCGACGTTGCTCGTTGCCCACGCCAAGGACGGCTGCAAGCTGTCCAATCCGGGCCAGCCCGAGCGGTTCCAGCGCCAGTATCTCACCGGCACGAGGAAGGTGGACATCAAGCTGATCCATGGCGGCGTCGCCACCGTAGGCGATCAGTGCGGTGCCCAGACTTCGCATGGCTTCAGGGGCCAGGACGCCGAGCTGGTTCGCACCATCGCCGACTGGCTGAAAGCCTTGGGCAATTCCTGAGACGGCGCTAAAAGCGGTTCAGTCGCATTCAATCAACACCTGGAGGAAACACGATGATCCGCGCAGCCATGGTCGGTCTTGGATGGTGGGGCCAGACGCTGGTCAATTCCGTGTACGGCAAGAGCGACAAGATTCAATTCGTCGCCTGCCACGTCCGCAATCCTGCCAAGGCCGAGGCCTTCTGCAAGGAGAAGGGCTTGACGCAGATCGCGACCTTCGACGACGTGCTGAAGGACCCGACGATCGACGCGGTCGTGCTGGCGACGCCGCATTCCGAGCATGGGACCCAGGTCGCCCGCGCCGCTGCCGCCGGCAAGCACATTTACGTGGAGAAGCCCTTCACCCTCGATGTCGCCAGCGCAGAGCCGGCCCTCGCCGCCGTCAAGAAAGCCGGCGTCACCCTCGCCGTCGGCTTCCAGCGCCGCTTCGCTCCGAACGTGGCCGAGGTGCGTAACCGGATCCGCGATGGCCGCATGGGCATCATCGCCCACAGCCAGTGCGAGGCGACGGCTCACGCCGGCCTCGTCATGCCCGCCGACAGCTGGCGCGCCAACGAGGAGCAGACGCCGGCAGGGGCCATGACTGCGCTCGGTATCCACACCCTCGACGGCATGATCGATCTGTTCGGCGAGATCGACGAGGTGATCTGCCTCAACGTGCGCCGCGCCGCCCGGGTCGACGACACAACGAGCCTGATGATGCGTTTCAAGAGCGGCATGACCGGTAGCCTGATGTGCTGCCTCGCGACCGCTCCGAGCTACCGCGTCGCCACCTTCGGCTCGAAGGCGTATGCCGAGGTGTCCGGCCCCAACCTCGACAATCTCAGGATCGCGCACGTGCCGACCGGCGCGCCGGGCACCCCGCTGCCGGCACCCGAGATCAGCGAGACGAAGGGCGTCAACCTGCTGCAGCATGCCCTCGAGGCCTTCGCCGTCGCCGCCCAGGGCGGTACACCTTATCCGACAACGCACGATCAGATCCGTCATGGCGTCGCTGCGTTCGAAGCGGTGGTGCGCTCGGCCAAGTCGGGCAAATACGAGAAAGTAGGCTGACGAGTGCATAGCTGATCTGCTCCGCATACTTGTGAATTGCGGGGCTGCGGCAATCCGTGATCATGGCCGTCGAGACGCGGAGCCAACCGCGTGTCGGCGGCCAGTTGCGTTCAGCACTGCCCGTCCACGTTGCGATATTGCGACATACGGGAGGACACGCACCGATGTGCTCCTGACACGGGCCGCCGCCTTGCTGGCCGGCGCTGCTGCTTCGATGGCCATGCTGATGGCCACCGCGACTGTTCCTGGCACGGGCGCCTTCGCTCAAGCCTACCCCATCAAACCCGTCACCTTCGTGATCGGGTTCGCCCCGGGCGGGCCGAGCGATGTGCTCTCGCGCATCATGTGCAAGAAGTACGAGGAGCTGCTCGGCCAGCCGTTCGTGATCGAGAACAAGGCCGGCGCCGGTGGCGGTATCGCAGCCGCCTATGTCGCCCGCCAGCCCAACGACGGCTACACGCTGATGCTCGGCGCTCGCAGCGTGCTCGCCGGCAACCAGTTCGTCTACAAGCAAATCAACTACGTCCCCGAGAAGGACTTCGACCTCGTCAGCATCGTCGGTGCGCAACCAAACATTCTCTACGTGCACCCCTCGCTGCCGGTGAACAACCTCAAGGAGTTCATCGCCTACGCCAAGGCCAATCCCGGCAAGCTCAGCTACGGCTCGGGCGGCGTCGGCACCGCCAGCCATTTCGGCGGCGAGCAGCTCAATCGCGATGCCGGCATCAAGGTGCTGCACGTGCCTCATCGCGGCACCGGGCAAGTGATTCAGGCCGTGCTCGGCAACCACATCCCCGTCGGCATCAATCCACCCGCGCCGCTGGTGCCTTTGATCCAGGGCGGACAGATCCGCGCCATCGCCTCGGCCGGCTTGAAGCGCTCGGCGGCGCTACCCGACCTGCCGACGTTCCACGAGTCGGGATTCCCCAATTTCGAGGCGATCGACTGGCACAGCATCGCTGGCCCCACGGGCTTGTCGAAGACGGTCGTCGACACGCTCCACAAGGCGACGATCGAGGCGCTGAAAGACGCGAAGGTAAAGAAGCAGCTCACCGAACTCGGTGTCGACGTGTGGGGAACGACGCCGGAAGAATCCCGCAAGATCCTTCTCGCCGAGATCCCCAAGCAGGAAGCGTTGGCCAAGCTCGCGGGCGTCAACCGCGATCAATGACCGGCACGAGTGACGGCCGGCGTCGAGCCGGCGGGGTTTCAGTCGACGCGAGGCAGGGCCAGCCGCCGCGCCGGCAGACAGGCCGGCAGACAGAATGAGATCGAAAAACGCTAATCGATCATCCACAAGCTCGGCTTCCCGGGCTTCGAGGCGACCGTCAGGCACAGCCTTGTCGCCCCCGCCGGCACTCCCAAGGAGATCGTCGCTCTGCTCAGCAAGGCAATGATCGAGGCGCTGACCGATCCGGCCATCCGCAAGCAGATGACCGCGCTCGGCATCGACGTGGTCGCCAATACGCCCGAGCAATTCCGTGCGGTGATCAAGGCCGATATCCCCAAGTGGGTGCGGTTGCGAAGACTGCGGGACTGAAGAAGGACAAATAACGCCCATGCTGCGAGAAATATCGGCAGTAGCAAGAACTGACCAAGAATGGGTCTATCTGCGTTTGACAATAACCTGGATCGGTGGCTTCGGGTTGGTGCTGACGCTGTGGCGTCGGCGGCGAGGGGCGGGGCACCAGCAACGAAAACCGCGCAAGCTTCGCACTTCGCGGGGCTCGATCGCCCCGGCGCCGGCACCCCGACAGTGGCGGTGTCAGAC
>CAMDBL010000232.1 GCA_945889015.1 Devosia equisanguinis
AGCACGCGGTCCAAGGCCCAGGCACAAGCCGCCGCGGCCGCCGCCCGAGCCCTCAGCTCCGGATGAAGCCGACGATATCCTTGACCTTGTGCATCACCGGGGCGGCGATCGCCCGGGCGCGGGCGGAGCCGTCGGCGAGGATGCGGTCGATTTCGACGGGATCGCTGGAGAGCCGCCGCATCTCCGCGCCGATCGGGCCGACCTTGGTCACCGCCACCTCCGCCAGCGCCTTCTTGAAGCCGGAGAATTGGCCGCCGCCGTACTGACGCAGAACTGCTCCCGGGCTCTCGCCCGTCAGTGCTGCATAGATGCCGACGAGGTTCTCCGCCTCCGGCCGCCCCTTGAGGCCGGCCTCCTCGGAGGGCAGGGGCTCGGTGTCGGTCTTCGCCTTCTGGATCTTCCTGGCGATGGTCTCGGCATCGTCGGTGAGGTTGATGCGCGAGAGGTCCGAGGGGTCCGACTTCGACATCTTCTTGGTGCCGTCGCGCAAGGACATGACGCGCGTCGCCGGGCCGGTGATGACGGGCTCTGGCTGCGGGAAGAAGATGCCGTCGGCAAAGCCCGCCGCGACGATGTTCTCCTTGAAATCGTTGTTGAATTTCTGGGCGATGTCGCGTGCGAGTTCGAGGTGCTGCTTCTGGTCCTCGCCGACCGGCACGTGCGTCGCGCGATAGACCAGGATGTCGGCCGCCATCAGGCTCGGGTAGGCATAGAGCCCGACCGAGGCCCGTTCCTTGTCCTTGCCGGCCTTCTCCTTGAACTGGGTCATGCGGTCGAGCCAGCCGAGGCGGGCGACGCAATTGAACACCCAGGCGAGCTCGGCATGCTCGGCGACCTGGCTCTGGTTGAAGAGGATGCTGCGCTTGGGATCGAGACCGCAGGCGATATAGGCCGCGGTGACCCGTCGCGTCGCGTCGACCAACTCCTTGGGATCCTGCCAGACGGTGATCGCGTGCATGTCGACGACGCAGTAGATGCACTCGTGGGTCTTCTGC
Source organism: Devosia equisanguinis (assembly GCA_945889015.1). Lineage (GTDB taxonomy): Bacteria > Pseudomonadota > Alphaproteobacteria > Rhizobiales > Hyphomicrobiaceae > CAMDBL01. The sequence goes on from CAMDBL010000232.1 coordinate 996, forward strand.
ATCGCGATCCACTGCAGCATGGCGCCGAGGTAGTTGCCGAGGTGGAGGGCGCCGGTGGGCTGCATGCCGGAGAAGACGCGCGGGGTGATGCTCATCGTGTCGATCCTTGTTGCCGGCGCGGGTTATGGCGGAACCACTGGTCCGGTGCAAGGCTGGCCCAGTGCCAGGCAGGTCCAATGCAAGGCTGGCGGTGCAGGGCTGGCCGCAAAAGCGAACGGCGCGGGGAAGGCCCCGCGCCGCCGCGCCGATCTCGCGTCTCGATGGATCAGATGTCCATGTCGCCGCCGTCGTCGCCGCCCCAGCCGGGATCGTTGCCGTCGTCGGCGACATCCATCGTGCCCGGGTCGTTGTCGGCGTCGCTGTAGCCCGCATTCTGTGCGCCGTCGGCGGCTTGGCCGGCGCCGCCATCGCTGGCGTTCTGGTTTTCGGCGGCGTGCGCCGTGTCACCCTTCATCATGTTCGAGATGGCGCCGGCGACCAGCATGCCGCCCGCGACACCGGCTGCGGTCGTCATCGCGGAGCGCATGAAGCCGCCGCCGGCCGCGGGAGCGGCTTGCTGCGCGGCGCCGAAGCCCTGCTGGGGCTGGCGACCCCAGGCCTGCTGCGCGGGTTGCGACCCGTTCAGGCCGGGTGCGTTGCCCCAGGCAGATCCGCCGGACGCCGGCGCGCCGCGCCCGTTGCCGGCTCGCCCGCCGCCGATCGGAGGCACGGAACCGCGCGTGGTGGCCGCCGCCGGGGCGCCGCCGCCGAACAGGCCTCCGAGAAAGCCGCCCGAGCTCTGCTGGGCCGCCGGACGGCGCGCCATCTCGTCCTCGAGCTGGCGTACGCGATCCTCGAGCTCCTCGATGCGGCTGCCGGCCTGCTGCAGGGCATTCTCCTGCACCAGCAACGACTGGACCAGCAGATAGGCGGAATCCGGGATCTGACGGACGCCCTGGTTGATGAGGGTCTCGGCGTCCGGATCCTTCTCGACCGCGCCGACGTTGCGCATGCGATCGAACAGGCTGGTGATCAGCTGCCGCTCTTCGCCGTTCATATTCTGTCTCTCCATCGCAGGCCGACACTGAGGGTGTGGGCGCCCGTAATGTAGGGTGCCCGCATGAAACGGCAATGGCGATCGGGAGCCGTATCCTTACGTGGTGGACGAACCGGTACCGGGTTCGTCAAAGGCCCGTGACGGCGCCCATTCGAGACGCAGATGTGAGATACCCGAGCCTGTCCCACCGCTGTCGGTGCCTGCTCCGATAATGGCGAAACCGTGGCGGCGGTAGAAGGCCAGCGCCGTGTCGTTGCGTGGCTCGACGTCGAGCTGGAACGCTCCCGCGTCCGGGAAGGCGTCGATCACGGCGCGCAACAGGGCCGTGCCGAGCCGATGCCGCTGGTGGGCCGGCAATACGTAGAGGCGGCCGATCTCGATGCTGCCGTTGGCGGCGTGGGCGAAAGCCGTGCCACCGAGCCGGCCGTCCACCTCGCCGAGCAGGAAGGCGCTGTCGGGCCGGCCGACCTGGGCGGCGAGCTGGGAATGCGAATGCCACGTCGCCGCGATCTCGTTCACCCGCTCGACGCCGAGCCAGCCGTCGTAGGTCGCATGCCACGTCTCCGTCAGCAGCGCGTGGACGGCAGGAATGTCGGCGAGCGTGCAGGGGCGGATGGTGGGGCGCGGCGCGGTCATCGGCGCAGTCAACAGAGTGCGGGGTGGATTGTCAAAAACGGGGCATAGCCGGCTGGCGCGGGCGGTGCCGTCTAACGTCGCCTGAGGCCCGGGCCAGCGCGCGGGGTGACCCGCGTCACGGCCTTGCGGCGCTGGCGCATGATGCGCTTGAAGCGCGCGACGGTGTCGGCGAGCTCGCGGACCACCGGGTTGTCCTTGTCGCGCTTTTTGACATGCGCGCGCCATCGCGACAGCACCCGGATCGCGTTCTCGATGTGATCGTCGGTCATCTCGTCGAGCGGGATCTCGCGGCCGTCCTTCGTCGTCCACAGCACGATCTCGCGCTCCGCCTGGCGGGCGGCGAATTGCGTGGGCTCGGGCCGGCGGGCGGGCAGCATGCGGGTGGGTCTGTCGCTGTTGGGTGAGGCGCTTCCGGGCGGACCCGCTCATCGTGAGTCTGAGTTGTGTTCGAACCGTCACTGCGGCGCGCGCAGGTCGTCGTGCTCGGGGTGGTCGGCCATGTAGCGGCGCACGAACGAGCAGCCGGCGACGACCTTGTCCCTGCCCGCCGCGCGGATCGCCTGCAGCGTGCCCTCGACCAGCCTGCCGCCGTAGCCCTTGCCGTTGAGGTGGAACGGCACCTCGGCGTGGTAGAGATACAACACGTCGGGGCCGCGCCGCTGGTAGGCGACGAACGCGGTCTCGCCTTCGATCGGCATCTCGAACCGCGATGTGGCGGGATTGTCGGTGACGGGGGTGTCGATGTCTCGGGTCATGGTTCAGATATAGGGCATCCGGGGCGGCGCGAGGAGGTCCGGTCGCGCCTCCGACAGCTTCGGCACGCCCGACAGCATCATCACGCGCTTCAGATCGCTGGTGAGCGAGAGCAGCACGTCGCGCACGCCGTCGGCGCCATCGACCGCCAGGCCCCACACCACGGGACGGCCGATCAGCACGGCCTTGGCTCCGAGCGCGAACGCTTTCAGGATGTCCGAGCCGCGGCGGATGCCGCTGTCGACGTAGACGTCGCCGCGCCCCGCGACGGCTGCGACCACCTCCGGCAGCACCTCGGCGGTGGTGACGGTGGTGTCCAGATGCCGGCCGCCGTGATTGGAGACGATGACGGCCTTGGCGCCGGCCTCGATGCAGCGGCGTGCCTCGTCGCCCCTGAGCGTGCCCTTGACGATGACGGGCAGCGGCGAGCGCTTCACCAGCCAGTCGAGATCGGCCCAGGTCGTCGGGAAGTTGATGAAGCCCTGGCGCGAGGCGTGATAGGCGCCGGTCGCCACCGGCTGACCCGGCCAGTTCATCAGCCGCACGTCGTCGCGGATCGGCGCGGGATTGCGGGCGGATTCGGGATTGTAGCCGCCGACCGGCTGGTCGACGGTGAACACGACCGCCTTGAAGCCGTGCTCGGCGGCGCCGTCGATCAGGTGCTCGCTGATGGTCTTGTCGGCGGGCATGTAGAGGTGGAACCACTGCGGCGCGGCCTTGCGCTGCTTGCGGATATCGGCGAACGAGGTGGTCGAGTAGGTCGGCAGCGTGAAGATGCAGTTCGCGGCCGCAGCCCCGCGCGCGGTCGCGGCCTCGCCTTCCTCGTGGAAGTTCTTGTGGCGGCCCATCGGCGCCACCAGGATCGGCATCTCGACCCTCTCGCCCAGCAGCGTCGTCGAGATGTCGATCTCGCGCACGTCGACGAGCACGTGCGGCCGCAGCCTCAGACCGCGCCATGCCGCGATGTTCTCGCGCATGCTGATGCCGTCGTCGGCGCCGGCATCGACCGATGCGGCCGATCCCGGCGACATGATCTGGCGGGCGCGGAGTTCCAAAGCGTCGAGGTCGCGGATGTCCATGGGAGTCCAAGTGCAGGGGTGAGTGGTCAGATGGCCAGATGGTGAGATGGTCTGTCGCGGGAAGGCGTTCCGGGAGGCCAGCTGCAGACGGTTCGCACCATCTGGCTACTGACCACCCGACCACTCACCCACTGTACTTCACTGTCACTTCCTCTTCGGAATGACCGGCAGCAGCAGATGCGCTTCGCGGCCGGGGCCGGTGTGGATCGTGACCTTGCCGCCGAAGATGGAGGCGGGGCGATCCAGCGGATCGTCGTGGATCCAGGGGCCCGAGCCCTTCGAGCGGAAGGCGACGTTGGCGTCCTCGCCCGGCCGCTCGAAGTCCTTGCCGCGGATATCGATGGCGAGCCGATAGCCCTTCGGCAGGATGATGCACTGGGGCCAGATCTCGACGTCGACCTCGTAGACCTGGCCGGGCTTCAGCGGCTTCTTGTCCGTGTGCGCGTGATAGGGCCGCCAGGGCTTCGACTTGACCGGGCACAGCTCGCGGTGCGAGGCGCGCAGCCAGCCTTGCGCGAGCGGGGTGTGCGGATCGACCGTGCCCTGGAACTCGACCTCCTTGCCGTCCGGCGAGAACGCCTGGAAGGTCACGAACAGGTCGGCGTCGACGGTGCTCGACGAGATCCACAGCTTCAGCGCCATCGGGCCGGTCAGCTCGGTCTCGGCGTCCAGCGGCGGGCTCATCCAGCGAACGCCGCCGTCGGTCGCGTCATAGGTGACATGGCCTTCCCCGGCCGGCGCGCGCCAATCGAGCGCCTTCGCCTTGGCGTCGAGGAACAGCTTGGTCCACTTGGTGCCGGCGAGCGGCCACTCCTGCTCCTTCCTCAGCTCCACCTCCTTGGTGAAGGGGCGGCGCAGGTTGAGCCAGACGCGGGGCTCCTTGTCCCAGCCGTTCTCGGCGCCCTTGAGGTAATGATCGAAGAAGCGCTTCTGCAGCTCCATGCCGTACTTGAGATAGAACCACTCCTCGTGGCGGCCGGGATGGCCTTCGAGCCACTTCTCCTTAGACGCCGCTTGCGTGAAGGCCTCGAAGTTGCCGCGCGGATGCAGCCCGAATCCGGCCCAGCTCGCGCACGACAGGAACGGCGTGATCACTTTGGACCAGTCCGGCGAGCGCTCGCGATACCAGGCGTCGTCCATCTCGCGGGCGCGCGCATTGGCGAGCGTGTCGGATTGGTTGGCGTCGAGCTGCACCGGCGTCAGCTCGAGCGGACCAGAGCCCTTGCCGCCCATCCACGGATCCTTCGGCGCGTTCGGGTTGCCGTGCTGCACGGTCAGCACCTGGCGGGGATACCAGGTCTCCATGAACTTGTTGGAGAGGATGCCGCCGTGGCGATACCACTCGCGGTACATGTCGGCCGCACCCTCCCACGGCACCATCGCGGTCAGGTGCGGCGGCTGCAGCTGGGCCACGTGCCACTGGTTGATGGCGTAGTAGGAGATGCCGTTGAGGCCGACCTTGCCGTTCGACCAGGGACGCGTGCCCGCCCACTCGATCGCGTTGTAATAATCCTTGGTCTCGCGTGGCGAGAAGATGTCGAGGTAGCCCGGCGAATGGCCGGCACCCCGGCTGTCGACGCGGACGACCGCATAGCCCCAGGGCACCCAGATCTCGGGATCGACGGTCTCCCAGGTCAGCTCCTCCTTCTTGGAGCCGGGCAGCAGGTCGGGATGCTCCTTGATGAGCCAGTCCCACATCAGCTTGTAGTGGTCCTGGTAGCGCACGCCCTTGCCGTAGGGGCCGGACGTCATGATGACCGGCACGGGGGCGGCGGTGTCCGGGCGGAACACGTCGCAGCGCAGCACGATGCCGTCGTCCATCGTGATCGGCAGATTGCGTTCGATGATCATGGAGCTTCCTCCGTCGGGGGGCGGGACCGGTGGACCGGTCTCCGGGTGATGTTTGAGCGGAGGTTAGCGGGGGAGAGCGAGGGTGGCTAGGGGTGGCGGGTGCATGGGAGGGGTGTGAGAGTGAGGCGACTTGCGCTCGTTGTCTCAGCAGTCTACGCACAGACCTGATAGCCTCGCCAATTGGAGGAGGATTTATTGATGGATGAAAATAGTCTGGGCCGACTAAAAGTCGAACAAAAAACAGGTACAGAGAAATTTCAGCTGTTTGGCGCTGACCTAGATTTCGGCATTGCAGAGTTCTGGCGCTGGAGCGCATCGGATCTCGTGAGCAACACTGCTCGTGGTATCCTGGCAGAATTCCTGGTTGCCAAAGCACTTGGCATTGTTGACGGTGAGCCTCGCGAAGAGTGGGCCGCTTTTGATCTCAAAATGGCGGATGGACGGAAGATCGAGGTCAAGTCTGCTGCCTTTCTACAGAGTTGGGCTCAGGAGCGCCCGTCAGCCGTGACTTTCGGCTATGGAAGACGTCGGAGTTGGAATGCAGATACGAACAGACTGGAAGAGGTTCCTGGACGGCAGGCTGACATCTATGTGTTTGCTCTCCTCAACCACTTGGACAAGAAGACGGTCGATCCCATGAAACTGGATCAATGGAGATTTTACACGGCATCTACATCGGCGATCGCGGCTCGATGCCGAAGTCAACACTCCATCACTTTGAAGTCGCTCGATGCTGAATGCGCAAAGGGAACAGGACAGTGGAAGGGGCCGGTCGCGTTTCATCAGCTGCTTGATGCGATAAATGAATTGTAACTGTAATGCTGCTGTCAGTGCGCCATCGTCTATGCGTCTCTTGATCCTGCTTCAGTGCCTTCATTTCCGCGACATCTACGTAACTCGCTGACCTAATGATCGAATCAGGTAGATCGCTTGCCGTGGGCGGTATCACTCGGCGGGTGAAGGCAGATGCGAAGCTTCGAGATC
>CAMDBL010000233.1 GCA_945889015.1 Devosia equisanguinis
GCTGAAAGCTCCCGGTATTCTGACGTTCACGACGTCGGTCGTCCTAGTCGTGGCGGTGCTCGGCGTGAAGTTCTTCGGCGCACAGATTCCCATGCTCAACGGCCACGAGTTTTGGGCGCTGCTGGCCGCGCACGTCATTCTCGTTATCGGCTGTATGGTGCGCGGGCTCTAGTGGGCTCTCGCGCCTCAGTCGCGCGGGTCACGTATCTCTGCGCCCTTCACGACGCGGCGTGATGCGCTCGGCGTTTGCCGCAGTGGGGGCTGGGCAGGCGCTGAATCCACCGCCGGGGGCGCAGCCACGACCTGATCCTGGCGCGGCCATGTGAAATCGTCGGTACGGCCGGGCTTGGGCTGCAACCGCTCGCCTTTCACCAACACCCGGAAATAGGCGGTCTGCGTTGGTGACAGGCGTCGGCGACCCGCGGCGGTCTCGTTGGTCGGCGTGATCGTGCTGAGCACGGTCAAGCCGCCGGGAATGTCCTCATGTACGACGTCGCCGGGCTGGATGCCCTTGTCGAGCACCAGCCGCCGCGTCACCAGGGCCACCACCGAGGCGGGGATGGCCGGACGCACGATCTCCATCGTCAGGTTCTCCTCGCGCCCGTCCGCGCCCGCGAGCTTGAGTGTGATACGCCCGTTGTCGGCCTTCTGGTCGAGGCTCGGGTCAGCTCGCCCTTGAGCCGCCGCTATCGCCGAGCCGGGGACAACCCCTTTGGCCCCGGTGCCGGCTGAGCCAGGCGTCGCGGGCTTCGCCGTCTCGGCTGCCTTCACCGGATTGACGCGCGCCTGCTCGGCCTCGGAGCCGGCGAGAGGGATCGAGCGCTCAGCCTTGGCCTGGGCTAGATCCCGCGTCACCTCGCGCTCGACGAAATAAGCGAGCTTGCGGTAACCGGTGCCAGTGAAACCGATGCCGTCGGGATCGCGCATGCGTACGAACTTGCCGCTGACATCGGGGCCGTTCGGGCGGTAGTTGCCTTGCTCGTCGGCGAAGGCATCGTGCACGTCGACGTACTTGAGGCCATTGAGGTAGACCCGCTCGCGCACGATCTCGTTCATCATCACGGCGTCATCATCGGCCTCCTCGCGCGCGAGCTTGGGCTGGCTGACCCAGTAGACGGCCGTGCCCGACTTGCGCACGGCCTTGATCAGCCGATCGACGCGACGGGTGTATTCCGTCTTCCACTCGTCCGAGCCGACGGCGGCGCGCTTGCCGTTGCCGAGCCGCAACGAGACGCGATCGGCCATGCCACCCATGATGATGACGACATGACTTTTCTCGCGCGTGAGTTGCTCGTCGAGAGCCCTCATGTCGTCTTCGAAGTCGCCTCGGAACACCGAGGGGACCGCACGGTGCTTGCGGTTGACCTGGACGCGGCTGTCGCCGGCGAAGCCTTCCACGAGACCTTCGATCATGCCTTCCGCCCACCAGTCTCCGACGAGCTGCACGCGATAGGTGTCGTTCTCGGGAAACGGCGTGATGAAGCTGACCTGCGCCGCATCCTCGTCGGCGGCGCGCACCGGATTGGCCGGTGCTGCTGCGAGCAGCGCCAGGACGGCGAGAATCAGGGCTGAAGCGTGCCTGTGCATGAACTGATCTGTGGCCCTGATTTGCGCCGATTTCAAGCCGCCAGCAGCCGCTTCAGCTTCAAGACGGCAGCACCGGGCGCGGTCAGCACCGGCACATCGACGCGGGCCTTGACGACGTCCTCGGCGCGCGAGGTCGAGAAGTGCGCGAGAATGATCACGTCGCAATCGGCGAGATGGTGGGCGGCGGCGGCCAGCAGACGATTGTGCTCGTTCGCCTCGCCTCGGGTCAGCGCCTGCATGGCCTCGGCGACACAGTGCGTCCGCAAGGTGGCGTCCGCGCCGCGTTTTTGCGCGAGCTCGCGAAACTCCTGCTCGAGGCCGCCGACCGCAAACGGGGCGGTCGCCAGCATGCCGACCTTGCGGCCGTGCTCGAGGGCCGCCTCGAACATCGCCTCGTTCGGCTTCAGCACCGGCATGGCGAAGCTCCGCTGCACGCTCTCGATCGCCTCGCCGAATGCCGAGCAGGTGTAGAGGATGCCGTCTGCGCCGCACAGCTTGGCATATTCGCCGAGCGCCACGATCCGGTCGGCGAGGGGTTTCGTCAGCACGCCGGCCTTGCCGCGGTCGTGGAACAGCGATTCGTCCAGAATCGGCGCCCGGTCCGCCTCTGGCCAGTGCCGCTTGAAGGCGTCCTCCACCGGCTGCATGGCGATCGGATGGACGTTGATGAGCGCGATACGCGTGGCGTCAGTCATGGCGATCTCCCGGTGTCGCGTCTAGGCGCACGGCTGCACTGCGCGAGGTAGAGCCATGCGCCGTCTGCCGAGCTGTTCGCGGTCAGGCTAGGGCCTCGCCGCGGGCCGTGTCAAAGTCACCCTGCAGATTTGCCGGTAACAATCGAGGAGGAAGTGCCATGGGACCGCGATCGGGGGCGCGCATCGTCGTCATCTCGCCGACGACCCGGGTGGTGCCGGATGTGACCGCCGCCTTCGATGCGCTGTGGCCACAGGCCGAGCTCGGCCACATCGTCGACGACACGGTCTATTCCGATGTGCTCGGCAAGAAGATGGGATTCAAGCCAGCGGTCAAACAGCGCGTGCTGAACCTGCTGAAGCAGGGCGAGGCGGCCTCCGCCAAGGCGATGATGTTCACCGGCTCGATCTTCGGCGCGCTGATCGAGGAACTGCGGGTGAACGTGTCGGTTCCCGTGACGACCTCGTCGCAGGGGCTGATCGAGGAGGTGTTCGCAGCGACCGCCAAGGGGGCGAGCCGGCGGATCGGTGTCGTCTCGACGGTGGCGCAGTCGATCGCCGATCTCGAGCGCGACATGGCACGCTACGCCGCTCCTAAAGGCCTCGCATACACGGTCGAGAAATACGTCGCCGAGGAGGCCCGCCCGCTGTTCGAGAGCGGCGAGCGGCCCCGGCACGACCGCATCGTGGTCGCCGCCACCGAGCGCTTCCGCGACATCGACGTGCTGATCCTGCCGCAGTTCTCACTGACCACCGCGCACGCCGCGCTGCCGAAGGTCACCGGCCGCACGGACCTGTGCGCCTCGCGCTCGGCGATCGGGCTGCTCAAGCGGCTATCGGCTTGAGGTGGACCGTCACTTGCTGCGCCGGTGCTCCTCCAGCCGCGGCATGATCTCGACGAAGTTGCAGGGGCGGTGGCGGTTGTCGAGCTGGTACTTGAGGATGCCGTGCCAGGCGTCCTTGCAGGCGCCAGGCGAGCCCGGCAGGCAGAAGATATAGGTGCCGTGCGCGACGCCGCCGCAGGCCCGCGACTGGATCGTGGAGGTCTCGATTTTCTGATACGAGAGCATGTGGAAGATCACGGAAAACCCGTCGATCTCTTTTTCGAACAGCGGCTTGACGGCCTCGGGCGTCACGTCGCGGCCGGTGAAGCCGGTGCCACCGGTGGTGATCACGACGTCGATTCTCGGATCGTCGATCCAGCCTTTCACCTTGGCGCGGATCGCCGCCACGTCGTCCTTGACCAGCGCGCGATCCGCGACCTCGTGGCCCGCCTCGCCGATCATCTCGGCGAGCGTATTGCCGCTCTTGTCGGAGGCGAGGTCGCGCGTGTCCGACATGGTCAGCACGGCGATGCGGACGGGAATGAACGGGCGGCTGTCGTCGATCTTGGGCATGGCGGGCTCGGGGTTGGGGCTGTTTGCGTCATCATAAGTGGGGATTGCCACCCGCGGTAGGCAAGCGTTGTCACGCGGACTGGATGACCACTCGGGTGGTGTTCGACCTTTGGTCCGACACCATTGTGTGACGGGCGCCGGCGGGCGTTTCACTCCGGTGTCGGACCAGAGCAGCGCGCATTCCCCGCACACCGCCTCTGCATCGCGCCGCCTTGTGCGCTCCCGCCTCCCGGTGTTCAATCCGCGCCAACGGGCCGCGACGCCGGCCATCGCACACACGGGAGAACGCCATGCCGGACGACGGAGCCATCGCGAGCAGCCTCGAGGAGGGCTCGCCCACCAACTGCCTCGACGGCGTCAGGATCGTGGACTTGAGCCAGTACGAGGCGGGGCCGTCGTGCACGGAGGTGCTGGCGTGGCTCGGCGCGGAGGTGGTCAAGATCGAGAAGCCCGGCACGGGCGAGGCGGCCCGCTTCGGCTATCAGCGCAAGAAGGGCCACGACAGCTATTATTTCCTGCAGTTCAACGCCAACAAGAAGTCGATCACGCTCGACCTGAAGAAGCCGAAAGGCATCGAGCTGCTGAAGTCGCTCGTCGCCAAAGCCGACATTTTCATCGAGAATCTGGCGCCGGGCGCGATCGAGCGGCTGGGGCTCTCCTACGACGAGCTGAAGAAGATCAACCCGAAAATCATCTACGCGCAGATCAAGGGCTACGGCGACGGCAGCCCGTACGAGAAGTACCTCTCCTACGACCCGATCGCGCAGGCGATGGGTGGCATCATGAGCGTCACCGGCGAGCGCGGACAGGCCCCCGTCAAACCCGGCCCCGGCCTCGGCGACACCGGCACCGGCATGCTGCTCGCCAACTCGCTGCTCGGCTCGCTGTATCGCGCTCAGCGCACGGGCAAGGGCCAGCACCTCAAGGTCGCGATGCAGGACGCTTGCATGCACTACATCCGCCTCGCTTGGGCCTACAACCATGCGACCGGCCAGGCCTGCGGCCGTCACGGCAGCAAGTCGGTCACCGGCCACGTCGTGCCGATGGGCAATTTCCCCTGCAAGGGCGGCGGTCCCAACGATTACGTCACGCTCTACTGCCACGCGGGCGTGCCCGAGCAGTTCCAGCGCCTTCTGGACGTGATCGGCCGTCCCGAGCTCAAGGGCGATCCGCGCTACATCGATCAGGAGGCGCGCTCGGGACGCGAACCCGAGGTCAACGCGATGATCGCGGAGTGGACGCGCCAGCACGACAAGTACGAGGCAATGCGGATCATCAGCGAGGCCAAGGTGCCGTGCGGCGCGGTGCGCGATACTGCGGAATTGCTGGCCGATCCCGATTTCGTCGCGCGCGGTGTCATGCAGGTGGTCGATCATCCGACGCTCGGCGAGATCCAGCTGATGGGCTGGCCGGTCAAGCACGACGGCGCCCACCCCAAGATCGAGCCCGCGCCGTTGCTCGGCCAGCACACCGAGGCGGTGCTGACGGACTGGCTCGACATGGACGTGGCCCAGCAGCAGCGGCTGAAAGAGGACGGGGTGGTGTGAATGGCATGCCGTAGGTTGGAGCGAGGGCGCTCTTCGCGCCCGAGGTCCGACAAGTCGGCGGACTCCCGAGGATGTCGGATCACGGGCGGCAAACGCGGCGCCGACATCGCTCAGTCCTGTGTTTCCGTATAACTCGCCCGGCCGATAGGCATCGCCAGATCTCGCTGTATGATGAGCCCGGATCGAGGAGACCTCATGCGCAAGACCCTGGCCATCGTCGGAACCGCCGTACTGCTCGCCTTGATCGGCGGGTATGTGTTCATGCATTGGTCCGAGCGTCAGGTGCTGGCCGAGGTCGAACGGCAGTTCGCCTCGCTGCGCGCGGCCGGCGTCACCGCCGACTATGGTGCGGTCCGCGTCGGTCTCAGGACACGCTCGGTCGAGATCGACGACGTCAGGCTGGGTGCCAGTGCCGCACCGGGTGTGATTGCGACAATCGCCCGGGTGAAGGCCGACGGGATCGCGCCCTCCGCCGCCAAATTCACGTCCTCCAAGCTGCATCTCGCCGACATCGCGGTTGCAAGCACGATGGCGGGTCCCAGCGAGACGCGCTTCACGCTCAAGATCCCGGAACTCGATGTCGAGGGTCTGGAGACCCCGACGATATGGCCTGTGGCCGCCGCCGGCAGCGACCGCGGAGAGACGATCGGCACGGTGCTGCAGGTGATTGCTGCCGGCTCGGTGTCGGTTCCCAGGCTCGAGATGCAGGCGACGCTGCCGGTGCCGCCGCAGTCGGCCTCTCCTGCCCGGCCGAGGCGTCCGCTCCCGACCAACATCGAAATCAACTACGTCTATTCCGGCATCACGCTGACCGGAATCGGCGACGGCAAGATCGCCACCATGGACGTCGCCGACGCCCAGTTCACCGGCACCACCGGCAGCGGCACGATGAAAGCAATCAGCAACCGCGACGTCGATTTGATGCCGTTCTTCGGCGTCGGGCTCGCCGGCCGGCAGCAGCGGGACGGCTTCTACCGGGTGCAGGGCAAGAGCGCGATCGGCCCGATGACGATCAAGTTGCCCGACGGCGGCGCGTTCGGCATCGGCTCGATCACCTCGGGTGGCATGAGCGTCGATCCCACCCGCTTCACATACCAGAAGCTCATGGACCTGGTGGCGGTTTCGGGCAGCGGAGGGCAGCCGCCATCGGCGCAGCAGATGACCCAGATGATGGGGAGCCTCGCCGATCTCTACGAGGGCATCCATCTCGACGCGATCGAGATGCGCAATCTCGCGGGGACTTCGCCGGGGGGCGGGGGGCAGGCTTTCGCGCTCGCCGGCGGCAGCATGACGGGGCTGACCAAGGGCAAGCTCGCGTCGATGCGGATTGACGGGCTCGACATGACACTGCCGCCGCTGCGGGGCCGCCGGACCAGCGGGGCGATGAAGCTGCGGGTCGGTGGTTTCGAGATCAAGGGCTTCGACTTCGCCGGTATTTTCCGCAAGGTCTCGATGGTGCAACCCAGGCCGGGGCAGCCGCCACCATCGCCGGAGGAGTTCCTGACGCTGATCGAGGGCGTCGAGCTGACGGACGCGACGGTGCCCGATCCCACGACCGGCCTCGTCAACAAGATCGAGCGGGCCGCGCTGGCATGGGGACGGCCGGTGAACGGTATACCGGCCGATATCAAGGTCGCGTTGAAGGGCGATCTGGCGGTCAACCCGTCCGATCCCAATCACGCGGCGCTGCGTCAGCTCGGATTGAGCACGCTCGCCGTCGATCTCGAGTTCGGCTCGTCCTTCGATGGGGGGCAGCGGCAATTGACGCTGGCGCCCGTGCGCCTCAAGGCCGGCAAGATCGGACAGCTCGACGCGCGCGTCGTGCTGGGCGACGTCGCGCCCACTGCCTACAGCTTCATGCCCGCCCGTTTCGCCGCCGCGTTGCCAGGTTTTGCGATCCGCAGCGTCGAGCTCGAATTCATC
>CAMDBL010000234.1 GCA_945889015.1 Devosia equisanguinis
TGGAGACGTGGCAGGACGCGCTCGGCCTTCCCGTCGACATCATCCGCGACGACCGCTTCGTCTGCTCGATCCCGGAGTTCCGGAGCTGGGCTACCGACCGCCAGCAGCTCCGGATGGAGTTCTTTTACCGCGAGATGCGCCGCAAGACCGGCTTGCTGATGAACGGCGATGTACCCGAAGGGGGACGCTGGAACCTCGACGCGGAGAACCGCAAGCCGGCGAAGACGGACTTGTTCATGCCGCAGCCGCGCTGGGTCGAGCCCGACGTCATCACCCGTGATGTGTTGCGACTGGTCGGTGATCGCTTCGCAGGCCATTTCGGCGAACTGGAGCCGTTTCGCTTCGCCGTCACGCGGGCCGATGCCGAGGCCGCGTTCGATTGCTTCGTCGAAACGGCACTCTCTCGCTTCGGTGACTATCAGGACGCCATGCTCGTCGGCGAGCGCTGGCTTTATCATTCCGTCATCTCGATCTACCTGAACATCGGACTGCTCGACCCGTTGGCCCTCTGCCGACGCGTTGAGGCAGCCTACCGGGACGGCCGCGTACCCCTGAATGCGGCGGAGGGCTATATCCGCCAGGTCATCGGATGGCGCGAATACGTGCGCGGCATCTACTGGCAGGAAATGCCGGGGTATCTCGAACTGAACGCGCTCGGCGCACATCGTCCGCTGCCGGATTTCTACTGGAGCGGGGAGACCGACATGGCCTGCGTGAAGGCCGCCGTGACGCAGACGCGCGAGGACGCCTACGCCCACCACATCCAGCGGCTGATGGTGACCGGCAACTTCGCCTTGCTCGCGGGCGTCGCCCCCAAGGCCCTGCACGAGTGGTATCTGATCGTCTATGCGGATGCCTACGAATGGGTGGAGTTGCCGAATACGCTGGGCATGAGCCAGTTCGCGGATGGCGGCCGGCTCGGATCGAAACCCTACGCGGCGAGCGGGAACTACATCAATCGCATGTCGGACTATTGCCGCGGCTGCCGCTACGACGTCAAAGCGCGAACCGGCGAGACGGCGTGCCCGTTCAACTACTTGTACTGGGACTTCATGGTGCGCCACCGAAAGCGGCTCGCCGCCAGTCCCCGGATCGGCCAGATCTACCGCACTTACGACCGGCTTCCCGAGAACGAGCGGGCAGCGATCGCCGCGAGCGCGCGGACGTTCCTGGCCTCGCTGACCACCAGCACCGACTGGCCATGACGCAGGCGTGGTCCCGCTCGCCGTTCTCGGCCCTTCACGGCCAGGTGCGATGCGGGTACGGTCTTGCTAACGACATTTGGGGCCAACGACAATTGGGGCCGATGACGTCCGGGAGAGGTGACGATGGGGGCGACCCGCAGATGAGTCTTGCGATATTGCCGGGTCTTGCGCTCAGCGCGGCGCTGGCGGTGGCAGCCGTCGTTCTGCGGAACTTCACCGGCATCCAGGCGCTCAACCCCGTCGTCGTCGCACTCGTCCTCGGTATCGCCGTGCGAGCATCCATCGGCGCCCATCCCGCAACCAAGGCCGGCGTCGCCTTCGCCGTCCGGCCGGTACTGCGCGCGGCGATCGTGCTGCTCGGCTTGCAGGTCACTTTTGGCCAGCTGCTGTCGATCGGCCCAGGCGCATTGGCGCTCGCTCTGGCGGCGGTTGCCCTGACGATGCCGTTCACGATGTGGCTCGGCGCCCGTCTCGGCGTCACACCCGCCCTCTCCCAGCTCATCGGCACCGGCACCGGCATCTGCGGCGCCAGCGCCATCGTTGCCGCCAACGAGGTCGTCGGCGGCGACCGTGAGGACGTCGCTTATGCGCTGGCGGTCGTGACGCTGTTCGGCACGGCGGCGCTGGTGCTTTATCCGTTGCTCGGCGCGGCGCTGGCGATGCCGCCGCACGTGTTCGGGTTGTGGACCGGCGCCAGCATCCACGAGGTGGTGCAGGCGGTCGGCGCGGCGGCAGCGGGCGGCCCCGAGGCAGCCGAGGTCGGCACCGTCACCAAGCTCGCCCGCGTCGTGCTTCTGGCACCTGCGGTCATCGCGCTGGGTATGTGGCTTAAGCGGGGGGCGGGCGCGGGCAAGGTCAAGGTCGCCGTGCCGTGGTTCGCGTTCGGCTTCCTCGGCATGGTCGCGCTCGGCAGCACAGGTTTGGTTCCGATCGTGGGCAAGACCCTCTCCCAACAGGCGGTGCCGCTGATGATGGCGACGGCGGTCGCCGCTCTCGGCCTCGGCACGGACCTCAAGGCCCTGCGTGCGCGAGGTGCGCGGCCGCTCGTGCTCGGCGGCCTGGCGACGGTGTTCATAGGTGTACTGGGTATCACCGGCGCTCACCTGATCTGAGCCGGCGCCATCGGACATTGACACGCCCGGATGGCGGCAGTTCCATGCAGGGACAGAAAACACACCGTGCCGGCCAACGGCGCGAGTCCCAGGAGGAGCATGCCATGACAATCGCTGCGGCCCGAAGGAGTGAGACGCCCGTTTACGACGAGATCCCTTCGCTCGATCTCGGCCCCTATCTCGCCGGCGAGCCGGGAGCGCTCGAGGCGCTGGCTGCTAAGCTCGCCACGATCCAGCAGGAAATCGGCTTCTACTACATCACCAACCACGGTGTGCCTAAGGCGCTGATCGGCAGCGCGAACACGCAACTGAAGCGGCTGTTCGCGCTGCCGATGAGCCAGAAGATGAAGCTAAAGACCAACGCCAACTCGCTCGGCTTCGTGCCCCCGAAATCGACCGTGTACGTGACCTCGACGGTCGCCAGGAACACCAAGCCCGATCTCAACGAGTGCCTGCTCACGTCGCGGGAGCGGCCAGCCGATCATCCCTCCGTCCTAGCGGGACGCCGCTTCCATGGCCCCAACGTCTGGCCGGGCGAGGATGTCTTGCCGGGCTATCGGGCGGCGATGCTCGAATACTATGCGGCGATGGAGGATCTCGGCCGCAGGATGCTGCCGGTCTATGCCCGCGCGCTCGGCATGCCCGCCGCCTATTTCGATCCGTTCTTCACAGATCCAATGTGGACCACGCGCAACCAGTACTATCCCGCCGTGCAGGCGGAGGAAAACCAGTTCGGCATCTCACCGCATCGCGACCACGGTTTCATTACGCTGCTGCCGCTGGCCGAGGAGCCCGGCCTGCAGATCCTCGCACCGGGTTCGGGCTGGCTCGATGCCGCCGTGCAGGACAACGGCATCATCGTCAACACCGGCGAGTTCATGCACCGGTGGTCGAACGGCCGCTTCATCGCAACACCCCACCGCGTGATGCCGCCCAAGCGGGATCGCTACTCGATCGCGTTCTTCTACAACCCGAATTGGGACACGCTGGCCGAGCCGCTGCCGAGCTGTGTGTCGGCCGACGATCCCGCGAGGTTCGAACCGATCAGCATGCTCGACTACCTTTGCTGGTACGTCGACAAGAACTTTGCCAAGTCGGCCGGGGGCAAGGTCGACGACGAGGTGATCGCGCGGGCTTGATCGCCGCATTTCCCAGAACTCGTGGGCGGGGTCGTGGTGCCCCGCCTCAGTACCAGGCCAGCACCTCGATGCCGTTGCCGATCTCCAGGCCCTCGACCGCGCGCCGGGCCTCCAGATCGATCTTGGTCAGCAGCCCGCTGTCGTGGCTCGACACATAGGCGAAGCGGCCGCATGGCGTGTAGGCGCTGCCCTGCGGACCCTTGGCGACCGGGATCACGGTCTGGCGGCGGTAGTCCGTGGCGTCGATGAGCCAGGCGAGGCCGCCGGTGAAGCTCGTCGCGATCAGGTGGCGCTGGTCGGGCGAGAGCGCGAGCTTGGCGAGGCGTGAACGCTTGGAGTTCGTGTACGGGAATCCCTCCAGCGGCACGCGATCGACGAGCTCGTTCGTGCGCGTGTCGATGACGCGCAGGTCGCATTTCGGCGAATTGTCGATGACGAGGACCTTGGAGCCGTCCGGCAGCGGCAGGATGCCCTCGCTACCCGTGCCGTTGCCCTTCTCGATGCCGGGGACACGTACCGGCACACTGGCCGTGAAGCCGGCCCTGGCGATGTCGTACACGCCGACGTCGCCCTCCTTGCTCGACGTGTAGATCCGGCTTTCGTCCGGCAGCATGCCGAGAACGTGAGGACCCTTGCCCGGCGTGTCGTAGGCGGCCTCGATCGACCGCTGCTCCGGGCGGATGCGCAGGAGCTTGGAGGGGATGTCGCAGACCACCCAGAGATCGCCGGCCGACGAGTAGACCATGCCGTGCGGCGCCAGGTACGAGCCGAGGTCGAAGATGTCGGCGATCTTGCGCTCGCGGATGTCGACGGCGAGGATCTTGTTGTTGGGCGTGTTGCGGCCGTAGATGCCGTCGCCGTAGAGCGGCACGTAGGCCATGCGCCGGTCGGGCGTGATCGCCATCTCGTGGACGGCGGGCTCGGGCACGTCGAGGGCCTTGATCTCCTGCAGCGTCTCGGGATCGAGAAAGCGGATCTTGTTGCCGACCTTGTCGATGGCGATGACGCCGTCGGTGCCGGTGATGTTGGAGCCGGCGTAGATTGCGGCCATGGGCGGCCTCTCCTGTGCTGATGCGGCTGGCTTTGCCGGGAAGGTGCCCGCTGGCCGCGCAGGCGTCCAGCCCAATCCGGTGCCCGAGGAGAGACGCCGCGCCTTGCGGCACCCCTGCCTTCGGGATATGCCCCGCCGATGCAACAAAAGCCGCCAGCCCCCACCCCGTCCGCCTCTCAGAGCAACATCGGGCAGCTCAGGATGGGCGGAGCCGAGTGGGCGCTTCTGTTCCTGCACGCGATGCTGTGGGGCAGCTCCTACTTCTTCATCGCGGTGGCGAAGAACGAGCTGCCGGTGTTCACGATCACGTCGCTGCGCATGGTGCCGGCGGTGCTGGTGATCGTCACCATCATCTGGATCGCGGGCTATCGGCTGCCCTCGACCTGGCGCGAGTGGGGCCCGTTCATTCCGCTGTCGCTGCTGAACAATTACCTGCCGTTCTGCCTGATCGTCTACGCGCAGCATCAGGTCACCGGCGGGATAGCTGCGGTGTTTTGCGCGACGACGCCGCTGTTCGGCATGTTCATGGCGCATGTGTTGACGCGCGACGAGAAACTGTCGGCGAACAAGCTCGCGGGGGTGGTCATCGGCATAGGCGGCGTCGCCATCCTGGCGCTGCCCGACCTGATGGCCGGCACGGCGGATGCGCTGTGGGCAAAGCTCGCGCTGCTCGGCGCCGCGCTGCTCTATGCCTCGGGCGGGATCTACGCGCGCGGCTTCTCGCGATATCCGCCGATGGTGCTCTCGGGTGCCCACATGTCCATGACGCTGGTGCTGTCGCTGCCGGCGATGCTGATCATCGATCGGCCCTGGACGCTGCCGATGCCGTCCTGGCCGGTGATCGCTTCCGTCGCGGGAACCGGCATTTTCGCCTCGGCATTGGCCTCGATCATCTTCTTCACCTTGATCAAGCGGGCGGGCGCCACCAACGCGCTACTGGTGACGCTGCTGCTGCCGGTGACCCCGATGGTTCTCGGTTATCTGCTGCTGGGCGAGCGCATGAGCGGTCGCGAGCTGGCTGGGGCGGCAGTGATCGGACTGGCGCTGCTGGTGATCGACGGCCGGCTGGTGCGGCGGCTGCTCGGCGAGAAGCATTGACGTAGCCACGGCACACGGGCATCTATGCCCGGCAAGATCCTGGAAGGCGCACCATCATGTCCGACACGCCCATCGTCCTCGAGATGTTCACCGACTACGTTTGACCCTGGTGCTTTCTCAGTACCGTGCGTACTGACAAAATCATCCGGACCTACGACGTCGCCATCAAGCTCGTCCATTTTCCGCTGCATCCCGAGACGCCGGCCGAAGGGCGTGCGCTCGCCGATCTGTTCCGTACCGGCCCCGAGGGGATCGCGGAAAAGAACGCGCAGATGAAGGCGCGGATGGACGCGGAGGGGCTGCCTTACTCGAGCCGCTCGCACACCTACAACAGCCGTTTGGCGCAGGAGATCGGCTCATGGGCCGACACTGTCGATCCCAGCGGCAAGATCCACGACGCGCTGTATCGCGCCTATGTCGTCGACACGCGTAACATCGGCGATACAGACGTGCTGCTCGACATCGTCGCGAAGGTCGGCCTCGACGTCGAGGCGGCGCGCGATGTGTTGGAGAAGCGGACCTTCAAGGCGGCGGTCGATGCGGACTGGGCGAAGTCGCGCGCCTATGGCGTGACAGGCGTGCCGACCTTCGTGGCGGGCCGCTACGGCGTCGTCGGCGCGCAGCCTTACGAGGCGATCGAGCAGCTTCTGATCCAGGTGGGTGCGAAGCGGCGCTGACAGAGCCGAAGGGTTCGACACCGCAGTTGATTACATCCCGATTGGATCGAGCCGCTGGCGCACTGCGCCATCGGCGATGGCATCCGAGGCCGGACGGTCACCCCCACAGCGCCCGTGACGGCGGCGCAATCACCCCGTCGCGGATGAGGAGGCCGTGCTCGCGGTCGCGGGCGAGCAGCAATGGGCCGTCGAGATCGACCCAGTCCGCGCCTTGGGCGACGAGAAAAGCTGGCGCCATCGCCAGCGAGGTGGCGACCATGCAGCCGACCATGATCCGCAAACCGGCCGAGCGCGCGGTGGCGGCGGTGGCGAGCGCCTCGGTCAATCCGCCGGTCTTGTCGAGCTTGACGTTGATGGCGTCGTAGCGGTCGCGGAGCCCCGCGAGATCGCCGGCGACGTGCATCGATTCGTCGGCGCAGACGGGAACGGGCCGGGCGACATGGGCGAGCAGATCATCGGCGCCGACGGGCAGCGGCTGCTCGATCAGTTCGAAACGCTCGGTGGCGGCTATGGCGAGAAGGCGCTCGAGGTCGCTGCTCGTCCAGCCCTCGTTGGCGTCGGCGACGAGGCGGGCGTCAGGACGCGCGGCACGGACGGCGCGCATGCGCTCGGCATCACCCGCGCCGCCGAGCTTCAACTTCAAGACCGGCAGATGCGGCACCGAGGCGGCCTTCGCGGCCATCGCATCGGGCTTATCGAGGCTCAGCGTGTAGCAGGTGGTAACAGGACCGGGAGGAGCGAGCCCGGCGAGGTCGTACACCGCACGGCCGCTTTGCTTGGCTGCGAGGTCCCATAGCGCACAGTCGACGGCGTTGCGGGCGGCACCAGGGGGCAGGGTGGCGGCAAGGTCGGC
>CAMDBL010000235.1 GCA_945889015.1 Devosia equisanguinis
GAAAACCGACAAACCGGACGCTGATTGACGCGGAACGTCAATCAAAGCGCTTGCCAATGGCGCGGCCAGCGTCAATCATCACTTCGCTCGGCCGCCTCGTCTCATCCTGATTGACGCGCCGTTCTCATCCAGATTGTCGCGCTATAGGCGGCATAAGCCGCACGCGCCTCCTGCACCTTCTGGTGCTCGAGCGTGAGTTGCAGGCTGGTCGCCGACTGGGGCGAGGCGACGGCGGAGGCGACGCTGTCGGACAGCTTGCGCTGGGTCTCGGCGACCCGGCTCCAGATCTCGCTCTGACCGTCACGCGACGAGCGAGCCTGCAGCTGGCGCTGCTCGATGCGGGCGGTTGCTCCGGTCGTGATGTCGGGCATGAGCGCGGAGGTGCGCTGCTGCGGCGGGGCATCCGCAGACGATGCACCGGACGCGGCGCGCTTCAAGGCGAGCTTCGCCTCGCGCGAGGGCAGTGTCTCCGCCGAGCTCGCGAAGCGGGCGACATCCTCGCGACCGCGTGCCGACCAGCGTCCCTGCTCGACGCAGAACGAAGCAATCGGCACCTTGCCCGACTTGGCGGCGAGCAGCAGGCTGAAGGTGAGCACGCGATCCTGCCGCCCGCCCTTGACGATATCGCCGGCCTGGATGAACACGGCCTCGTCGCCGGTGTTCTCGACCGTCAGCTCGCTGACGGTGCCGGTCTCGTAGACGTGGGCGGTGCCTTTGGCGAGCGCCTCCTGCAGCGTCAGCGGCACCGCACCGGAAGCAGATGTGCCGTGGATGAAATAGACGGCGAGGTTCTCGTGGGCGAAGGGTCCGGTGAGCTTCATGGTGTCGTTCGCGAGGCTGGCGCCCTGCAGGCCGGCGATGGCAATGGTGGCTGCGGCTGCAGCGGCTAGAAATGATCGGCGGTGCATGGCGATCCTCCGCGCTCCTCTGTTGAAAAAAGAAAGTGAGTTTCCTGAATAGGTGCGGACTGCGGCCGTCGTTCGGGCGCAAAAGGGCCGGCCGATGATCGTTTTGTGGCCTCGGAAAGACGCGCAACACACTGTAAAAACGCGGAAAAATGCGGATCTATGGCCGCCGGTCGATGCCACGGTCACGGGTTCGCGACCCGACTTGTCGCGGCGGGATGTGGAGCTTTGGGTCGCAAGGCCACAAGCGGCCTTTGCCCCGATCAATCAGTCCGGATCAATCCGCCGTGAACGCCTGTTCTCGCGTCTTGCGAGCGGAGGGCAGCATCAACAGCGTGAGCAGTCCGAGGGATGCGATCATCAGGCCGAGGCTGACCGGCCGCTGGAAGAAGATCAGCGGATCGCCCGAGGAGATCAGCATGGACCGGCGCAGGTGCTCCTCCATCAGCGGTCCAAGGATGAAGCCGAGCAGCATCGGGGCGGGCTCGCAATCGAGCTTGCGCAGCCAGTAGCCGAGCACGCCGAAGGCCGATGCCAGCATCACCTCGAAGGCGGAATTGTTGACTGCGTAGACGCCGATGCCGCAGAACACCAGGATCGCGAGGTAGAGATACTTGTACGGCACTTTCAGCAGCCGCACCCAGATGCCGATCATCGGCAGATTGATGACGAGCAGCATCAGATTGCCGATCCACATCGAGACGATGAGGCCCCAGAACAGGTCGGGATTTTCCTTCATCACCAGCGGTCCGGGCTGGATGCCGTGGATGGTCAACGCGCCGATCATCAGCGCCATCACCGCATTGCCGGGGATGCCGAGTGTCAGCATCGGAATGAACGAGGTCTGCGCGCCCGCGTTGTTGGCGCTCTCCGGCCCGGCCACGCCCTCGACCGCGCCCTTGCCGAACTCGCCGGGATTGCGCGAGATGCGCTTCTCGACGACGTAGCTCGCGAAAGCGGACAGCGTGGCGCCGCCGCCGGGCAGCACGCCGAGTACAGAGCCCAGCACCGTGCCGCGGGTCCATGCCGGCCAACAGCGGCGGAAGTCGTCGGCGGTCGGCCACAGGCCGGTGATCTTCTCGGCGAGTACCGAGCGCTCGCTGTCGGAGGTGCCGCGCTTCAGGTTGGAGATGATCTCGCCGATGCCGAATACGCCGATCGCCAGCGGCACGAAGCCGATGCCGTCGGCCAGCACGGCGATGTCGAACGAGAAGCGGCCGTTGCCGGTGTTGGGATCGGTGCCGACGAGACCGAGCAGCAGCCCGAGGAAGATCATCGCGATCGCCTTCAGGATCGGCCCGTGCGCCAGCGCCACGGCCGCGATCAAGCCGAACAGCATCAGCGAGAAATATTCCGGTCCGCCGAACGAGCGGCCGACCAGCGACAGCGGCGGGGCGGCGAGCGCGATCACCAGGGTGGCGATGGTGCCGGCGAAGAACGAGCCGAGGGCGGCGACCGCCAGCGCCACGCCGGCACGTCCGCGCCGGGCCATCTGGTAGCCGTCGATACAGGTGACGACGGCGGAGGTCTCGCCCGGAAGGTTGACCAGGATCGCCGTGGTCGATCCGCCGTACTGCGCGCCGTAGAAGATGCCGGACAGCATGATCAGGCCGGACAGCGGCTCGAGATGGAACGTCATCGGCAGCAGCATGGCGACGGTCGCCACGGGGCCGATGCCCGGCAGCACGCCGATGCAGGTGCCGACCATGCAGCCGATCAGCGCGAACAGCATGTTCATGGGCGTCACCGCCGCGCCGAAGCCGGTGGCGAGATTGGCGAACAGGTCCATGGCGTCAATTGTCCGGGAGCCAGATCGAGAACGGGAGGCCGAGGCCCCAGACGAAGATCGCGGTGCACACCACGGCGAGGAAGGCTGCCGACACGGCGACGGCGAGCGGCCGCTGCCCCGCAGCCGCGGTGCCGGCGATGCCGACCGCGAGCAGGATCGCGAGCACGAGGCCGATCTTCTCGATCGAGTAGCCGAACGCGAACACGGCCGCCGGCACCAGGATCAGCGAGCGCCACGAGATCGGCTCGCGATCGGCGATACGCGGCGCGCCCGTCTGCATCAGGCCGCCGGCGAGGATGACGAGGCCGAGGCCGATCAGCGCGAAGCAGCACAGGCGCGGCACGTAGGCGGTGCCCATGTTGACTGCCGTGCCGACGTCGAGGTTGCGCGCGAGGTAGAGCCCGAGCACGCCGACGCCGGTGAACAACAGCCCCGACAGCACGTCCGCGCGCAGCAGCACGTCGAGCGGGCCGCCCGCTGCGCCGCCGCCGTCCCCGGTCCCGCCGCCCTTGCCGTCCGTCTTGCCGTCAGCCATGCCGTGCGCGCCCCGTCCCTGCCCCCGTACTCGTCGCGGTGCCTACTCCACCTTGATCTTCGACTTGGCGATCACCGCTTTCCAGCGCGCCACCTCGCCGTCGTGGAACGCCTTGGCCGCCTCCATCGAGGGCGAAATGTCGGTGTGCACCTGCTGCTTGAGGAACGCCTCCTTCACCTGTGGCGCGGCGGCGGCTTCCGCGAACGAGGCGCGGACATATTCGAGCGTCTCCTTCGGCGTCGCGGCCGGCGCCAGCACGCTCGCCCAGTTCGACGAGCCGAAGTCGGGATAGCCCGCCTCCGTCATCGTCGGCACGTCGGGCACCTGGGGATGCCGCGTCGGCCCCTTGTAGGCGAGCGCGCGCACCTGTCCCGCCTTCAACATGCCGATCGCGGTCGCGGCGTTGACGAAGCCGTAGTGCACGTCGCCCGAGAGGATGTCCTGCAGCATGCCGGCGCCGCCGGACTTGGCCGAGACGTGCTGGGCCGTGAAGCCCTCCTTGATCTGCAGCGACTCCTGGTCGTAGTGGGGATAGCTCGCGACGCCCGGCACCGTGTAGCGCAGCTTGCCCGAGTTGGCCTTGGCGTAGGCGACGAACTCCTTCATCGACTTGGGCGGGAAGTCGCCGACCGGCGTCACCATGAAGAACGAGAACAGGTCGTACACCTTGGTCACGGTGACGACGTCCTTGTCGTAGTCGATCTTCATCTTGGACTTGTAGACCACCGGCGTGATGGCGTTGGTCGAGACGTTGCCGAACATCAGCGTGTGGCCGTCGGGCCTGGCGCGCGCCATCTCCTCGATGGCGAGGATACCGAACGCGCCCGGCTTGTTCTCGATGACGACGCCGTGGCCCCACTTGGTGCGGAGCGCATCGGCGAGGATGCGCGCCGTGATGTCGGTCGCCGAGCCCGCGCCGTACGGGATCAGCAGCCGCACGTTCTTGGTGGGAAAGGCCGGAGCTGCGGCCGGTGCCTGAGCCGACGCCGGCCCGTGCGAGGCGGCCCATCCGGCCAGCGTCAGGCAGACTCCTGCCAGCGACATCAACACCTTACGCATGTTCGATCTCCTCCCGGGAGTAAGGATTTTGTCCGATCCTATATCGGCGCCGCGAGGAACGCACCTATGAAGTGGTGGCGGCGGGGCAGGGTGCGGGAAGGCTGCGCGGCAGGCCGGGGCGCTCGCCTTGGATGAGATGCGGAGAAAGCGACGGGGCGTCCCCCCTCCCCGAAGCGCAGCGTACGGGGAGAGGGACAGCCCCGGACTTGATCCGGTGGAGGGGCGGCCGCTGGCACCGTCACTGATTTTTGGCGTGGAGCCCGCGTTGCTTAGCGGAGGGAGCGGACTTCGGCGGTGACGCGGCTTCCCTCTCCCTGCAAGCGAAGCGCAGCGGGGAGAGGGTCGGGGTGAGGGGCGGCTACTTGCTCCGTCGTTAAATTATAGAACTGTCGCGAACGGTGGCGGAGCCGACGTGCGCGACGCCCGTCATGCACAGCCATTCGGCTACGCGAGTGACCCTGAGCCGACGCTGCGGCACCCGGCCTTTGGCTGGGCGGCTGCGTCCGCTCTCGATTTACGCGTCGGCATTGGCGTTGTCCGGCACGTGAGTGTCCCACCGCAGCAGGTTGCGGCTTCGCACCCTCGCTGTGGTTCGAGGGAGCAGGGCCTACTAATCGACCCGGATAAGAAGCTTGCCGGTGTTCTCGCCGCGATAGAGCATGGCGATCGCATCGGGCGCTGTCTCGAAGCCCTCGAGAACATGCTCGCGGTAGACGAGCCGACCACTGCGTAGCCAATCGGCAAGCTGCTGCACAGCCTCGCCGTAGCGCTTCTGGTAATCGAACACCAGGAAGCCCTGCATGCGTGCGCGCTTGACGAGCAGGTGCCGCTCGACGCGTGGACCCTGAGGCCAGGGTGACCAATTCTGAACCGCCGCTGTTCCGCAGATGACGACACGCGCACCCACGTTCAGCCGTTGCAGGACGGCATCGCTGATCGGACCGGACGTGTTGTCGTAATAGACGTCGACGCCGTCGGGACATGTCCGTGCCAATTCATCGTCGAGATGGCTCGACCTGTAATCGATCGCTGCGTCGTAGCCGAACTCGCGCAGACATTGATCCACCTTGGCTGCACCGCCCGCGATTCCCACGGTCCGGCATCCTTTGATTTTGGCGATCTGCCCGACACAGGATCCGACCGCGCCTGACGCCGTCGAGACGACGACCGTATTGCCCGGAGCGGGTTGGCCAACCTCCAAGAGAGCGAAATAGGCCGTGACGCCGTTGAGCCCGAGCACGCCCAGAGCGGCCGAGAGCGGAAGATCCGTCTCCTCGATCCGCCGCGTGACATTGGCGCCATTGCTCACGGCGAACCGCTGCCAGCCGAACAGGCCCGCGACACGATCACCTTCCTTCCAGTCGGGATGCCGTGACGCAATCACCTCGCCTGCAGCAAACGATCGCATCACGTCCCCGATGGGCACGGGTGGCGAATAGTTGGGTGCATCATTGACCCAACCGCGCATGGCGGGCTCGACGGACAGATAGCGATTGGCGACGAGAAACTCGCCCTGACCAAGTTCGGGCACCGGCACGTCGTCAAATCCGAAATGCACCGCCTGCGGAACACCGACCGGACGACTCTTGAGCACGACCCGCCGGTTGCTCAGATTGTTCATGCTCAACATGAATGCGCGTTCTCCTGATCGTCAGATACGTCCCGGCCGCGTCTGCTGCCGGACCGCGGTGCCGAGGCCGAAGCCTACGCGCCGACCTTCAGCATAATTCGCCCGAAGTGGGCATTCGATGCCGCATGCGCGAGTGCGGCGGCGGCATCCTTGAGGTCGAAGACGCGATCGACGGGCATCGTCAGCTTCCCGGCCCCGACAGCATCCCACAAATCCTTCCTGGCGCGCCGTACCAACTCGGCGTGCTCGTCGATCGATCGCGTCCGACCCGTCGTGCCGACATAGGTCAGGCGGCGTTCCGCGTGCATCTCGCAGTTGAACTCCGTCGTCTGCCCGCCGAGGCGGCCGACATTGACGATGGTGCCGTGGATGGCGGTCGCAGCCATGTTCTGATTGACGACGTAGCCCGAGATGTTGTCGACCACCAGATTGACACCGGCGCCGCCGGTGGCTTCCAGAACTTGAGCCACCCAGCCCGGGTCGCGCGGATCGAGGCTGAGGTCGGCTCCGTATGCGCTCAATTTGGCGCGCTTCTCGGCGCTCGTCGAAGTGCCGATCACGAGCTTTGCGCCAAGGTGCTTACCGATCTGCAGCCCCATCAGGCCGACGCCGCTGGTTGCTGCCTGGATCAGGATCGTCTGCCCAGCAGTAAACTTGCCGTTGGTGACGATCGCATCGTGCATCGTCAGGACCGACGACATCAAGGTTCCCGCCTGGATGTAGTCCATGCTCTTCGAGGGAATCGGCAGCACGCGGCGCCAGTCTGCGGTCGCATACTCCGCCCAGCCAGCTGCACCCTGGGCCATCACGCGATCGCCGACCGAGAAGCCTTTCGTCGCGTCACCGACGGCGGCGATCTCGCCGCAGAACGACGCCCCCATCACCTTGTGCGCCCCGCCGACATGGCCAAAGTTCTGTCCCTGGACCGTCAGCAGGTCGGACCGGTTCACGCTGCAACTGGCGACCTTGATAAGAACCTGTGTCGGTTTGACTTGGGGGACGTCAACCTCTTCCGGGCGAACGCCGGTGTCGGTCAGAACGATTGCCAGCATCTTACTTTGGGACATCACGTACCTCTCAGTCATTGCGGGTGATCAGCGTCGCGCCTTGGGCGAAGG
>CAMDBL010000236.1 GCA_945889015.1 Devosia equisanguinis
GCTCGCGTCCGGGAGCAGTCGCGGCGGCTGACGGCGATGCTGGCCGCCCTGTTCGACTATTCGCGCGCAGGCTACAAGCAGGACGTGATGGCGAGCGTCGATCTCGCCGCGCTGGTCGCGACGATCGTCACGTCCCTGCCGCGGCGCGAAGGGCTGCACGTCGAGATCGAGGGCGGCTGGCCGGTGATCGACACGCTCGCCGCACCGCTCGACCTCGTCGTCCGCAACCTGATCGACAACGCCATCAAGCATCACGATCGGGCGGAGAAGACCATCACCCTCTCGTGCCGCGAGCAGGCCGATGCTCTGGAGATCACGATCGCCGACGATGGGCCGGGCATCGAGACGCGGCATCATCAGGCGATCCTGTTGCCGTTCCGCCGGCTGTCGGAGGCCGACGATCCAAACAGCAGCGGCATGGGGCTGGCGCTGGTCAAGCGCACCATCGAGGCCGTCGGCGGGCGGCTCGAAATCGAGTCCGATCCCTCCGTGCGGCGTGGCGCCGCCTTCAAGGTCTTTTGGCCCCGGACGATCGCCGAGACGACGCGCGCTTAACCTTGAATGGGGCGAATTTCAGCGCGGGCCTTATGCCTTGGAGTAGAAACAACTTTCGGTTACTATTGCAATTCGTCAGTCGGGCTGCTCGGTTTTGGCGCGCACCGAGCCGGACGTCGAAGGAGTGTGCGGTTGACAAGGTCGGATAGATCCTCCGGTGGCGATTTCCTCGCCAAGAAGAACGATGTGATGCAAGGTCGTTCCGGCATTGCGCGGATCACGGACGTGCTGGTTGTCGAGGACGAGAACATCGATGCCGACCGCATGCGCGCGACGCTGCACATCATGCTCGGCTACGAGGTGCAGATACGGCGCGCCAACACGCTCGGCAGCGCCGTCGACAACATCATCGCCCGTCAGCCGCATCTGGTCATGCTCGACGATTACCTGAAGCCGAGCGACGATGCCTCACAGACCATTCCGTTCCTGCGCCGCGCCGGCTTCGAGGGGCCGATCATCGTCGTCAGCGGCCGGGCCACGCGCCAGCGCCGGCTGGAGCTGATCAAGGCGGGCGCCTCCGACGTGATCCACAAGGACGAGGTCGACAGCGTCCGCTTGGCCGAGGCGCTGGGCCGCATCCTCAAGGCGCTCGCCGAGACCCCCGCCGCCGGCGCCTAGCTGCGTCTCCATCCGCTCTCTTTCGCACGCGAGGCCCCGTGATGGCTCTGATCGCCCTCGAGAAGCCGTATCCCGCGCTCGTCACCGGCGGCAGCCGTGGCATCGGCCGCGCCATCGCGTTGGCCTTGGCCGAGCTCGGCTGTCCGGTGACGGTCAATTATGTCTCGAACGGCAAGGCGGCGGCCGAGGTGGTCGATCTGATCACTGAGGGTGGCGGCCGCGCGATCGCGGTCAAGGCCGACGTGTCGAAGGAGGCCGATGTCGCCCGGCTCGCCGATGCTGCCGCGACTGCGTTCGGGCCGACCGGCATCCTCGTCAACAACGCGGCCATCGCCTTCCAGCGGAGCGTGTTCGAGAATACCGTCGCCGAGTACGACGAGACCTTCGCGGTCAACGTGCGGTCGGCCTTCATGATGACCCAGGCCGTGCTGCCGGGCATGCGCGACGCCAAGTGGGGCCGGCTGATCTTTCTCTCGTCCAACGCGGCGCGTACCGGCGGCTCGATGTCGGCGACTTATGCGTCGTCGAAGGCCGCACTGGAGGGCATGATGCGCCACTACGCGGCGCGCCTCGTCGACATGGGGATCACGTCGAACGCGATCGCGCCAGCGATCGTCGCCACCGACATCTTCGATGGCAAGACGATCCCTGAAACCGACAAGATGCCGATGAAGCGGATGGGCCACGTCGACGAGGTGGCGATGATCGCGCAGATGATGGCGGCCAACGCCTACCTGACGGGTCAGACCATCCTGATCAACGCCGGGCGGCACATGGCGTGAGGCGGTTATCGACGGTGTCTGAGGCGGAGCTTCAGCCGGCACTGCCCTTCGCATACACCTTGCCGAATCGGTTGGCGAGGAATGCCGCCAGCGGAACATCCTCCTGTCTGAGGAAGCCTGCCTGCGGCAAGGTGCCGTCCGCGACCAGCTCCAGCAACGCGCAGATGCCCGATGCCGTCGTCACCTGGATGGCGGAGAGCACGCGGCCGGCGACCTCGCGGCTGTAGATCTTGTGCGCATACGTCTCCTGTTCGAGCCGGCCGCCGCGCGTACCCGACACCGTGACGAACACGATGACGACGTCCTGCAGCGTCGTCGGCACGGCGTGCTCCAGGATGTCCTTCAGCACCTCGCGCCGGTCGCGCAGCCGGAGGTCGTTGAGCAGCGCCTTCATGATGCGCGCGTGGCCGGGATAGCGGATGGTCTTGTAGGTCAAATGCCTGACCCGCCCGTCCAGCGTCTCGGCCAGGGTGCCGAGCCCGCCCGAGGTGTTGAACGCCTCGTAGGTGACGCCGTCGAGCGAGAACTCCTCGCGCTCGCCAAGCGGGGGCACCTCGCGCTTGATGCCGTCGACGATCGCCTCGCAAGGCTCGCAATATTCGTTGATGACGCCGTCCGTGCTCCAGGTCAGATTGTAGTTGAGCGCGTTCGAGGGGTACTGCGGCAAGGCGCCGACGCGCAGCTTGACGGTGTCGAGGCTCTCGAACCGTTTGATCAGGTCCTCCGCGACGATCGAGATGAAGCCCGGCGCCAGGCCGCATTGCGGCATGAAGGCGGTCGAGGCCCCCTCGGCCAAGATCTTGATCCGCCGTGTGGAGGCGACGTCTTCGGTCAGGTCGAAGTAGTGGCAGCCCGCGGCCTTCGCCGCTTCCGCGACCCGTGTCGTCATGTGGAAGGGGGCCGCGCTCAGCACCGCGAACGCGCCGTTCAGGACTTCCAGCAGCCGCTTGCTATCGTCGATGTCGACGACGTGCGGCGCCAGGCTCGGGTGTGCCTCGAGCAGATCGAAGGCGGCGGCCGCCCGGTCGACGATGGCGACGGTCCAGTCTCCGGTTCCCGCCAGCATTCGTGCGACGACCGATCCGATCTTGCCCGCACCGACGACGACGACCGAGCGCATGGGCCCCTCCGCATGCTGCGTCTGGATCATCTCAACATAAGCGGCGCTCACGACGAAACAACGGCCGCGCCGGTCGAAGGCGACGACTCACCTTCCGCTCGTAGGGAGGGCGTCGGCAGCTGCCTGCAGCCGGGCCTCGCCGCACTCATCCGACCGTCACGGTGCGCCGCTCCGCCGCCGATCTCACGATCGCATCGAATACCTGGACGCCGTGGCGGATCTCGCCGGGCGTGATCGGGAACGGCTTCTTCTCCATCACGCAGCGCGCGAACGTCTCGAGAGCGGCGCCGAGCATGTTGTAGCCCTTGTTGTCGATCACCTCCGAGACGTTGGCGAGCGTGCCGCCGGGCTTGCCCTGAGGCAGCGGCGTTACGGTCAGGGTGTCGAGGAAGTGGCCGTAGATTTCGCCGTTGCCGCCGGAGCCCGCCACCGAGAAGCGGTAGAACGGGATGGTCGCGAAGCAGCCGGTGAACGTCCCGACCACGCCGCTCTTGTGCTGCAGCAGCACGGCGGTCGTGTCGTCGGCGTTGGGGGCGGCGCGCCGCGCGTTGATGCAGGTGACCTCGGCGATCTCGCCGAACAGGTCGATCATGCCGTCGACGATGTGCACGCCGATCCCGGTCATCGCGCCGGCCGGCGTCTCCTTCGGATTGGCCCGCCAGTACTCCTTGGGCATGGCGAGCGCGGTCGAGGTCGACATCTCGGCGGTGACGTAGTCGATGGTGCCGAGCGCGCCCGATTTGACGCGCTTTCTCAATTCGATCATCGAGGGATGGAAGCGGCGCTGGAACGAGATCCCGAGCGTGACCTTGGCCTTGTCGATCGCGGCGAGCGCGGTGTCGGTGCTGGCGACGTCGAGGGTGAACGGTTTCTCGGTATAGATGTGCTTGCCGGCAGCGGCGGCCTTGACGAGCTGGGTCGCGTGCTCGGAGTGCGGCGTGGCCAGAATGATCGCATCGATCGAGGAATCGGCCAGCAGCTCCTCGAAGCTCGCGGCCATGGCGATGCCCTTGGCCTTGGCGTAGGCCTGGGCCTTGGCCGGCGTGCGTGTGTGGCCGGCGGTAACGCGGATCACGTCGCTGCGCCCCTGCACGCTGTCGACCAGCATCTGGCCCCACCAGCCCATCCCGACGATGCCCGCGCGGATCATGTGCGTCCTCCGGTTTGTTCTATTTGGCCGTGCCTGCTTCGCAGGCGGGCATCTCGCCACTGCTTCCATCCTACTACGTTCTGCGATCGGGGCTAGGATGCTCAATGTCTTGGGGGACGGGCTCGCCACCGCAGGCTTGGCGGGTTGCGCGCTCCCCACCTTCGTCCGGTTTGCGGCAGCGCAGCATCGTGCTAGTTCTCGATGTTGGAGCAAAACCGTCGGGTGCGGGGAAGTGGCATGAAAGACGTGATCGAGGAGCTCGAGCGGCGGCGCGAGAATGCGCGTCTGGGAGGCGGCCAAGCCCGCATCGACGCCCAGCACAAGCGCGGCAAGCTGACCGCGCGCGAGCGGATCGAGCTGCTGATGGACGAGAATTCCTTCGAGGAATTCGACATGTACGTCCTGCACCGTTCCAACGACTTCGGCATGGAGAAGACGAGGACGCCGGGCGACGGCGTGGTCACGGGATGGGGCACCATCAACGGCCGTGTCGTCTATGTGTTCGCCAAGGATTTCACGGTGTTTGGTGGCTCGCTCAGCGAGGAGCACGCCAAGAAAATCCAGAAGATCCAGGACATGGCGCTGAAGAACCGGGCGCCGATCATCGGCGTGTTCGACGCGGGCGGCGCGCGCATCCAGGAGGGCGTGGCAGCCCTCGGCGGCTACGGCGAGGTGTTCCTCAGGAACGTGCTCGCCTCCGGTGTCATTCCGCAGATCTCCGTCATCATGGGCCCGTGCGCTGGCGGCGACGTCTACTCGCCGGCGATGACGGATTTCATCTTCATGGTGAAGGACACGAGCTACATGTTCGTGACCGGGCCGGACGTGGTGAAGACCGTCACCAACGAGACCGTGACGGCCGAGGAACTCGGCGGTGCCAAGGTGCACACGACCAAGTCCTCGATCGCCGACCGCGCCTACGAGAACGACGTCGAGTGCCTGCTGCAGATGCGCCGGCTGATGGATTTCCTGCCGTCGAACAACCGATCGGGCGTGCCGGTGCTGCCGACGCGCGACCTGTCCGACCGTGACGACGCTTCGCTCGACACGCTGATCCCGGACAACCCGAACAAGCCCTACGATATCAAGGAGTTGATCCACAAGGTCGTCGACGAGGGCGACTTCTTCGAGATCCAGGAGGCGTTCGCGCGCAACATCGTGACGGGCTTTGCGCGCATGGAAGGCCGCACCGTCGGCATCGTCGCCAATCAGCCGATGGTGCTGGCCGGCGTGCTCGACAGCGACGCCTCGCGCAAGGCGGCGCGCTTCGTGCGTTTCTGCGATTGTTTCGACATCCCGATCATCACCTTCGTCGACGTGCCGGGCTTCCTGCCGGGCACCGCGCAGGAGTACGGTGGCTTGATCAAGCACGGCGCCAAGCTGTTGTTCGCCTACTCCGAGGCGACCGTGCCGAAGGTGACGCTGATCACGCGCAAGGCCTACGGCGGCGCCTACGACGTGATGTCGTCCAAGCACATCCGCGGCGACGTCAATTATGCCTGGCCGACGGCCGAGATCGCAGTGATGGGCGCCAAGGGCGCGGCCGAGATCCTGTATCGGGCCGACCTCGGCGATCCCGAGAAGATCAAGGCGCGCATCGACGAGTACCAGAAGCGCTTCGCCAATCCCTTCGTCGCCGCCGAGCGCGGCTACATCGACGAGGTGATCATGCCGCACGGCACGCGCCGCCGCATCTGCCGCGCGCTCAACATGCTGCGCAACAAGCAAGTCGAGAACCCCTGGAAGAAGCACGACAATATTCCGTTGTAGGTGGCTAACGTCTGTGCAATGATCACACACAGAAGTGATCATTGCGCGAGTAGGTTGTCATGCGTACGAAACTGGTTTCGGTAATATTCATTTCCGTTGTCATTGTTTTGGTGGAGTGCGGTGGCAGTATTGCGGCCCCTGGCGATTTGGACTTGGCCGGGTTTTATAAGGCAGGCTGGACGACAAAAGAGATGCTCAAATGGTCAGGCATTGCTCTGGCCGCCATCGGTGCTGGAGCAGCAGTATATCTATCTGCCGGGACTCTTACCCCGGCCGTTACTTCGATAGGTACTTGGATTGGCGGAATGGCGGGACTAAGCGGTGCGGCTGCAACGAGTTACGGTCTTGCTCTCATGGGCGGGGGAAGCCTCGCGGCTGGAGGTCTGGGGGTTAAAGGCGGCGCAGCCCTGCTAACAGTTGCATTGTCACTTAGCGGCTCAGTGGCCAGCGAAACTGCAACGCTGGCCTTGGAAGCTGGCGAAAAATGGGCAGCCGCAAGTGGTGACCTTTCACGCGCTTCTGCCTCTAAATTAACGACATTGCCTTTGCCAATTGTTGAGTTTGGTCCCGAAGAGTATCGAGTTGCAGTCCGATTGATCAAGGGTGGATATGACGAAAAAAAAGCCACTTCTGAAGAGGTTAATAAGGCGACGGTTGCTGCGGCGCTAGCGTCTGCGCAGAAGATGAACTTTGACAAACTTCCCGACGGCGAGAAGGCTGCGCTGCTCACCGGTAGATCCTTGCTTTGGCTTCATAATGGAGAATTTAACAAAGCCCGAGACGACTCGGAGGCTGCCCTACTGATCGTGCTGAGCAAGTGGAATGCCAAACCGCAGGCACTCGCGACGCAGAAGTTCTGGGACGACATCGCGCAGATCGCGCCACCTTACAAGAGCTTTGTCCCTGCTTCAGTGCCTTCATTTCCGCGACATCTACGTAACTCGCTGACCTAATGATCGAATCAGGTAGATCGCTTGCCGTGGGCGGTATCACTCGGCGGGTGAAGGCAGATGCGAAGCTTCGAGATCGTGCGATC